>DYIZ01000086.1 GCA_020723385.1 Candidatus Aquidulcis sp.
CCAGCTTTACCCTGTACGAAGACGATGGGCAAACAATCGCTTATCAATTGGGCGCGTTCCGCACGACCGAGCTGGCCCAGGTAAGGGCTGGCAATGTCATCACAGTGACCATCGGCGCATCCCAGGGTGAATATGAAGGCGCGCCCGCCAGCCGAGTCAACATAATTGCCCTGGCCGCGCGGGGTCTGAAAGCAACTGGCGTCACCTTGAACGGGCAGCCGCTCGTTGCCTGCGCCACGCTGGAAGATTTCCAGGCCTCAGCAGAAGGGTGCTTCATCGAAAATAATGGGCTGATTTTGGCGAAATCGGGAAAGCTGGACGTTGCGACTGACAAGATGTTCATGTTCGAGATGGCAGATAATTGACATTTGCATCCTGGGGGATAAGCCGAAAAAGAAGCTGATGCAGTGCTTTGCACTGCATCAGCTTCTTTTTCGGGAAATTTCATCCTATTCTCGTGCATCACTCAAAACCCGATTTTGTGCTAGAATGATTATGAACCTGCGGTTTTATCGCGAGAAGCTGCAAAGGAGTAACCTGTGGAAGCCTTTTCTGGTTCGCTCGGCATTACGTTGATCTACCTGGCGTTGCTCGGCGTGGGGGTGATCTATGCCATTTTGATCCTCGTCGGGGGGGCATTGCACGATATTCACATTCCCGGCCTCGACTTACACATGGATATTGGCGGGCATGATGTTAATATCGGTGGGCACGATTTAGGCTCCGGGCACGCCGGCATTGATGTCGGTGCGGATGTGGGCGATGGCTCGCACGCTGTCAAAATCCCGTCGCTCTCGCCGGTCACCATTGCCAGCTTTGTAACCGCGTTTGGGGCGTTTGGGTTGATCGCCCTCGGGCTGCTCGACACCACTCCCAAGGTTAGCCTGGCCTGGGCGGCAGGCGGCGGGCTTGTAATTGCTGTAATCGCTCATTTCGCTTTCGGGTATTTTCTCATCGCTCCGCAGGGGTCTTCTGAAGTACAGCTCAAAGACATCATCGGCACAACTGCAGAAGTGATCACACCCATCCCCGCGGACAGTGTAGGAGAGATCGCTTTTGTAGCCCAGGGTGGACGTATTACCTACACGGCAAAATCCGCCTCTGGGATAGCCATCTCGCGCGGTGAAACAGTAACCATCAATAAAATCGTTGGGGGGGTAGCTGTAGTTCAACCTCAATCCAATTCATAACAGGAGACGATCCTATGGACCTGACATTCCTTGCTTTAGTTGCAATCTTCGGCCTTTTTTTTGTAGTCCTCGTTCTGGCATTTGCCTATGCCTCGCGCTATAAAAAGGTCGGCCCGAATGAGGTGCTGATCATTTCCGGGCGCAAAACCGGATTCACCGATGCAGCCACTGGCAAGAAATTTGTACGCAGCTTCCGGGTGGTGCGCGGCGGCGCAGCTTTCATCTGGCCTGTATTGGAACGCGCCGACAATCTTTCGCTGGAATTAATGACCATCGAGGTGGTCACGCCGAGTGTCTATACCTTGCAGGGCGTCCCCGTCACCTTGGACGGCGTCGCCCAGGTGAAAATCGGCTCCGACGATGTCTCGATCGTCACTGCTTCCGAGCAGTTCCTGTCGAAATCGGTCGAAGAAATCCAGAATGTGGCGCTACAAACGCTGGAAGGCCACCTGCGCGCCATTGTCGGCACGATGACGGTGGAGGAAATCTACAAAGACCGCGATAAGTTTGCCCAGCGGGTGCAGGAAGTCTCGGCGATTGATATGAAGAACATGGGGTTGGTGATCGTCTCGTTCACGATCAAGAATATCCACGACGAGCAGGGGTACCTGAACGCCCTGGGGCAGGCGCGCATCGCCGAAGTGAAGCGCGACGCCACCATCGGGCAGGCCAACGCCCAACGGGATGCCACCATCCAGTCGGCGCGCGCCCGCCAGGAAGGCGAGACGGCCAAATACGAGGCCGAGACAAAGATCGCCGAATCGGAGAAAAGCTACTCGGTGCAAAAAGCGGCTTACGACGCCGAAGTCAACCAGAAAAAGGCCGAAGCCGAGCTGGCCTACTCGCTCCAACAAAATAAAACCAACCAAAAGGTCAAAGAAGAGGAAATCCAAATTGACGTGGTCGAGAAGCGCAAGCAGATCGAGGTGCAGGAGCAGGAAGTCATGCGCCGCGAGCGCGAGTTGGAAGCCACCATACGTAAGCCAGCCGAAGCCGAACAGTTCCGCATTCGTACGCTGGCCGAGGCCAGCAAATACAAGCTCGAAGTCGAAGCTGAAGGGCAAATGGCGGCCACACGAAACCTGGGTATCGGCGATGCGGATGCCAATAAAGCCAAAGGGCTGGCGCAGGCCGATGTGATCAAAGCCCAGGGTCTCACCCAGGCCGAAGTCATCCAGGCCCAGGGTCTGGCTGAAGCCGTTGCCATTGCCAAAAAGGCCGAGGCCTGGCAGCAGTACACCCAGGCCGCCATCTTGCAGCAGATCGTGGACAAGCTGCCCGAACTGGCCTCCGCTATTGCACAGCCGCTCGCAAAAACCGAGAAGATCGTCGTCATCAGCACTGGCGGCGACAGCCAATCGGGGGCGGGCACTGCCAAGATCACCCGCGATGTAGCCGACACGATGACGCAGATCCCGACCGTCGTCGAAGCCCTCACCGGCATCAGCTTGATGAATTTACTCAAGAATCTCCCGGCAGTAAAAGCAGCTTTGAAAAGCGAGGATGAGCCGGAGGAGAAGAAGGAATAACAGGCATGAGGCAATCGAAGCGATATGGCTTATTGATTGCGATTCTGCTGGCCGGCCTGGCCTGTGGGAGGGCGACGCCTGCCGTCCTGCCCCCTTCTCCGCTGCCACCGACACAGGTGGCGGCTACAGATGTACCATTGCCCACCGACACCCCCATACCTACGGTTGAATCTGTCGCTGATTTCACTGCTACACCGACCCAAATTCTCACCCCCACCCAGATCACCGCGCCGATCGTTCCACCACCCATCATCAATGGGCCATGCGCCAATCCGCTTTACCCCCTCACCCCTGGCAATGAGTGGGTGTATCAAGTTTCACCAGAAGGTGGGTCCAGTGATTTTGCCATCCAGGTTGTCGAAATCCAGGATGGAACAGCCATGCTCACCGCGCTCGACATGAGCACTGGCGTTACCACCCAGATGTCAGCTGAGTGCCAGGATGGCGCGATTATCAACTTCCCGCTGCTGATGATGGGTCTCGTCACCGGAAACGCCGAGGGAATCTGGCAGCTCGAGCATGTCTCAGGCGTATTTGCCCCGGCCTACCAAACATTTGCAGATCAGAATTGGGATCTGACCTGGGAGGGCGTCTACCTCGCCTCAGGCAATCTCTCTGCCACCGAAGATGGGGAAACTGTCTCCGGGACGCTGGAAAACAGCCCCATCACCATGACCTGGAAGACGGCTGGCGGCGGTGAGGCGCTCTTCGATGCCGTGACTGTTCCTGCTGGCGAGTTCCCCAAGGCCATCAAAATCAGCCGAGATTTGACTCTCGATTTCACCCTGAGCATCACCAGTGAAGGGCAAACCAACACTGTGTCGGCTGTGCTGGTTTTGAAGAATACACTTTGGTTCGAGCCGAACCTGGGATTGGTCAAGCAGCAAGTGGAACGCGCCACGCTCAGGATTTCGGGCATTCCGTACCCTCTCACGATTGACTCAACGTTGGAGTTGGTGGAATTTCACCCGGGAGGGTAAATCAAACATTAAATTTTCGGTTTTTCCTCCAGGCTGAGCGGTGATCAAGCAAACATTACAAAATGACCACTTGCATCTTACGCTAGAATAGGGCATACTATGGGTGAGGGAGCACTGACTTATGGCAAGTATACCGTTACGATCCTACAACCGTGAAATCGAAGGCCTGATTGACGGCAATCAGATCGAAGAAGCCGTAGCCCATTGCCGCCACATACTCCAATCATTCCCCAAACATATCGGCACCTACCGGCTGCTGGGCAAAGCGTTCCTCGAGACCCAGCGTTATGGCGACGCGGCCGATGTATTCCAGCGCGTGCTCTCCGCCGTCCCGGAAGATTTCGTCGCCCATGTGGGGATGAGCATCATCCGCGAAGACGAAAGCAACCTGGATGCAGCCATCTGGCACATGGAGCGCGCCTTCGAAGCCCAGCCATCCAACGCCGCTATCCAGGATGAGCTGCGCCGCCTGTATGGGCGTCGCGACGGGTTGGAGCCGCCCAAGGTGCGCCTCACGCGTGGGGCGTTGGCGCGTATGTACGCCAAAGGCGATCTTTACCAACAAGCCATTGGCGAGCTGCGCGCCGCCTTAGCCGAGGATCCTCAACGCGCTGACCTGCAAACCCTATTAGCCCAGGTCTACCACCTGACTGGCCTGCGCGTCGAAGCCGTCGAGATGTGCAGCACGCTCCTCAAAAAGCTCCCCAACTGCCTGGAGGCCAACCGTCTCCTGGCGATTATCCTCCCCGATACTGAGCGCAAAGAAGATACACAGATTTATCGCCAGCGGGTGGTCACGCTTGACCCCTACTACGCCCACACCGGCCCACGCAGCCTGACATCGGATGGCGTGCCTGATAATGCGATCAATCTCGAGCGTTACGCCTACAAACCCGGCCAACAGGCCGCCGGTGGGGCAGCCGGACAGCCGACTTGGGCATCCTCGCTGGGTATAGCTTTCGAACAAACCGGCGGCGGGGAAAATCTTCCCGAATGGCTTTCTCCCGAAGGCAAAGAAAAACCTGCACTGGCAGAGGGAGAAGGCGCTGGCCTGCCGGCTATCCCCGCCTACACCGGCGGAGGCGAGAATGTTTTTGCCTGGGACGAAAAGCCTTCCGAGCCAAAAACCCCGGATTGGCTTAGCGCGCCAACTGAGACACCTCCCAGCGCAGAGGCCGCGGCAGTTCCTGCGGAGGACATCCCCGATTGGATGAAACAGGCCGGTTGGGGGCCTTCGACCGGCGCAGCCGAAGAGGGTCCCGTCAGCTTCGATGAGGAAACTCCACCCGTTGAGACCGGCCCAGCCCACGCCGAGCTTCCCGACTGGCTCAAAGACATGGCGCCCTCCGGCATGCTAGAAGATGCCGGTTCCGGCGAACCGAGTGAAGCAGCAAGCAAAGAAGAAACGCTCCCGTGGCTGCAAGAAAAACAGCCGGGTGAATCGGATACGATCATTAATTGGCTTGGCGAGAAAAAAGAAGAAGCCGCGCCGCAATCCCCCGAGCCGCCCGGCGGTGAAATTCCCGATTGGCTGCGCGATTTTTCAGCTCCACCTCCATCCATTGAGCCGGAGTTACCGCAGGCCGCGGCCGAATCCCCTACGGCTGACCTGCCTGATTGGCTGGGAGAGGCGCCATCCACCGCCGCACCCGTAGCCGCAGAACCTGCCGCACCGGGCATGGAAATACCGGATTGGCTGAAAGGTTTCGAAGCCGAAGAGCCGCCCATCGCCGATGCCGGGCCAGCGGCAGACATTGTGGACCAGTTCAAAACGGTAAAGATCGAATACCCGCCTGCTGGAATGCCGATTCCACCTGCTGCTGAAGCTGCCCCTGCCGAGGATATTCCCGATTGGTTGAAAGCGATGGAGGCCGAAGCCCCCGTTGTAGGGGAGACACCCGTCGTTTCCCAGGAAACACCCGCCATCCCCGCCGAGGATGTGCCCGATTGGTTGAAAGCGATGGAAGCCGAGACCCCGGCCGAAGGGAAGACGATTGCCGTTTCCCATGAGACGCCCACCGCCCCACCACCCGGTGTATTGGAAAGCGAAGATGCGGCTCTGGCCTGGCTCGAAGGTCTGGCCGCCAAGCAAGGCGTCCCCCAGGAAGAGCTGATCACCTCACCCGAAGAGCGATCAACAATTTCTCCCGTCGAGGCGGCTGCTCCGGCTGAAGAAATTCCCGATTGGCTGAAGGCCATGGAGTCCGAAGCCCCGGTTGTAGAGGAATCGCTTGTCGTTTCCCCGGAAACTCCCGCCACCCCTGCCGAAGAAATCCCCGACTGGTTGAAGGCAATGGAGACCGAGTCGCCTATCGCAGAGGAAACGCTCGCCGAACCAGCCGCCGAAATGCCCGATTGGATCAAAGAAATGGCCGTTGGGGCAGAAGCAAGTGCGCCGGAGATTCTCGAAGTCCCGGCAGAAGCGGCTAAACCGGAAGCTCCAGCGAGCGAGGAAGCCGGCCTGGCCTGGCTGGAATCTCTGGCAGCCCGGCAGGGCGTCCCGCAGGATGAGCTTATTACCAAACCTGAAGAACGTCCCGCGGCTCCGCCCGAATGGGCGCAAGCCGAAGCCCCACTTTCCGAGATTATGGCCGAGGAATTGACCTCGGCCGAGACCGAATTCGAAGTACCCGATTGGCTGAAAGCTGCACAACCACCGGAAGTTGAAAAACCGGTTGCGGAAGTTCATGCAACGCCGGTCGAAGAGCTGCCAGACTGGTTGAGAGGGATGGAGATTGAACCCCCCGCCGCAGAAATGCCTGCTGCACCCGTCGAGGCAGTTGCCATCCCGGGTGAAATCCCCGCCGCAGAAGTCCCTGCCATCCCGGCTGAGGGCCTGCCCGATTGGTTGAGCGCCATCGGAGCCGCGACTCCCGTCGAGGCTGAGTTACCCGCTGTCCCGACCGAAGCCGCTCTCCCCGCCGAAGAAATCCCCGATTGGCTGAAAGCTGTCGAGTCCGAAGCCCCCGCCGTTGCCGAGGTATCCGCCGCCCCCGCCGAGGAGATCCCCGACTGGCTGAAGGCGATGGAAGTCGAAGCCGAGGCCGCCGAAGCCCCAACCGCTGAGATTCCCGCCGCGCCGGTCGCCGCAGAAGCGCCTGCCGTTCCCGAGGGTGAAGACGCTGCCCTGGCCTGGCTGGAATCCCTGGCGGCCAAGCAGGGCGTCCCGCAAGAAGAACTCATCACCAAGCCCGAAGAACGCCCCGAAACCCTGCCCGAATGGGCGCAGGAAGCCCCCGCCGTGGCCGAGACGCCCGCCGCCCCCGCCGAGGAGATCCCCGACTGGCTGAAGGCGATGGAAGTCGAAGCCGAGGCCGCCGAAGCCCCAACCGCTGAGATTCCCGCCGCGCCGGTCGCCGCCGAAGCGCCCGCTGTTCCCGAGGGCGAAGAAGCCGCTTTGGCCTGGCTAGAATCCCTGGCGGCCAAGCAAGGCGTCCCGCAAGAAGAACTCATCACCAAACCCGAAGAACGCCCCGAGGGGCCGCCGGCCTGGGTGCAGGAAATCCCCGAAGCGCCTGCTGAAGCTCCAGCCCTGCCCGTCGAATTGTCCGCTATCGAACAACCGCCTGTCGCCGAAGAGATCGAATTGCCCGACTGGCTGAAAGCGGCCGAGGAGATTCCATCCGAAGAAATGGCTGGCACGATGGAGACACCCGCCTGGCTCGAAGAGGCCGCCCAACCTCCCGCCGCCGATGCTGAATATGTCTGGCTGCCCACAGGCGAAGCTGAAAAACAACCCGTGGAAGCAGAAATCACCGAGGCCAAGCTCCCCAAACTGGATATTAATACCGCCTCGCTGGCCGAACTGGAAAGACTGCCGGGCATTGGCTTTGTCCTGGCGCAGAGCATCATCGCGTATCGCGAGACTTACGGCCCGTTTGCCAGCGTCGAAGACCTGGAAAAGATTTCCGGGATTGGCCCAGTCATGATCGAAGAGATGAAAGACCTGATCACAGCCGTGCCTGCTGAAGCGAAGCCTGTCAAGAAAGTCACCCGACCGTTGATTCCTTTCCGATCGGATGAAGCTGCTCTCTCCCAGGCCCGCGAGACTCTTTCCCAAGGAGACACTGAGACTGCCTGTGGGTTTTACACTAACCTCATCAAGAAGAATCAAAATCTAGATGAAATCATTCACGATCTGCAAGAAGCTCTCTACCACCATCCGGTTGATATTCTGGTCTGGCAAACCCTGGGCGACGCTCATCTGCACAACAACCAGCTTCAAGAAGCGCTCGACGCCTACTCGAAAGCTGAAGACTTGCTAAGATAAAATTGACGTTTTGGGCTATCTCGTAAAACGTAAAACGTAAGCCGTAAAGTGCATCTTACGTTTTACGTTTTACGTTTTGCACACCACCCATTATTCCATTCTTACCATTCGGAGGTTTTTTGTGGAACGCACACTCGTACTCGTCAAACCCGATGGGGTCCAGCGCGGCCTGATCGGGGAAGTCATCGTCCGGCTGGAACGGCGCGGATTGCGGCTGGTCGCCGCCAAATTCATCGCGGTCAGTCAGGAATTGGCCGAAACGCATTACGCCATCCATAAGGGCAAGCCTTTTTACGATGGCCTGATCCGCTATATCACATCTGCGCCGGTGATGGCGATGGTATGGGAAGGGCCAAATGCCGTGGCTGCCGTGCGGCAGACCATGGGCGCTACCCGCCCGACGGAGGCCGCTCCCGGCTCGCTGCGCCACGATTTCGCCCTGGAAATTGGCCGAAATCTAACCCACGCCTCGGACACCGTCGAAAATGGAGAGAAGGAAGTCGCGCTTTGGTTCAAGTCTGAAGAGCTGGTTACATGGGGGCGCGAGATTGACCGGTGGGTGTTCGAGAAATAACGAGACCTTACAGACCTCACAGGTCTTAAAGACCTGTGAGGTCTTTCCAGTCTGATATAATTCCCCCTGCTTCTATCCATTTTGTGACCCGGAGAAAAATCCGAAAATTTGGTGTTCGTGCGTGCTTCGCACGCACGAACACCAAATTTTCGGCTATCTTCATGGAGTTTTCAAATTTTATCCGAAGGATTTACTGGTGCTGACTTTTACCGAAATCGAATTGCGCCTCGAGCGCATCCTGCCTACCGTGCAAAAACCCGGCCGTTATACCGGCGGCGAAATGAATCAGGTTGTCAAAAATTGGGATACGATCGAAACCCGCATGGCGCTGGTCTTTCCGGACATCTACGATTTGGGGATGTCCAACCTGGGGCTGGCGATTCTGTATGATTTGATCAACCAGCGGGCCGACGCGCTCGCCGAGCGGGCCTATACCCCCTGGCTCGATATGGAAGCGGCGATGCGCGCCGCCGGCGTTCCGTTGTACTCATTGGAAAGTAAACATCCGTTGCGCTTGTTCGACATCGTGGGATTCTCGCTGCCCTACGAGAGCGTATACACTAACCTGCTCAACGCCCTCGACCTGGCCGATATTCCCCTTTTCTCGTCGCAGCGCGGCGACGGCGATCCAGTGGTCATCGCTGGAGGCCACGCCTGCTTCAATCCCGAGCCGATGCACGCCTTCGTAGATGCGTTCGTCATCGGCGAGGGGGAAGAGGTGATTCACGATATCATTGACGCCCACCGGGATTGGAAGCGCAGCGGGGGAACACGTTCCACGCTACTGCGGGCGTTGGCTCACATTCCGGGCGTGTATGTCCCCTCGCTCTACGAGGCACGCTACCAGGAGGACGGCGCTTTCGCTCGCCTGGAAAAACTCACTCCCGACGCCCCCTTGCCCATTGGTAAACGCATCGTGGCAAAGCTGCCACCCCCGCCCACCCGCTTCATCGTCCCCTACATCGAGACCGTCCACAACCGCATCCCGGTCGAGATCATGCGCGGCTGCACACGCGGCTGCCGCTTCTGCCACGCGGGGATGGTCAACCGCCCGGTGCGCGAGCGCCAGGTGGATGAGATCGTGGCCGCGCTCGACGCGGCGCTGGCTGCCACCGGCTTCGAGGAAATCGGGCTGCTGTCGCTATCATCTTCTGACTATACGCATATCCTCGAATTGGTAAAGGCGATCAGCGAGCGATTTGCGGGCAAGCACCTGGGGGTATCGCTGCCCTCGCTGCGCATCGAGTCGTTTTCGGTGGATTTGATGGACGCCCTGCGGGCCTCGCGCCGGGGCGGGTTCACTTTGGCCCCGGAGGCCGCCTCCGACCGGATGCGGTCAATCATCAACAAGCCGGTGCAAACCCAACAGTTGCTGGATACCGCCCGTGAAATCTACTCGCGCGGCTGGCCGACGATCAAGCTGTATTTTATGATCGGCCACCCCTCCGAAACGCTCGAAGACGTGCAAGCCATCGCCGAGCTGTGCAAAGCGACGCTGGCCGAGGGACGCAAGACGATTGGCAACCGGGCCAAGGTCAACGCCGGGGTGAGCACATTCGTTCCCAAGCCGCACACCCCGTTCCAGTGGGCGCCGTGCGACACGGTGGAACAAATTCGGGCCAAGCAGACGCTGCTCAAGCGCGAACTGGGCGTGCGCAACATCGAATTGAAGTGGACAAAGCCCGAGGATACACTGCTCGAAGCCTGGTTATCGCGCGGCGATCGCCGGATGAGCGACGTGATCTACCGGGCGTGGCAGAAAGGGGCCAAATTCGATGCCTGGCAGGATCAGTTTTGCTTCGACATCTGGCAAGCGGCTTTCGCTGATGCGAGTCTCGACCCGGCTTTTTATACCCACCGTCAACGCCCGCTGGACGAAGCTTTCCCGTGGGATCACATTTCAATCGGCGTACGTAAGAAATACCTGCTCGAAGAGTTTCGCCGCAGCCAGGCGGGGGAGCTGCGCGACGACTGCCGCGAGCAGTGCTTCGCTTGCGGCATCCTGCCGACGTTCGCCGGTTTGCGGCGAGAAAATCCAGGAAACGAGTGGAAGTGCCCGGAGGTGAAATCGCCAGCCGCCAGTCATCAGTCATCAGTCATCAGTGAACAGTTGTCGGCTGCCAGTCAACGGTCAACCGGCAGCAATCTGCAAAAGCAGGCACTCTGAGCGAAGTCGAAGAGCGCCGGATCTTATGGGAGTGCATCCTTCGACTGCGCTCAGGATGCCTGCCGGAGAGAAAGAAATAATTGATGCGTATCCGAATCATATTCTCCAAAACGGCTGCCATGCGATACACGGGGCATCTCGATCTGCACCGCGCCTGGGAGCGAACCTTCCGGCGCTCGGGGCTGCCGCTGGCGTACAGCCAGGGGTTTCACCCGCAGCCAAAGATCAACCTGGGGTCGGCGCTGCCTTTGGGCATCACCAGCGACTGCGAGGTGGGTGATTTCTGGCTGGAAACGACGCTGCCAGTCTCCGAGATTACCGCGGCTGTCGAGAAAGCCCTCCCACCGGGCATCCGGCTGACAACAGTCGAAGAGGTGGATTTACACGCTCCCACGCTGCAAACCCAGCTCCTGGCAATGGAATATGAGATCCTGCTATTAGAGCCATTTTCCGGGCTGGATGAACGCCTGGCCCAGATGCTTTCTGCGGTCAGTCTGCCACGACAGCGGCGGGACAAAGCCTACGATCTGCGCCCGCTGATCGAAGCGCTGCACCGTTTGCCCGATGACGAACAAGGCCATGCCCGACTGCAAGCCCGGTTAGCCGCCCGCGCAGGAGCGACCGGCAGGCCAGAGGAGCTGATGGCCGAGATTGGTGTACCGGTCGAGGCGACCCGCATTCACCGGACGAGGCTGGTTTGGGCTGAAGGGTGAGGGTCAGTATGGACATCGCATCAGGCATCCTGGTTTCGGTCTTTTTTGGGTTCGCGCCGGTCTTCTTTTTTGCGTATCTCGTCTATTGGACCGACCGCTACGAGAAAGAGCCGCTGATATTGCTGGTTGCGGTTTTCCTTTGGGGCGCAATTGTGGCCGCCGGGGGCGCATTTATCATCAATACAGTGTTGGGGATCGGCGTTTTGATCATCACCGGCTCCGATGTGGCGACAGATTTGACGACCGGGATATTGATCGCGCCGGTGGTCGAGGAATGTCTCAAGGGTTTTGCGGTTTTAGTCGTCTTTTTGCTGTTCCGTCGCGAGTTCGATTCGATCCTGGATGGCATCGTCTATGCGGCGATCGCCGCGTTGGGTTTCGCAGCCGTGGAAAACTCGTTTTACATTTTTTCGATGGGATACGCCGAAAACGGATGGGGCGGGCTGGCCTGGTTAGTGTTCGTGCGCGTGGGTTTGGTAGGCTGGCAGCACCCGTTCTACACAGCGTTCACCGGCATTGGGCTGGCTGCCGCACGGCTGAACAAGAATATCGCTGTAAAAATTCTCGCCCCCCTGGTTGGGCTGGGACTGGCGATGACGGCGCATGCCACTCACAATACGTTGGCCAGCATTTTGCCGGGATTGGGTGGTATGGCGTTCACCACAGCGCTGGATTGGACTGGTTGGCTGGTAATGCTGGGCTTCATCGCCTGGGCAGTTTATCGTGACCAGCAGTGGATCATCCGCCATCTGCGGGAGGAGGTCGCCCTGGGGATCATCTCTCCTCGACAATACCAGGCGGCCTGCTCCCCCTGGCGGCAAAGTCTGGCCCGTATGGGGTCGCTGTTTTCCGGGAAATTCCTGGCAACCCATCGTTTTTATCAAGTCACGGCCGAGCTGGCCTTCAAAAAACAACAGTGGGCTTCCCTGGGCGAGGAAGGCGGCAATTCGGCCATCATCGCCCGCTATCGGGCAGAGTTGGCGCGCCTGGCCCCAAATGCCCGCGATTAAGAAATCAGACACCCGGAGTTTCCAAAACCCCGGGTGTCTTAATTGCCGATTCAATCAACATCTGGTACAATCCCATCCGTTCAGCCCCAATAGCTCAGGGGATAGAGCGTTGGCCTCCGGAGCCAAAGACGGCAGTTCGAGTCTGCCTTGGGGCGCAGCGATGGTTTGCCAGCCATTGCCCTCCTTAGCCAACACCCCGATGACTGTCGGGGTGTTGCGCTACCCCGACCATCCGCGGTGATGCGCCCATTTTATGCCCGCCATTCAATTAGCCCGATTAAAAATCCAGGTTGACCATTTGGTCGAAACGGCGCGCCAACCGGGGGTTTTTGTGCGCGGCCTGCACGATTTATTCAGTCTGTATGCAGACCGGGTGTACCGTCCCGGCCAATCGGGAGAGCCACACCCCCTTTTGACGGCTTATCACGTTCCGCTTCCGGTACAGCGGCAGATTGCTCAAGCGATGGAGAAGTTTACGGCAGCCGACCCGGCGGGAGCGGTGGCAGTGTGCGACGCGCTGTGGGCTGAGCCATACCTGGAATTCCGGCTGCTGGCGGCTTTTCTGCTTGGCAGGCTGCCGTTGGAATCATCACATTTCGTGCTCGACCGCGCCCAGCAGTGGCTGGCAGCCCGTCCCGAAGACCGGTTGGTAGACGCGTTATTGTCGCAAGGATTTGCACGGCTGAGGCAGGAAGCGCCGGAGCAGTATCTCAAGCTCGCCGGAACATGGCTCAACGCTCCCGAGGATTTCATCCAACAGATGGGGCTGCGCGCCTTGCTGCCGCTGCTCGATGACCCCACTCAGCACCATCATCTTCCGGCGCTGTTTCGCCTGATCACACCGTTTACCCGTATCGCTCCCAAAGCTTTGCGCAACGATGTTCTGGCGATCCTCCGAAGGCTGGCCCGCTTTTCCCCCCAGGAAACGGCTTACTTTCTCCGCCAGTGCCTGTCATCTCCCGATAATCCCGATACAATTTGGCTTGCCCGGCAGGTATTGCCGGATTTACCGGAAGAGATCAGCGCCAGCCTGCGTGCGGCGTTGAAAGCGCCACGCCAGGCGGCAAATTCGTAGGAAATTCCACCGGAGATTTTATGACCCCATCGAAAGAAGCCAGCGCGCCGACCCAGAAACTTCGCAATCTGCCCCGCAATGTGTGGGCCACCGGGTTGACCAGTTTTTTCATGGATGTCTCAAGCGAGATGGTGATCAATGTTCTGCCATTATTCCTGGCGAACGTGCTGGGCGTGACCACCAGCGTGATCGGGGTGATCGAGGGTATCGCCGAAGCGACCGCCAGCCTGCTCAAGCTTTTTTCAGGCTGGCTTTCAGACAAGGTGCGCTCGCGCAAATGGCTGGCTGTGGCCGGGTATGCAATTTCAGCGTTGTCGAAGCCGTTCTTTTATATCGCATCATCGGCGATTGTGGTGGCGGGGGTGCGCTGGGCCGACCGGGTCGGGAAAGGCATCCGCACTGCGCCGCGCGACGCGCTGGTCGCCGACTCGGTGGACGAGAAGCGGCGCGGGCTGGCGTTTGGCATCCAGCGCGCGATGGATACCGCCGGGGCGATGGTTGGCCTGGTGATCGCGCTGGTCGTTGTCTGGCTGGCCCAATCGAGCAGTCTGAGCCTGGGATTGAACACGTTCCGCACGCTGGTGCTGATCAGCCTGGTTCCGGCCGTGCTGGCTGTGCTGACGATCATTCTTGGTACACGCGATGTGCATATCAGCGGGCAGCGCGTGCTGCCGCGTTTTGCGTTCAAATCACTGGGGATGCGGTTCGTCGTTTTCATGCTCATCGTCTCGCTGTTCGACCTGGGCAACTCGTCGGATGCCTTCCTGGTGCTGCGCGCGCAAAACCTGGGGGTGACCGTGACCGGCATTCTGGGGATGCTGGTCGTCTTCAACCTGGTTTACACGCTCGTTTCGGCTCCGGCTGGCTCACTCTCGGACCGCATCGGGCGGCGGCGGCTCATCATCGGCGGGTGGCTGGTGTATGCGGTGATTTATGCTGGTTTTGCGCTGGCAAATTCGGGCTGGCAGGTGTGGATGCTGTATGTGGTCTACGGGGTCTATTACGGGCTGGCGTACGGTACGAGCAAAGCCATGATCGCTGACCTGGTGCCCGAGGCGCTGCGCGGTACAGCTTATGGCACGTATAACGCCATCCTGGGTATCCTGGATTTCCCAGCCTCGGCCATTGCCGGCCTTTTGTGGCAGTTTTTCGGGCCGGCGGTCCCCTTCTGGTTTGGGGCATCCCTGTCTCTTGTGGCTGCAATTCTAATGGCGGTATGGATGCCGCGGGTGATGGCGACTTCATCGAGCGCAGAGATCAAGCGGGCGGCATAGCCAGTTGTCTGAGGATGATCTAATCCCTGTGGGTCGGATTGCCAATCCGACTTACTGCTGCGGTGCATCACGCGAATCCCAAACAGCTATCGTGAACCGTTTCCGATTGCTTTCTCCCCATGATATAATCGCTTTGTCTGATTTGAATTTTCACACCACCTGAGCTATGGAGGCTGCGCATGGAAATTAACACCACCCAATACAAACACTGCGATCTTGTCAAAGTCGTCGGCCGTGTTGACAGCGCCACCGCGCCGCAATTAGGCGATGCACTGCACGTTCTCACAGACGATGGCCGTTTCAAAATCGTGCTGGATATGACCGATGTCACTTACGTGTCCAGCGCCGGCTTGCGGGTCATGATTGACACGCAGAAAACCTGCCGGCAGCTTAGCCGCGGAGAGCTGGTTCTGGCCTGTGTGCCTCAAAGAATTTATGAGACTTTCGACCTGGCCGGTTTCTTGCCATTGTTCAAATTCTTCGATAACATCACCGCAGCCGTCGGCAGCTTCTAATTTCGTCTCAGGGTTTTATCAAAGATCGTTATCAGGACGAAGGAGATGGGTTATCGGTTGCCTGCTCCTTCGTCCTTTGAATTATTTACTGTTGGCTTATGGGTACTCCTGTTGGAAACACATTGTCAATGACTGCTTCATATCCGGCGCGGTTCGAAAACCTGGCTCGTATCATTGGATTGGTCACTCAGGCGGCTGAAATCGTGGGCTTGAATGAAAAAGCGACTTACGCAGTTCAAATTGCGGTTGACGAAGCCTGCACGAATATCATCGAGCACGCCTATCATGGCGAGGGAAATGGCAACATCGAATGCACCTGCATCCCCGATCAGGATAAATTGACCATCATCCTGCGTGACCAGGGTCAGGCTTTCGATCCAAATGGAATCCCTCTCCCCGATACAACCGCCTGTCTCGAAGACCGGCACACCGGCGGCCTGGGTTTGTACTTCATCAAAAAGTTGATGGACAAGGTCGTTTTCGAGTTTTGCCCCTCCAACGGCAGCCAAAAAGCGACCAATACCCTCACGATGACTAAGCGCAAGGAGACATCTGCGTGAGTTTCTCATCCCAGGGCGGTGAGCGACCCGAGTGGCGTCAGCTTCTCAACCTCGGCGAGCGATTGATGGATGAAGCCACAATCAAAGCGCAAACCGGGTTGATCGCTGATTCGCTGGCAGATTTGCTGAACTGCCGGGCGCAGGTTTGGCTCGAACAGATGATACTGCCCAACATTGCCGGAGCGCCCTGGGCAGAGGCCGGTGATATTCCAGCGGCTCCGCCAACCCCGGCCATGCGGGATGCCTACCGGGAGCATCGTATTTGCATTCGCAATGGCCGCTCACAAATCGTAGCGGTGCCTATCGTCAGCCGGGAGACCGTCTTGGGGGCTATCCAGGCTCGTCGCCCGCTGAAGCAGCCCTTCACTGAGACCGAAATTGACCTGCTGGATGGCATCGCGGCCCAATCGGGTATCGCTATTCAGTCCTCCCGCCAACGGATGATTGACCAGTGGCGGATTGAACAGCTCTCCCTGGTGCGAACAGTCAGCGCTCAAATCGCCAATGTGCTCGATCTCGACGAGTTGGCCCGCCGCGTCACCAGTCTCATTCTCAAGACCTTTAATTATTATTATGTTGCAATCTTTACCCTCGAGCCAGGCCAGCAGACGCTCAAATTTCGCGATTCGGCCGGCCCGCTGCGTGAGGGGGTGGCCGCACCCATCGAAGGTTTTTCCCCGCAGCTCACGGCGAACCTGGGGCAGGGCATCATCGGCGTAGCAGCCCAATCTGGCGAGGAAATCATGGCCTGCGAAGTCAGCCAGGACGACCGCTACCGCCACACCGATCTGCTACCAGAGACCCGCTCCGAGGCGGCCTTCCCATTGAAAATCGAAGGGCGCATCAATGGTGTGCTCGATGTGCAGAGCAACCAGCCGTATGCTTTTCACGAGATTGATATGCTGGTTCTGCGTGCCCTGGCTGACAATATCGCTACCGCCGTGGAAAGCGCGCGCCTCTACGGCGACCTGCGCCGCCGCGCCGAACAGCTTTCATCGGTGGCAGAGGTCAGCAACGCCATCACCTCGATCCTCGATCTCGATGAGCTGCTCGAAATTGTGATCTCGCTTATCACCAACCGGCTGGGATATCCCAACGCCCAGATTTTTACCGTCCAGCCGGGCATCCACAAAGTCGTCTACGCCACTGGCAGCAGCCCGCGCAACCAGGAACTGCGGGACAGCGGTTTCGCTTTCGGCATAGACGATCTCGATGGGATCATTCCGTGGGTGACGCGTAACGGCGACACCGTGCTCGCCAACGATGTCAGCGTCGAGCCGCGTTACCGCGCGGTGGATTTGTTTGGCCTCGAAACTCGCGCTGAGATGACCGTACCGCTGATCTTCGGCGGTGACGTGGTGGGTGTGCTCGATGTGCAGAGCAACCACGAAAATGCCTTCACCGACGACGACCGGTTTCTGTTCGAAGCCCTGGCCGACAACATCGCCGTAGCCATCCACAATGCCCACCTCTACCGGTCGGAGCAATGGCGGCGGCAGGTAGCTGACAGCATGAGAGAAGTCGCCGGGCTGCTCTCGGCGGATGTTGACCTGGATCAGGTGCTTGATATCATTTTGACCGAATTGGAGCGGACCTTGCCTTGCGACGTGGCGGCAATTTGGCTGCTCGAAGAGACAGGGGACGATGATCCCGATGATGCGCTTCCTCCTCTGAGATTGGCCGCCTGCCGCAGCCACCCCCCGCTCGACTGCCCCTTCGACGATTTATCTCCCACGGCGTGGCTGGCCGAAGCCCTCGAAGCCGGGAAACCAATCGTTCGCAGCTCCGGCTCGACAGCGTATGATCCGGTAGGCGCGGTGTTGGGCTTCCCGGAAGATTATTCGGCGATTGCCGCTCCGATGCGCACCGGCAGCCAGCCGGTCGGCGTGCTAACCCTGGCGCATCGCACTGCGGGGCGTTACGGGCCAGAATCGCGGGCCATGACCGAGACCTTCGCCAGTTACGCCGCAGTCGCCATCGAGAACACCCGTCTCTACGAGGCCGCCCACGAGCAGGCCTGGGTGTCAACCGTGCTGCTGCAAGTGGCCGAAGCCACGCAATCCCTGTCAGATATCAACGAGCTGCTCGCCGATGTGGTCGAAGTGACGCCAACGCTGGTGGGTATCAACTCGTGTGCGCTGCTCATCCACGACGAGCATCTCGACGCGTTTTTACCAGTCGCAGCGAAGGGCTTGACCCCGGAGCAATTGGACGAATTCAAAGGCTGGTACATCCACCGGGGAGAATCGCCCGCTTTCGACCAGCTTTTGGCGTTGAAAAAGCCGATTTTATTGTATGTTTTCATGGAAGACGCCATTCTCGCACAGCAAATGACTGCCGCGCTGGGCGAGGCCAACCTCTCACAAGCCAAGTCGCTGGTGCTCTTCCCGCTGGTGGCGCGCGGCGACGTGTTGGGAGCGCTGCTGGTAGACTACAGCGATGAGAGTGGTGAAGGCATCTTACAGGATGAGAAACTGGCGATCATCCAGGGTATTGCTCACCAAACCGCAATCGCCATCGAAAACATTCGCTTGCTGCGCGCGCAGAAGGAAGAAGCCTACGTTTCGGTGGCGCTGCTGCAAGTGGCCCAGGCGGTCGTCAGCCTTACAGATTTGGATGAAATTCTCGATTCCATTGTCCGCATCACCCCGATCCTGGTTGGCGTCCAGCGCACAGCAATATTCCTGTGGGATGAGGTACACGGCGCCTTCCGTCTCGCATCGAGTTATGGCATCCCGTCTCCGGTCGAAGAGGCCCTCACCGGGCGCATCTTCACCCCCGATGGCTTCCCATTATTGCGGGCAGTTCACGACTCCGGCCGGTCTACCTTCTATCCCTTAGGCGAACCACGCGAATCACCGGAGGATTGGGAGCATCTGGCGCCATTGATCGCCGCCAGCCCCGACGATTCAGCCGAAACGATAGCCAGCCTCGAAAAGGAGATCCTGAGCTTCGACACCTGCTTGTTGATGGGATTCCCGCTCTCGGTGAAAGGCATCGTTTTAGGTGTGATGCTGATCGAGGAGGCCGGCGACGAGTCGGGGAAATCGCCCCATCACATGCGCGAACGCCGCCTGGAAATCATCACCGGTATCTCGCAGCAAGCCGCGCTGGCTATTCAAAACGATCAGTTACAGCGTGACCTGGTGGTGCGCGAGCGGCTGGAACGTGAGATGCAGTTGGCGCGTGAAATCCAAAGGGCCTTTCTACCCCACGAGCTGCCCGCCCTTGAAGGTTGGGAGCTGGATGCCCGCTGGCAGCCCGCCCGCGAGGTTGGCGGCGATTTCTACGATGTGTTCGTCCTTCCGGGGAACCGCATCGGCCTGGTGATCGCCGACGTGGCCGACAAGGGGATGCCAGCGGCCCTGTTCATGACCCTCGTCCGCACCCTGATTCGGGCCGCCATCCATGAGCTGGATTCGCCAGCAGCAGTGATGGAGCAAGTCAACGAGCTGCTCATCCCCGATTCGCAGAACGGCATGTTCGTGACCGCGGTGTACGCCGTGCTCTCGACCGAAACCGGCGAGTTCGTCTACGCCAATGCCGGTCACAACCCGCCGCTTTGGTTGAGCCGGTCGGAGCAAAAGATCGAGCGGCTGATGCCCGGCGGGATGGCGCTCGGCGTACTCGACGGGATTCACATCCAGGAAAAATCGGTGAAACTTCAGCCAGGCGACTGCCTGTTGTTGTATACCGATGGGGTCACGGACGCCTTCTCCCCCCAGGAAGAACTTTACGGCGAGATGCGGCTGCAAGAGACGATGCTTTCCGCAGACTGCACAACCGCCAAAGAGACATTGGATGTCATCGAGGCTTCGATCACCGACTTCATTGCCGGCCTACCGCTCTTCGATGATCTGACAATGCTGGTGGTGCAGCGGAAAGAGGAATAAGGGGCAACGCGGTAGAACCGAAAAAAAAGATGGTTATGCGTACGAAACACGCATAACCATCTTTTTTTGGTTTTTTCCCTGGAGTTTGGTTACGGCGCAACCGCCGTTGTGTTATAGAACCAGTTATAAGCGTAATAACCCGAGGTGGTACTTTCCAGCCGAATCGCAATCTGATAGGAGCCAGCCAGCGATGCGGGGATGTCATAAGTCGCAGTAAATGAGCCGCCGCTGCCGGTAGCCTGCGTGCCAACCACGATGCCGCCAACCCCCAGGGCGCCGTAAGCGCCCATACGGACAGTGAAACTGTCGTTAGCCGGGAAATTGTAAGCCTTGATCGTCACGGTATCATCACGCACAACGCTCTGGATGTAGAAATACGGGTAACCGCTGTACCCCGGGGACGCTGTGGGCGTGCGAGTCGCCGTCGGGCCGGGAGTGGGCGAAGGGCCGGGCGTCGCCGTCGGGCCAGGGGTGGCAGTCGGCGCGGCAGTTCCGCTCGTGCTATTGTAGAACCAGTTGTAAGCGTAATAACCGGATGTGGAACTTTCCAATCGAATGGCAATCTGATAAGCGCCAGCCAACGCAGCCGGGATCGTGTACGTGGCGCTGAACGAGCCGCCGCTTCCAGAGGCTTGCGTGCCAACTACGATACCGCCGATTCCCAGGGTGCCAAATGCCCCCATGCGGACGGTGAAGCTGTCATTGGCCGGGAAATTACTGGTTTTGATGGTAACGGTCGCATCCTTCACCACTGCGGTGATGGAAAACGTGGGATAACCGCTGTATGCGGCAGGAGCAGGTGCAGGCGTCGCTGTGACAGGCGATGCCAGGCCAGCCAGCACAATCAGCGGCAGCAAGATGGATAAAATTCGTCTCATAGTTTCCTCCTGTTGGACTTTTTTTTAGACTGTTATGGATAGGATGTTGGGCCGGGATAGGGGTCCGGCGTATCCGTTGGAGGCTCGGGAGTCGGGGGTTCGTGCGTGGGCGGCTCAGGAGTATCCGTCGGTGGTTCGGAAGTGGGCGGCTCAGATGTATCCGTCGGCGGCAATGGTGTATCTGTCGGCGGCTGAGGGGTATCGGTCGGCGGACGTGGCGTATTGGTAGGATCGTCTGAGTCAGGGGTGTGAGTAGGCGTTCGCACAGTCGCCGAAGGGAAACCCGTCGGTGTGCGCGTGCTGGTTGGCCCAAGGTGAGTTGCTGTGGATGTGCCAACGCGAGCGGTGGCGCTGACTGTGGGGGTCGCTGTTTTGGTCGGAGTCTGGCTGGCCCGTTGTGTCCCCGTAGCTGTTGGCGAGAATCCCGCCAGGGTCGGTGTACCCCCCTCGGTTGTGGGAGTCCCACTCAGCCGGGGGGTGATCGTCGGGACTGGGGTCTGTTGGGCGCTTTGGAGCGTCGAAAACCTAACCGACGCATCCGTGCCACCCTGATCTGCTATCACCTCCTCGATGATACCGAATTCTACACCGGGTAATCGCGCCCCACGCGGGTCGGCGCTGTAATCAGCAAAGAGAACGGAGTGCAGGCCAACCGGAACGTGATCGTCATGAGGCGTTTTCATCGCCCAAATCAAGTATACCACTACCACCGCAAATCCAAAGAAAAGCAGATAAGCCAGCCAGACCAGACGGTCACGGCGTATCTGCCGGTTGGTACCTGCGGGCCGGGTAGCGATTTCGGTCATACTTGCACCGTCTCCGCCGGAAGGGATCCTTCTGCGGGTGAGGGATCAGCCGCCGGATGGACACTATCGGCTTTTTCTATGATGGGAAACATGCGGTAAATCCAAATTTGTTCGAGCTTTCCCTTGAAGGCGTGTTCTCCGAGTGGCTCGAAGCGGAACATGCCGCGCTGATCGTGCAGCACAGACAGGGTATTCTCGCTGACCACGATGCCGCTCTCGCCAAATCCACGACTGCAATCTTGCATTCGCTGGGTGGTATTGACCGTGTCGCCAATGACGGTGTAGTTCATCCGGTCGGTGGTTCCCAGCCCGCCGGCGGTCAGCGTGCCGGTATTGATGCTGATCCCGGTGATCAACGGCGGCTCGCCGCGTTGGGCGCGGCGCTCGTTGATACGGGTGATGACTTTGAGCATTTCGATTGCCGCCAGGCAGGCGCTTGCAGCACTTTGTTCAGGGGGGAGCGGCGTCGGCAGAATGCCGAAGAAAGCCAGCATAGCATCGCCCTCGAATTTATCCACCACGCCATTGTTGCTGGTGACCACAGGCACCAGCTCGCCGAAATATTCGTTCAGCCAGGTGAGGATCGTTGCTGGCTCGACTTTCTCTGAGATGCGGGTGAAATCCCGAATGTCTGTCATCAAAACGGTGGCAATGGTATTTTGCCCCTCGAGGCGCAAATCGCCGCTGGCGAATGAGCGCCGCAGGGCCTCGCGTACCTGGGGGGAGACGGTGCGCCCCAGCAGATCCCGGTAAATGACCCCTTCTTGCAGGCCGGAAACCATGTAATTGAAAGCGTGCGCAAGGACAGCCACCTCATCATCGCCGGTCGAGGGGACTTTTACATCGAGATTTCCATCGGCCACCCGGGTTGTCGCCTCCACCACGCGGGCCAGAGAATGTGTGATCCGATTGGCGACGATAACCCCCACCACAACCACTCCCAGGAACGCCAACGCTACAACCAAAAGCGCCTGGGTACGGGTTACGAGGCTGGGCTGCACGAATAGATTTTCACCCAAAGCAATGCCCATCACTCCCAGGTCTTCACCATTGCGCGCCTCCCAGGGATGAAGAATTTCACTGTAATTCGTGCTCGCCACCGTAAACCGGCGAATAGCGCTCTCGGCATCCTGCGCCTGGATGACGGATTGAAGCTGATCAGATGGGATCGGGAATAGCTGATCCGCCAGGAATAGCGTCGAGACGATCGGCGCGCCATCCTGGAAACGATAGATACTGACCTGGGCCAGGGTACTCTGCCGGAGTTGGCTGGTCAAAGTATCGAGGGATTTGCCAATCAAGAGGATGCCGGTCATCGTTCCATCGGGAGTAATGATCGGCCCGGAGATGTAGAAATAGTCACCCCAAGGGACTGCAATGAGGGCTGCGTATTTATCTCCCTGGTTGTCAATCTGTTGCGCGATGACCTTTTGTACGATAGATTCCGCAGCGAGCGAGGTATCTCCCTGGGTAATTTCGTAATCTTCCGGGCGGCCGCCCGCATTGTGGTGGAGCGAGATCACACTAACGCCTTGTAAATCCAGGAGATCAATCGCCTCCTCGCCGAAGTTGACCGCCAGGGGCAGGCAAATCTCTCTCAGCCGGTCGGCGTCATGCGCTATTACAGCTTCGGCTACACCCTGGGTGTTCGCCAGCAGCCGCAAATTGTCCAACATGCGGTTTTCTTCCTGCACCATCCAGTCGGCTGAGAGCCTGCCGGCATCCACGAGCTGATTGACAAATCGTTCCTGGATAGAATCGAGAACGTACCGGGTCAGAAGGAACGCCGCAGCCACCGCGAACAACAGCGCCAGGATGGCATACGGCAGGGTGATCTTCAGCCGCATGGGGATGCGCACTTTCGGAAGAATATCCCGCTTCGGTGGAGGCGCGGCGAGAAGCCGGTCGAGGGCGCTCTCGATCCATCGCGGGGTAAACGGCGCCCGCAAGAATACGCGAACGCCCTGGCCCTTCGCCAACATTTCACGCTGAATGTCGGGCTTCTGGTTGGTGACGATGACTTGAATGGGGGGGCGTTTCTGGCGGAGTGCGACCAGCAGGTTCAGCCACTCGCCGCCGGGAAAGTGCAAATCCAGCAAAACCAGGTTCGGAAGATGGGCTTCCAACAATGCTCCGGCCTCAGCCAAATCGGAGGTCTGCCAGACCGTATCCCCGCGGCGCATGAAAAATTCAGCCAGGGTTTTCGACGCTTCCTGGTCGGATTGCACTACGAGAACCTTGAAAGGCATGGCGTAAGGCCTCCGTCAGTAAAATTGTTTGCAGCTTTCACAGATTGTACAATCAGGCTTTAACTGAGTCAATGCACAGAATTGTAATCGTAACGTTTTATGGAAACTTGAGGGGCAAAAGGCCTCACAGGCTTCGAAAACCTGTGAGGTTCCTCATTCGCACGGTCTAGCCAGCGGCCAGTAATAGGGCTAAAATGACAAACGCTTATTGGATAATTCGGGTTCTCCCGTTTCCAACGGGAGGAAACCCCAGATTCGGGGCATTTCCCGCGAATGGCGGGAGAGCCATAATTCGATAGATGCGGAGGTTGTAATGGGATTTCACGGCAGTGGTTGGTTCATCTTTGCAAGCTCGCCGGACGAAAAGCCGAAAGTCACCCGACAGTTGTTGTTGCGCGTTCTGCGATATTCTAATCCTTATCGCTGGCAAATCGCCGGGATGCTGGCGCTCATCCTGCTCAGCACCGGGTTGACGCTCGTCTCGCCGCTGATTTTACGCAGCCTGATAGATTCCACCATTCCAGCGCGGGATATCAACCGGCTGGTGATGAGCGCTCTGGCTCTGCTGGCGATTCCAGCGATTGGCGGCGTAATCAACGTTCTCCAGCGGCGATTGAACGCATCCGTCGGCGAGGGGGTGATCTATGATTTGCGGGTGGCGCTGTTTGCTCACTTGCAGCGCATGTCGCTGCGCTTTTTCACGAACACCAAAGTCGGCGAGCTGATGAGCCGCCTCAACAACGATGTGGTCGGGGCGCAAAACGCCATCAGCAACACCATCACCGGCATCATCACCAACATCATTCAAACAACTGCCGTGCTGGCGGTGATGCTCACCCTGGAATGGCGGTTGACGCTGGTCAGTGTGGTGATCCTGCCGCTGTTCATTGTGGCGGCGCGCCGGCTGGGTGGGTCGCTGCGCGACATCGCCCGAAAACAAATGGACCTCAACGCCATGATGAACGCGCACATGAACGAGACGCTCAATATTGGCGGGGCGCTGCTGGTCAAACTGTTCGGGCGCGCCCCGGTGGAGACGACGCGCTTCCGGGAACGCGCGGCCAAAGTGCGGGATACCGGCATCCAGCGGGCGGTGACCGGGGCGATTTTCTTCGTCATCATCGGGATGGTGAGCGCCATCGGGACGGCATTGGTTTACGGGCTGGGGGGCTATCTCGTCATCCGAGGAACGTTTACGGTTGGGACGATCGTCGCCTTCGGATCGTATCTCGCCAACCTGTACGGCGCGCTCTCCGGGTTAGCCAGCGCCCCGGTGGAATTCGCCACCTCGGTGGTCAGCTTCGAGCGGGTCTTCGAGGTGATTGATCTGCCGCTGGACATCGAGGAAAAGCCTGGGGCGGCCAATCTACAGAACGTACGCGGCGAGCTGGTTTTCGAGGATGTCTCTTTCAAATACGAAATTCACAAGGAAAACCTGCTCAGCGATGTCCACCGTTTCGGGCAAATGGATACTGTGACCGCAGTGCTCTCCGGCAAGAAGAACGGCTTGCAAGAAGAAGAGACTCCCGCCCGCAGCCAGGCGCGGGAAGTCGCCCTCGATCACGTCAGCTTCCGGGCAGAATCCGGTAAACTGGTGGCGCTGGTCGGGCCGAGCGGGGCCGGAAAAACCACGTTGACTTACCTCATCCCAAGACTCTACGACCCCACCGAGGGCCGCATCCTGCTCGACGGGCGTGACCTGCGCGATGCGGCGCTCGATTCGCTCAGCGCCCAGATCGGCATGGTGACGCAAGAAACGCATCTGTTTCATGACACCATCCGTACGAACCTGCTCTATGCCCGCCTGGACGCGACACAGGCCGAGGTCGAAGCGGCAGCCAAGGCTGCCAATATCCACGACTTCATCACCGGACTGCCGGATGGGTACGACACCATCGTCGGGGAGCGCGGCTACCGGTTGAGCGGCGGCGAGAAGCAGCGCATTACCCTGGCGCGGGTGATCCTGAAAGACCCGTGCATCCTGGTGCTCGACGAAGCCACCAGCCATCTCGACAGCGAGTCGGAGATGCTGATTCAGGATGCGCTCAAGCGGGTGATGGCAGGCCGGACGAGCATTGTCATCGCCCACCGCTTGAGCACGATCCTCTCAGCGGATTTGATTTTGGCGATAGATCGCGGGCAGGTTGTCGAGCGCGGCACCCACACCGAGCTGCTGGCGCAAGGCGGGCTGTATGCCCACCTGTACGAGACACAGTTCAGCCGGGAAAGAGATGTTCCGTCGGGTTGACAGCCTGCGCGAAAAGGTGAGCAATGCCACAAGACAAGTCGAGAATGTTTGACAAATTTGCTTGACAAATTTGCTTGACAATCATTTCGAAATAGTAAATAATATTTCCAGCGGAGGCGCAACCCATTCGGGTTTTCTCGACAAATCGTTATAAAACTCACACCAAAGGAGATGGAAAAATGAGGAAGTCAACATTGAAAGCAAGCCTGTCCTGGCTGATGGCTCTCAGCGTTTTGCTCTCCCTGATCGGGATAGTCAAAACTACGCCAACCATAGCATCTGCCTCTGATGACGCGTTCGTCCATTTTTCCGGCGATTTGCTGCCGGGAGAAACCATTTCGCCTTTATACCAGCTCTTTGGAAATCAAGATGTCAATGCCAATCTTCAGATGCAAGTTCCTGCCGTAATTGGCGATGGCTATATCAACCTGAATGTGACTGACAGTGGGGGTAACACCGCCTTTGCAGGCGATATTCTCGACGGCGAGACCCTGTGGGCCAATCTAACGCTCACCCCAGGGGTCAATATCCTCAATCTCTCCAATCCAACCGCCGTCACGCTTCACTACGATTTATGGCTGTATTACGTCGCCGAAGCGCCCTTCACCTGGGAAGGCATTTCGCTGGGCAGTGGGATGTGGAATTCACACATTCACCTCGACTTTCCGACCGGCAATCTCTACCAGCTCGATTTCGGCTTGACCTCCGGCCGCTACCAGTTCTTCGTGGACGGCGAGTACATTCAGAAGACCGCCGAGGCCAACGGCTCAGTGCTCTATTACGTTTCCGCGGGCGTACACGATCTCATCATCGTCCAGGACTCGGCTTCACCCGAGACCGCGTGGACGTTGGATATCGCTGCGGCCGCGCCCACTGTGGACACGCTGCCCTACGAGAAAGGGGGAGGCAACCTGGGCGGGGCCGGCAACGACTTCGCCGAGGAGTGGCTGCCGGTCAACCTGGCCGCCGCCAGCCCCGTCAACTTCGAGCTGACCCTGGCGGGCGATCCGGCTGACGCGCTGGACGTCTTCCTGTATGCGGGTGTCGCGCCGGCGCCCGTCTTCACCGTCACCCACGCCTTCGGCGGCGAGACGCTGTGGTGGACGACCGATCTCCCGGCTGGCCTCACCCGCATCGAGCTGATCGCCGACGGCGGCAACGCCGCCCCGCTGGCTTACGACCTCACCCTCCACGCCCAGCCCACCCTCCCGTCCGCCTGGAGCGGCGTCTCCAACGGCGGCGCCAACAACTCCCACGTGCGCTTCACCGCCCCCGCCAGCGGCCTGTACGACTTCGACTTCGGCCTCACCCAGGGGCGCTGCCAGCTCCTCGTGGACGCCGACGAAACCGGGGCGTTCATCCAGAAAACCGTGGAAGTCACCGGCACGGTGCGCTACTTCCTGCCCGCCGGGACGCACGACATCACCCTCTGGCAAGACCCCACCCTGCCCCTCACCGCCTGGTCTGTCGCCGCCGCCCCCACCGGCGTGCTGGCCGACAGCCTGCCCTACCAGAAATCCGGCGGCAACCTGGGCGGCGCAGGCAACCCCTTCTCCGCCGAGTGGCTGCCCATCTCCCTCGACGAGAGCCTCCCCGCCAACTTCCGCCTCACCCTCTCCGGCGGCCTCGACGACGGCGTGACGGTCTTCCTCATCCAGGATGGCGCCCCGGTCTACACCAGCCCCGTCGTGTACGGCGGCGAAACCTTCTGGTGGACTACCGGCCTGGCCGAGGGCGTCAACCAGATCAGGCTCGTCGCACTGGGCGGCAACGCCCTCCCCCTCCAATACGCCCTCACCATCCAACCCATACCGA
>DYIZ01000087.1 GCA_020723385.1 Candidatus Aquidulcis sp.
GGACTTGCCGTGATGCACCGCCAGCGGTAGGTCGGATTGCCAATCCGACCCACACGACACTGCCGGATATGCTGGTCTGTCACGGCGACTCCCAATGATCCATAATTCCAACACGACGAGCGTCTTTTCCCGTCTTCCTTCCTAAGATGAAAGGCGCAAAACCCAACTGAGGTGAAATGGATATAAACAAAAAATCCCTCATCCCATCAGGGACGAAGGATAAACAATCTTCGCGGTACCACCCTGGTTGCGCTTTCGAGTTCGAAGGCCGAAAGCCAAGCGTCGAGGTCAACACAGACCTTCAACCTGTAACTTTCTAGCCTATAAACGAAAAGCGCCACTCAGATCGCTGTAACGGGCCGGCCCGGCTCTGGCTAAAGATTTCCCTTCACCAGCGCAGTCTGCCCCGGGTGGGGCGGCAGGCGAGTTCGGCCTGGATGGCGCTCCCGATGGGCGCCGGGCTGGGCTTGCACCAGCGTTCGGTCTCCGAACGCCACGATCCCAGCTCGCTGACGGGATGGCTTACTACTCCTGCCTGACTTTAGGAATTCGAGATTAGTCATTGGCGTTGTGACTAATCTCGAATCGGTAAATGGCTATTCAATTGTGTGGACCCAGAGGGATTCGAACCCTCGGCCTTCTCAATGCCATTGAGACGCGCTCCCAACTGCGCTATGGGCCCTCTGTTCAGTTATCAGTGATCAGTAACCAGTGATCAGTAAACGGTTTCAGCAAACAATTACTGATTACTAACAACTGATTACTGATTACTGATTACTGATAACCCTGTGGACCTGGAGGGATTCGAACCCTCGGCCTCTTCAGTGCGATTGAAGCGCGCTCCCAACTGCGCTACAGGCCCCTGTTTCAGGGTAGCGGCAATTTTACCTGAGGGGGCAGTGGATGTCAAGTTCTCCAACAACCCTTTGTTCCCCAACAGGCTTGATAACACCCGCTGCATACCTTTGCGATATAATTCTAATATACCCGCACTCATTTCTAAGGAGGATCACCCATGTCCGATAATAAACCCTATACTCTGGCATCCGGCGATAAAGCCACAATAGTTATGGCTTACACGGCCAATTCTTTGGTGCGCGGCGAGGTAATCACCAAAGAATTTGTACGCGTCAGCACCTGGCTGCGTACCCAGGGCGCTCCCGAATACATCCAATTCTTCAATGCCCAGGTGCTCTTGTTCAGCGGATCCGCGCCAGCTCAGAACTTAACCTTCAGAGATTTGGTTGTGCCTGCAGCCACAATCATTGGGTATCACATCGCCCCGCCAGCCAAGGACCCCGTAGATTACGATGAAACGGAACGCAACCGCAAAATGGAACCGCTCACGATCTTGATTGGCTCTTTCCGCTTCAATGGGTTCATGCGCATCAGCAGCCAGGCCACCATCGCCCACCACCTCGATATCGCTCACGAAACGCTCGCTTCGGTCTATGAGATCGATATCTCTAACCCTTCAGTGCAATCAATGGCAATGCATATCCCGATGATGCTGGTGCGCCCCAACCTGGCAATGCTTGGCTCGCGCACCTAGGAGCAGAAATGCCCATTGATATTGGCCGGGTCATGACGATGGGTTTCGCTGCTTTCGACGCGGCGGCGACGCTGGCCGAGGTTTTCGCTAACCCAGCATACACTCAGGCCAACCTGATTATTGTCCGCTTCGACAACGGCAAATTTGCAATCCTTCAGCGCGCCGACCTGGATGCACTCCGCCGCCAGATGGAATCCCAGGGGCGCGGCATCACCTTGATGGACGCTGCCCTCGGCAGTTTGACGATTTTTCTGGCCGCCGATCCCGTTTTCGAGCAAGATGATCACCCTCGGGCGCTCGAAAAAACGTCCCGGTCTCCCGGTATGCGCTCAATCGTCTTGAAGGGAGATGGCAGCCCGGCGGGTATTCTCTTCGCTGGCTCTACCCGCTCGATCTTCAAGGCCGATCAGCAGATCGTGGCGGCGATGGCATCCCGCGTACCCGAAGCGGAGTCCACTCACGCGCCGGACGATCATAAACCCGAAACCCGCTATATCAACGTCGAAGTGCGCGATGAGCATAATACCCTCTACGATGCCCGCCAACAACCGCTCCAACGCGGGCAGGCCTATTCCCTGGTTTTCGACATTGATCTGCTCGCCCGGCTGACCTCCGCGGCGGCCACAGAATTGCAGATCAAAGGGCTGTTTACCCCTCAGGAAGATTACGTTACCCTGAAAGTGCGCCTCACCAGCAGCGATTTCGACATCTCCGCTGTGGAACAACCGCTCTTTCTCCCCCGGCGCGGAAAATCCATGAACCAGGCCAGTTTTCTTGTCCGGCCGCGCCGCGACGGCCCCGCCGTCATCCACGCTGTTATTCTCAAAGACAACAATTTCGTCCAGGCGCTGACCCTTAAATTCCACGTGGGTGAGTTGTTTACCCTCGAGACCGCTGGACGCCCGGTGGAGGCGGCTTTTACCATTCCGCCGCGTGATGTCAATATCACCTTGCTCAAAGCCCCAGACGGATTTCTGATGATCCTGACCGGTGCGGTCGCCGCGACGGCTGCGATTCCCCTCACGCTGCCGCAGCTCGACCAGATGATCGCGCAGCTCCGCAAGACGTTGCAGAGCGTGGTCAATATGGCAGAGAATGGGGTTGCCGTTTACCAGGAGGGGATCGAAATCCCGGAGAGCGTCAACCGGGCTGCGTCCTTCCGCCTGGCGAGCGAGGGTTACCGCCTGTACCAGCGTATCTTCTTCGGCCCGGCCGCCGACCAGCAGTGCAAGAACCTGGGTCAAAAACTGCGCAGCCTGGCTCAGAACAGCCGGCTCAATATCCAAATCTTCTCGAAGGAATTTCTTCTGCCCTGGGGACTGCTCTACCTGTCCGACCGTCCGCCGATGAGCGAGAGCGATGTGGATCCCCGGCTATTCCTCGGTTTCCAGCACATCATCGAGCAAATCCCGCTCCAGCCGGGCATGGAGGTGCTGGACAGCACAATAGACGCCCGGCGGGGATTATCCGTCGGGGTCAACCTGAACACCGATATTGACGCCGACATGGGCATCAACGCAGTCGAAGAGCAGATGCAATATTGGGCGCGGCTGGCCGCCAACCGGCAGGCGACCGTCGTCCTCCGGCGCAGCCGCGACGAGGTGCTGCGAGCTTTGGCCAACCCGGAGACGCCCGACCAGATCATTTACTTTTACTGTCACGCCGTCTCCCGCTCACTGGCCGAAGGCGATGGGCCAGACGCATCGAAGCTTGAAATGACCGGCGATCAGGCGCTGACGCTCGGCGAGCTGGAATTCCAAACCAGCTCGGATGTCCCGATGGTGGGCCAGCCGTTGATATTTATCAATGCCTGCCAGTCAGCGGAGCTTTCGCCGTTGTTTTACGATGGCTTTGTACCGTATTTCATGTCGAAGGGGGCGCGTGGCGTCATCGGCGCCGAGTGCGATATCCCGGCGCTATTTGCCAAAGATTGGGCAGTGCGGTTTTTCGACCGCCTGCTGGCAGGCCAGCCGCTCGGCGAGATCGTGCGTGATCTGCGCTGGGAGTTTTTCGAGAAGCACCATAATCTGCTCGGCTTGTTCTACGCAATTTACGTGGATGGCGATACCCACATTGACCGGTAACCCCGCTCGACGGATAATTCCCATGCAGCCTGATCCTTCCACCAACGCGGATGCTGATATTTACCATGAGATCGTCGAAACGCTCGACGATTTGATTTGCCGTGTCTTGCCCGACAGCACAGTGACATTCGTAAACGCGGCTTGCTGCCGCTATTTCAACACCCGGCCAGACCTGGCGGTGGGTGAGAAATTGCGCGCTTTTTTATCGGAAGATCGGTGCGCAGCGTTTATGAAAGAGATGCATATCCTGACACCCGCCAACGCGGATGCGGTGGTCGAGACTCCTCGGCAGATGCCCGGTGGCGCGCATGGCTGGCTGCGCTGGACCCTGAAAGGATTGTTCGGTAAAGAAGGGCAGTTAATCGAGGTTCAGTTGGTTGGGCACGATATCACGGATATTAAGCAAGCCCAGATCGATTCCACGCAGCACAGCCAGCAGCTCGAAGCCCTGCATATCGCCACCGGGGCGCTGCTTTCCACCCTTCAACTGGAACCCCTGTTGGGCCAGATTCTCGATGCCGCCGTGAGCGCCATCCCGGCTGCCGAGAAAGGGATGATCTATCTGATCGCTCCCAACACCGGGCAGCTCGAAATGCGCGCCAGCCTGGGATACAGCGACCCTCGTATCCAGAAATTCACTGTGCCTGGCAGCCGGGGTTACGTGGCGCGCGCGGTCCGTGAGCGTAAACCCATCATCATCGCCGATGGGCAGACCGACCCCGCGGTGCGGCTGCACGGTTCATCTTCTGAGATTCAGGCGGTGCAATCAGCGATTGCCGCGCCGCTCATCCTCGAAGACGAGGTGATCGGGGCGATCTCGCTCGATGCCACCCGGCGGGCGGCGTTCACCGAGACCGATTTGCACCTGCTGACGAGTTTCGCCGATATGGCGACCGCCGCTATCCACAATGCTCAGTTACACGCCGAGGTACAAAAACTGGCGCTCACCGATTCGCTGACCGGTCTCTACAATAGGCGCGGTTTTATGGAATTGGGCCGCCGCGAGGTGCAGCGCTCTCTCAGGTTCGACCGGCCCCTGACGGCAATTATGGCCGATGTTGATCATTTCAAATATATCAACGATACCTACGGTCATGGGATCGGCGATCTGGTTTTAAAAACGGTTGCTTCACGGTGCAGCAGTAACATTCGGGCAGTGGATATCATCGGGCGATATGGCGGCGAGGAATTTATCGTCCTTTTGCCGGAAACGGATCTTTTCACGGCTGCGGCTGTTGCTGAGCGTTTGCGAGAAAGGATGGCTGACTTGCCAGTGATGGCCGGGGGAGTTTCGGTCAGCGTCAGCATCAGCCTGGGGGTGGCGAAAGCTTCGGCAGATACGCCCGACCTCGACGCGCTGATTCGCCGCGCCGATAGTGCGTTATTAGCCGCCAAGCAAAATGGGCGCAACAGGGTGGAAATTCAGTAATCAGTAGTCAGTGGGCAGTTATGGCTCTTCTGCCTTCGGCAGGAGTATTTACCAGATTTGGGATGTATGAATGGGCTTTGCCCATTCATACATCCCAAATCTGGTTTTCTTCCGTTAGAAACGGAAGAGCCTTAATGACTCACGAGCAGTTGGCGGGTGGTTTGCCAGATCGAGTCGAACATTCCGGGGGTGAGGCGGCCCGTTTGCGTGTTCTGGCGGCTGGGATGGTAGGATGCCACGAGATGCGGGAGACCCGGGCCAAGGGGGAATGATACGCCGTGAGAGAAATCTTGTCCCGAGGCGCGTAATTTGTATAGCCGGAGGGTATGGTCGAAGGCGATTTTTCCCAATGCTACAACCACGCGAATATTCGGCAATAGCGTCATTTCCTGCTGTAAATATGGCAGGCAGGCCGCGATTTCCTGCGGGGTAGGCTTGTTATCCGGCGGGGCGCAGCGGCACACCGCGGAGATGAACATATCCCGCAGGGCCAGGCCATCCTCGCGGGAACTGGCCGTCGGTTGGGAGGCAAACCCCGTCCTGTAGAGCGCGGGGTACAGGAAATCCCCCGAACTGTCGCCGGTGAACATGCGCCCGGTGCGGTTCGAGCCGTGCGCGCCGGGCGCAAGACCCACAACCAGCACGCATGCTGCCGGATCGCCGAAGCCAGGGACGGGTTTGCCCCAGTAGTCCCACCCGCGGAAGGCGCGGCGTTTTTCGCGCGCCACGCGCTCACGCCACTCGACCAGCCGCGGGCATTTGCGGCAGGCGATGATTTCGGAGTTGAGGGATTGCCATTGGATAGAATAATCGGTTTCGGGCATGTGTTTTTTTATCACGAATGTCACGAATGAACGAATACCACGAATAAAGGAAAAAGCCTGCGTGAATCTGCGTCTGACAGGCTTTACTCACACGATCAACATCGCATCTCCGAACGAATAGAACCGGTAACCTTCGCGTTTGGCAGTTTCGTACGCCTCCAGCACCGTCTCCCGCCGGGCAAAGGCGCTGACCAGCATGATGAGGGTGGATTTGGGCAGGTGAAAGTTGGTGACCATCACATCCACTGCCCGGAAGGGATAGCCGGGCAGAATATATAGGCTTGTCGAACCTGCAAAAGGGGAGAGGGGATAAGGGGGAAGGGGGCTGACCGCTGACCGCTGACCGCTGGCCGCTGACTCCAGCGTACGCACGGAGGTGGTGCCGACCGCGACGACGCGACCGCCGGCGGCCTTCGTCTGGTTGACGAGATCGGCAGTCGCGGCGGAGACTTCGCACCACTCGGTGTGGATTTTGTGCTCGCCGGGATCGTCTTCCGTCACCGGGGCGAAGGTGTCCAGTCCGACGTGCAGTGTGACCGTGGCGAAGCGGATGCCCTGCGCCACAAGGGACTCGATCAACCCGGGGGTGAAGTGCAGCCCGGCGGTGGGCGCGGCCGCAGACCCCGGCTGGCGGGCGTAAACGGTCTGGTAGCGCTCGGGGTCGGCGAGCTGCGCGTGAATATAGGGCGGCAGCGGTGTGTGCCCGATCTGCGGCAGGTGCGGCTCGACCGGCTCGTCGAATGTCACCAGCCGCCGGGGGCCGTCCAGCACAGCGGCGACCTCGGCTTGCAGGCCGGACTCCAATTCGATGCGCCGCCCCATCTTCAGCCCCGACCCGCCGACCAGCGTTTCCCAGGTGAGATCGTCCACGCGGCGTAGCAGCAGCAACTCTACTTTTCCTCCGCCGGGCAGCTTGCGGGCATAGAGCCGCGCCGGGATGACGCGCGTCTCGTTCAGCACGAGCAAATCACCCGGATGCAGGAATCGCCCGATCTCACGGAAGATCGTATGCTCGATGCGCCCTGTCTGCCGGTTCAGCACGAGCAGCCGCGATGAATCGCGCGGCTCGGCGGGCGTCTGGGCGATGCACTCGGGGGGCAGATCGTAATCGAAGTCGGAGGTTTTCATGCGGGGGAGTTATTTTCTCAGTAGGCGGACGATCACATTGAGAATGATGGTCAGGATGACAGAAAGCAGGATCATCGTCGCCAGGGGGAAGAAGCAGGAGAAGTTTTCGGTCTGGATGCGGATGTCGCCGGGCAGGCGGCCGAGGGGCAGGTTCAGCTTTGCGGCGAGGTATAACCCCCCGCCGATGAGCAGGAAGATGACGCCGAGGATGAGAAAGATGCGGGCGGTGGTGGGCATGGCGGGGCAATGCTACTACAAAATGAGAGTGTTGGGTAGCGGTTTTCGATCATTGTCTGACAACTCCCCCCTGCGTTATAATCAGCGGTATTCCCATCTACGGAGGCACCCATGCGAGCGGTTGATCTCATAATCAAAAAGCGCGACCGGCAGAAACTGACCACCGAAGAGATCAATTTTTTCATCGAGGGTTACACGCGCGGCGACATCCCCGATTACCAGGCCTCAGCCTGGGCGATGGCGGTCATGCTCAACGGCATGGATTTGGAGGAAACCACCGATCTCATCCTGGCGATGGCCCGCTCGGGTGAGATTCTCGATCTCTCGGAGGTGGTGCCGATTGCGGTGGACAAGCACTCCACTGGCGGAGTGGGCGACAAAACCACGCTGGTCGTCGAGCCGATCGTGGCGGCCTGCGGGCTGCCGGTGGGCAAGATGTCGGGACGCGGGCTGGGATTCAGCGGCGGCACGCTCGACAAAATGGAATCCATCCCCGGTTTCCGCACCAACCTGACCACGGAAGAATTCATCGCCCAACTGCGCACGGTCGGCCTGGTGCTGACCGGGCAGACCGGCGAATTGGCTCCCGCCGACGGCAAGCTCTACGCGCTGCGCGATGTGACCGGCACGGTGCAGTCCATCCCATTGATCGCATCTTCGATCATGAGCAAGAAGATCGCCGCCGGGGCGCAGGCTATCGTGCTCGACGTGAAACTGGGGGTGGGAGCCTTCATGCAGACATTGACCGACGCCCGCACGTTGGGCGAGCTGATGGTGGCAGTGGCTGAATTGGCTGGACGCAAAGCGGTGGCGCTGCTCTCGGATATGAATCAACCCCTGGGATGTGCGGTGGGCAACGCCCTCGAAGTGAAAGAGGCCATTGACACGCTCCACGGCGACCGCGGCCCGGCGGATTTTCGCGAGCACTGCCTGGTAGTGGCGGCGCACATGCTCACCTTGGGCGGCAAAGCCCCGGATGAGCCGTCCGCTCGGCGGATGGCGGAGCAAGCCCTGGCTTCCGGGCAGGCATGGGAGATGTTCCGCAAGCTGGTCATCGCCCAGGGTGGAGACGTCTCTTTCGTGGATGATCCCACCCGGCTGCCGTCAGCCCCGCTGGTGGAGATCGTTCCAGCCCCGAGGAGCGGCTATCTCAACGGGATCAACGCCCGCATCGTCGGCGAGACTTCGGTGGATTTGGGCGCAGGCCGCGCCAAAAAGGGTGATCCGATTGATTACGGGGTGGGGATCGTCATCCACCGCAAAGTGGGCGATTACGTGGCTGCCGGGGAGCCGCTGTTTACGCTCCATGCCAACGATCAAACCCGCCTGGACAGCGCCCGCCAGCAGTTGTTGTCCGCTCATTCGTGGAGCGATACCCCCGTTGAGCCGCTGCCGCTGTTCTACGGAGTCATCAAATGACCGTCATCAAATAATCAAAAGGAAGGGTTGCGATGAAAAAAGTTTACAAACACAAGGCTTTATTGCCCGACCAATATTTGGGCCGGGTGGACGAGGACGGCAAGGTCTACCAAACTATTTCTGGCCCCAACCGCCCTGACAAGTACATCGGCCGCGTTGACCTTAGCACGGGCAAGGTGTTCGACGCGCAGGTCTCGCCGGAGAAGTACCTCGGGCGGGTGGAGGCGGATTCGGGCAAGGTGTTCCTGGCGGCGATCGGGCCGGACGAGTACCTGGGCCGCGTTCACGAAGACGGGCGCATCTACCATCACAAACGCCTCGCCCCCGACGAATACCTGGGCAAGGTGGCGGATATGAATTCGGCGCTGTATGGGGGAGCGGCGTTCCTCTTGCTGGTTCTGCCGGTCTTCATTCAGGAAGCGGAGCCGGAGGAGAAACCGATGAAGAAAGAAGAAGCTCCCAAAAAGTAGGGATCGGATAGCAAGGTTATCTCTGTTCGCACCGTTCTGCGGTGTCAGGAGAGTAAATATGGCTCTCCCGCCTTCGGCGGGAAATGTCCCAGATTTGGGGTGTGTGGGAGTACAACGCACTCCCACACACCCCAAATCTGGGGATTCCTCCCGTTGGAAACGGGAGAGCCGTAAATATTAAAGACTCCCGGAGTTTTGCAAACTCCGGGAGTCTTTTCCGTAGTTTTGAACGCCTTTTGGACGCTTTCTCTGTATAATGATCGAAGATAATCTGCCAAACCTATCATTCGTTCTGTTTTCAGGGAAAGGAGAAAACATCATGTTCCAAAAAAACTCTTCAACCTATTCTTATTAGCCGCATTGATTGTCGGGCTTATGGCTGGCGCATATGCGCTCGATCAGGCCCAGGCAGCCGGCAGCGTACTGTACGTCACGCCGACTGCCACGATCGGCACCCTGTGTACGAGCTGGACGAATCCCTGCTCGCTGCAAGCTGCATTGAGCAAGGCTGCCTCAGGGGATGAAATCTGGGTAGCAGCAGGCACGTATAAACCAACCTCGACCACAGACCGGGCGGTCAGCTTCAACCTGAAAAGCGGGGTCAAGATCTACGGCGGCTTTGCCGGAACGGAGACCGCCCGCAGCCAGCGCGACTGGCGGACAAATGTCACCATCCTAAGCGGCGACATTGGTGTGGCCGGAGACAGCAGCGACAACAGCTATCACGTGGTCTACGCTGAGGATGTGGATGCCACGGCTGTGCTGGATGGCTTTGAAATTCATTCCGGCAGTGCCAATGGTAGCATGGAAACCAGCCAGGGCGGCGGCATGTTATGTATTGACAGCAGCCCCAGCCTGGCAAACCTGGTTATCTACAACAATCATGCTGCTGTCGGCGGTGGACTGTATAATGCGCTTGAAAGCAGCCCCAGCCTGGTCAATGTCACTTTCCGTACGAACGAGGCTGGTTACGGCGGCGGAATATATAATTGGGAAAACAGCAATCCAATCCTGGTCAATGTGATTTTCGCTTTCAATTCTGCTGAGGTTAAAGGCGGGGGGATGTACAACGGGAGCAACAGCGCCCCGACCCTGGTCAATGTCACGTTCAACGAGAATGAAGCCGGTAGTTATGGGGGGGGGGATTTTCAACAATAACAGCAACCCCATCATCCGCAATGCCATTTTCTGGGGCAACACGGCGCCCGACGATGCTCAGATTTCCAACGATAGCAGCGCCCCCATCCTCTCGTACAGCCTGGTGCAGGACGGCTGCCCGGCCGGCGCATCCTGCGACCATATCACCACCGCCGATCCGCAGTTCGTTGACGCCGATGCAAGCAATCTGCGCCTGCTGCTCACGTCCCCGGCCATTGACGCTGGAAACAACGGCTTCCTGCCCCTGGATGTCAAAGACCTGGATGGGGACGGCAACACGACCGAGACGATCCCCTTCGACCGGGACGGCGGCGCGCGCCGGTGGGACATTCCCATGGTCGCCGATACCGGCGCTGGCGCAGCACCGCTTGTGGACCTGGGCGCTTACGAAACCCGCCTGATTTTCGTCAACGACAACGCCAGCGGGGCCAACAATGGTGCTTCCTGGGCGAATGCCTTCACCGACCTGCAATCCGCGCTGGCTGCTGCCGTTTCGAGCGACGAAATCTGGGTCGCGGCCGGAACTTATAAGCCCACCAGCGGCACAGACAAGACGATCAGCTTCGAGCTGAAGGATGGCGGTGAAATCTACGGCGGCTTTGCTGGAACCGAGACAGCCCGCGACCAGCGGGATTGGACGGCCAACCTCGCCACGCTGAGCGGTGACATCGGCGTAGCTGGTAATACCGACGACAACAGCCAACATGTAGTCTACGCCGGATGGGTTTACCACAGCATGCTGGATGGCTTTATCATCTCCGGTGGACGCGCCTATGGTACAGGAACTCAGCGCGTAGGGGGCGGGATGTATACAGAATACAGCGAACTGAGATTGGCGAATATCACGTTTAGCCAAAATTCGTCGCCTGCCGACAACGGCGGGGGAATGTACAACCTGGGTAGCGACATCACTCTGGTGAATGTCATCTTCGTCAACAATTCAGCCTCATTTGGCGGCGGGATGTACAACGAAGAAAGCTACCCCACCCTGGTGAATGTTCTTTTCCGGGGCAACTCATCCGAATTCGTCGGCGGTGGGATGGTGAACAAGGAAAGTACCTTGCTGGCGGTTAATGTGATTTTCAGCCAGAACTCGGCGTCTAGCTGCGGCGGTATGCAGCAATATAGTGACAGCAGCGCCTATTTATATAATGTGACTTTCAGCCAAAATACTGCAATAGATCATGGCGGTGGGATGTGCAACAACAGTAGCGACGCGGCCATCCACAACGCTGTTTTCTGGGGTAACACAGCGCCATCGAATTCTCAAATGGAAACTTGGGTAGGCAGCACGGTGACTATTTCTCACAGCCTCATCCAAGATGGCTGCCCGGCCAATGCCGCCTGCGACCACATCACCACGGACGATCCGCAGTTCGTTGACGCCGATGCGGGCGACCTGCGCCTCAAGGCCACCTCGCCGGCCATTGACGCCGGAGACAACGCCAGCCTGCCTGAAGATATCCTCGATCTGGACGGGGATGACAACACCTTCGAGCTGCTGCCTTATGACTTCGCTTCCCAGCCGCGCACGATTGACCATCCCCGGGCCGATACCGGCAGCGGAACAGCGCCAATCGTAGATTTGGGCGCTTACGAAACCTTCAACACTGCGCCTGTCCTGAACATCCTTGGCAGCCCGGTTTTGACGGCCATCAACGAGGATGCTTATGCTAACCCCGGCACGCTGGTCAGCGACATCCTGGCCAGCGCGGCCGGCGGCGACCCGATCAGCGATCCCGATCCCGCAGCGCTGGATGGCATCGCTGTGACTCTGGTGGACAATGACCGTGGAAGCTGGCAGTACACCGACAATGGCGGAATCACATGGAATAACCTGGGCGCGCCGTCTCAGGCCGCGGCTCGCTTGCTGGTCTCGAATGACAGGACGCGTGTCCGCTTCGTCCCCGATGCCAATTATAACGGGACGGCCTCGCTCGACTTCCGCGCCTGGGATCGTTCGAGCGGCAGCGGCGGCGGCGTGGCGGATACCACCACCAACGGCGGCTCGACCTCCTTCAGCACCGCCATCGAGACGGCCAATATCACCGTCGTCTCCATCAACGACATCCCCACCATCACCGACATCCCCAATCAGGTCACCGCGATTGATACGCCCACCTCAGCGATTACCTTCACCATCGGCGACGTCGAAACCGATGAGGAAGATTTGACGCTCCAGGCAGAGTCATCCAATACCACCGTGGTTCCCGTAGCTAACATCGTCTTCGGCGGCACACGCGCCAACCGCTGGGTCACGATCACTCCCGCTGCCGGGCAGAGCGGCCGGTCGAATATCACCATCAAAGTCTTTGACACCGGCTTCATCCCGGCCACTGAAAGCTTCGTGCTGACCGTCGGCGCGGGAAATTCGCCCCCCTCCATCTCGAACATCCTCGATCAGACCACCGACGAAGACACCGCCACCCCGGCTATCGCTTTCACCGTAAGCGATGTCGAAACCCCGGCGGACTCACTGGTTTTGGACGTTGAATCATCCAACACAACCCTCGTGCCGGAGGGGAATATCGTCTTGGGCGGTTCGGGCAACGATCGCACGGTTACGGTAACCCCGGCTGCCAACCAGTCTGGCACAGCAACCATCACGATCTCGGTCTCCGATGGCACAGACACTTCGAGCGACAGCTTTGTGCTGACAGTGAACGCCGTCAACGATGCTCCCATGATCTCGGATATTGACGATCAAACTACGGATGAGGATACGCCCACTTCAGCCATCGCTGTTGCCATCGGGGATCTTGAAACCGTCGGGGATTCGCTGACCCTCTCGGCGGAGTCATCCAATCCTGGGATGGTTCCGATCTCCAACATCGTCTTCGGCGGCTCAGGGGTCAACCGCACGGTCACGATGACCCCGGCAGCCAACTATCACGGTCAGGCGACCATCACCGTCATTGTCTCTGATGGCGAAGCCTCTTCCAGCGAGAGCTTTCTCCTTACGGTTAACCCCATCAACGATGCCCCCACACTCTCGGATGTCCCCGATCAAACAACCGACGAGGATACCCCAACCGGAGCGATTTCCTTTGCCGTTGGCGATCTCGAAACCGATGCGGGCGCGTTGACTCTTGACATCGAATCATCGAACACCGCCCTCGTCCCGGAGGCCAACATCGTTCTCGGCGGCTCGGACATGGCCCGCACGCTCACGATTACCCCGACGGCCAACCAAAGCGGCTCGGCCACCATCACCCTCCACGTCTCCGATGGCGTCGCTTCGGATAGCGACAGCTTCGTTCTGACCGTCAACGCGGTCAACGACGCGCCGGTGTTGGCAGCCATTGGCAATAAAACGGTTGGCGTCAATCAACCGCTCAGTTTCACCGCCTCGGCGACGGATGTCGAAGGCCACACGTTGAGCTTCTCGCTCGACGATGGCGCGCCCGCCGGGGCCAGCATTGACCCCGCCAGCGGCCTGTTCACCTGGACGCCGACCACGACTGGCCTCTTCGTGGTCACGATCCGGGTGACCGACAGCGGTTCGCCCGCCGGAGAGGATCTTGAAACCATCCTCATCACGGTGACGAAAGGCGGCTACATGGTTTACCTGCCGGTGGTGATCAAACCCTAAAGGTCATTCCCCGCGCCCGTCCACTTACATCAGATAAGACTCCCGGAGTTTCCAAAACTCCGGGAGTCTTATCTGCATGCTATCACCAGCGTTTTTGTTCCTTGCCTTCGGTTTCCTCTTTGACTGTACGGGCGCTGACCTTGCCCGCAAAGTCTGACCAATACTTGCCCAATGGTATGAACGCGGTGAAGGGGATACTGATCACCCCCAGGATAAGCCCCCAGGTCGCTCCGCCGACGAGACCTTCTTTGCCTGCCAGCAGAAAGCCGATCAGCCCCATGAATGCGATGCCGAGCACGAGGAAGATCGCCATATTGCGCAGGTAGGTGATGAAAAACTTTTTCCAGTCCATTTAATTCTCCTTTTCAATGGAGACCTGGCAGGTTTATGATGCTTGATGCGGGTAAATTCCCTGAAAATGGCGCGGAATTTGTCTCGGAGATGTGCTTTGAAAACCTGGCGGGTCTTTGGGTAGCGTTATCTCGGAATCATCAACAGGGCCATCGGGATTAATATGACCAGTGTGGCAGTGACCATAATGATCGCTTGCACTGCGAAGGCCCCGAAAAGCGCGATTGCCGCTATCAGAAGCGCGAAAGCCATTGACGACATGCCATAATGCACCCGATACGGGTCAACCCCGGCTGGCAGCTCGCTGTCTTTCTGGCGGGCGCCGCGCGGTCGCTTGAAGCGAATCCGGCTGTTGTCGAATTTTTCGACCATGATCCAGCCGACGCGGGCCTCCTCCTCGAGCAGTTGGCTCAAGGTTTGGGGATTGCCAAAAACGCCCGTGTTGGCGCGCACGATCTTGAACTCCCAATCGTTCTCCAAATCTTCCGGCGAATAATTCGACATTTCCTCTTCCTCCGCTGACATTTGCTGCTGCGCCGCGACGGCAGCGATGACTCCGGCTGATGACATGGGGTGGACTCCGATTCTGACGTTTGGTGTGAATAAACACTAACACCGTTGCCGGCCAGCCGCCGATTGAAATCGGCGGCTGCAACCGCTCTAAACCCGCTGAAGCGGGTTCATAAGCCGCCTGGCAACCCGCTTCAGCGGGTTTTCGGTTATTTAGGCGTCGGATTCATCCGATGCCGGGCGCGGAATGTCAACTCACGCCAGGCGATGCTAGTAATTTCACCGCCGAGTGCATACCCGTCAAAAATTCCCACGATCGAAACTATAGCACAAATCCCAATCCCGCGCAATAAATTTAGAAAGTATCATCACGAAATAACGATGTCGAAGGTGACAGTCACCTGGTCTTGAGCGCGCCAATGTCTTGAATTACCAGGTGACTGTCACCTATTTTACGGAAAATTTCATAACAACCCCGATCATTTTTCTGTCAGACTACCTGCCGATCAGACTCCAACCTAAATCCCCTTCACAATCCCCCCATCCACCGTCAGCATCACCCCGGTAATGTACGACGCCGCCGGGGAAACCAGGAAAACCGCTGCATTGGCGAACTCCTCCGGGCGCGCCATGCGCCCCAGGGCGATTTCCGCAGCCAGCTTCTGCTTCTCGGTTTCAGGCGTGGTGGCGTTGGTTTGGGCGCGGTTTGCCAGCAGCACCGCCACCCGCTCTGTTTCCGTCCAGCCCGGCAGGATCGAGTTGAAGCGGATGCCTTCCAGCCCCAGCTCCGTCGCCAGGGTTTTGATCAACCCCACGGTGGCGGCGCGCACACTGTTCGACAGTATCAGGCCGGGAATCGGCTGCTTCACCGAGTAGGATGTAATCGCCAGCACGCTCGGCGCGGGCGACTGCCGCAGGAAGGGCAGCGCCGCCCGGATCAGCCGCACGTGGCTCATCAGCGACCCCTCGATTGCTTTTTGCCAGGTTGCATCATCGAACGTTTCGAACTTGCCCGGTGGGGGGCCGCCGGCATTCGTGATGAGGATGTCCAGCCCGCCGAGATGTTTAACGGCCTGTTTGACGATCTTTTCCGGGATGTCGGGGTCCGTGATGTCGCCAATCACCGGGATGACCGGGGCCAGGGATTCTTCTGCCAGCCGTTGGGCAGCTGCCGACAGCCGTTCGGGATCGTGACCGTTCAGGGCTACGCGGCACCCCTCGAGGGCCAGACCCCTCGCCGCCGCGTAGCCCAATCCCTTGCTGGCCCCCGTCACCAATGCACGTTTGTCTTTCAGTTGTAGATCCACGTGATCCTCCTTGTCTGCTTGTTTCCCTGATACCTGTGACCTTGTTTACCTGCCCTACCCAATTATCTCGATCTGGTCATCCTCCAAACTCACGTCCGGCCAGTTCGTCTCGACCCAATGCGTTACAGCTTGCAGCGAGCGCTGCGTGTGCGCTGCATCGTTGCTGACCAGCGCGCAGCCGATCACTGCCTCCTGCCAGGCATCCTGATAATCCAATTCGGCCACCGACACGTTGAACTCACGGTGCAGCCGGGCGATGAGCGGCTTCAACCGCCCGCGTTTCTCTTTGAGCGACACGCAGCCGGGCAGGTGGATGTGTAGTGTGAGTAAACCGAGAGACATAAATTGTTACCCAGACCCTAAAGGTCTTTCCCGAAAAACGAAGGGTTCGATTATGCGAGAAACTCGTGGTAAAACAAATTTTCGATAACCAATAAAGACCTTTAGGGTCTCAACTGCTGAAAGCTGACCGCTGATCGCTGATCGCTTACAGTATAATATCACTCATGAAAACAAACAACAATTTACGCGCGTGGATTTTGGTGGGTGGTGTGCTGATGGTGTTCATCGTCGCGGCGTGGGTTGTGGTAGCGACCGTGCGCCAGGCTGTACTGCAAGCGCAAACCCAGGCGCAGCAGGTACTCGCCCCGGTGGACGCCATGGCCAGCGACGTTGGCACACAGGTCGCCAGGGCGCTCAACCCCACTCCCACCGTGCTTCCCGATCCGGTGACGGTCATTCACAACGTGCGCTCGCTGGCCCGTCTGGAAACGATCCAATATTCGGTCGAGAAGGTCATCACCGCCGAGACCGGGCAGGAATGGTTCGGCGAACTCTTTGGCGACCGGTTGTTGTTCGTGGCGCATGGCATCGTCATCGCGGGGATAGATTTGGAGAAGCTCAACGCGCAGGATATGTGGGTGCAGAACGGCGTGCTGTACGTTCAACTGCCCCCCGCCGAGATTTTCATCGCCACGCTGGACAACGACAAATCCTACGTCTTCGACCGCCAGACGGGGCTGCTGGCCCAGCAGACGGTTGACCTCGAGACGCTGGCCCGTCAGGCCGCTGAAGCTGAGATCGAAAAAGCTGCCCTCGAAGACGGCATCCTCCCCCTGGCGCTGCAAAACGCCGAGAATTTCCTCGAGCGCCTGCTGCGTGACCTGGGCTACCCCGACATCTTCTTCGTCCAGCCGACACCGAGTCAGTGATCTGTAATCAGTGATTAGTTATCATTGCCAATCACTGCTCACTGATAACTGATCACTGATAACTAACTACACCCTCCCCGTCCATTCTTCATTCCCATATTTTTCCCGCACCAATTCGATGGCGCGCGCCTGCTCGAAGGGGGTCAATTCGGCGGGCTGTAATTCCAGGTCGAGCGTACACTGAAAGGCGGCGATGTAGGCCTGCGCCGCGGCTTCCCAGGTCACCGGATGACCCAGGACCATCTCGACGGTAACGGCGCGCGCCAGCAGCCGTTGGGCGGCGCGGGCACGCGCGTCCTCATCGGCGAAGGCCAGCGCCTGGGTGATGCGCGTCAGATCGCCGCAGAGCGGCAGCGAGCCATGTTGCAGCACGCCTTCCTTTCGACGGGCTTGCGCGCTGCCGATGAGCTTCTTCCCATTCACCGTGATCTCGTAATTCGATGGCACCTCGAAGCATACCGCCGCTTTGCGGTCGCTGCCCGCGGGCAGGCTGTGGGCGGCTTTGGCCTGGGCGGGCACATCCAGCCGGTGCAGCGCGTCGAGCAGGGCCGCCGAGAGCCGCCGGTAGCTTTCGAGCACGCTGCCAATCAGCCGCGGCTCGTCTGCCGGGCCAACGACGGAGTAAGTCAGCTCGTCGGTGTGCAGGATGGCGCGCCCGCCGGTGGGACGGCGCACCAGCCCCCAGCCGCGATCCTCCAGCCGCTGGCGGTCGGCGTCGCCCACGGGCTGCGCGTAGCCAAGAGAGAGACAGGGCGGCGCCCAGGCAAACAGGCGCAGAGTCGGCGGAACCTCGCCGCGCCCGCTGGATTCCAGGATGGCTTCGTCAACCGCCATATTCCAGTCGCCCGCCGCGGGCGGGGTGATGATGAGACGCCAGGGGGTGTTCACGACTCATCCGTTTCCGTCGCTTCATCCGTCGGCTCATCGGTATCGGTGGGGGTGGCGTTCGGGTCGGGGGTGTGGGTGGATGTGCGCGTGGAGGTGGCCGTCGCGTTCGGGTCGGGCGTGTTGGTGATAGTCGGCGTGATGGTCACCGTGCGCGTGATGGTCGGCGTGCGGGTGAAGGTTGGGCGGGGCTGCTTTTGCAGCAGGCGGCTGCGCGCCATCAGAGCAAATGGGCCGCGCGTGTTTTCCCACCAGGCGTTGAGATAGGCGTTTATGGCAGAGCCGTCTTCTCCGGTCAGTTCATAAGACAACCCGAGGGTGTAATAATAATAATCGCAAATGCGGTATGCCCGGCAAACCTCCACGAAGCGCGGCTGCTTGCCAGCCTCGATCAGCAGATCCCGCGCCAGCGTCGGGTCGCCGCCGGAGAACAAAATTTGTGTGGCGGTCTCCAGCGCCGATTGAGTCCCCGTGTAAGCGGTTGGGATGAAGGCGACGGTTACCTGGGTGAGATAAGGTTCACCGGTATCTGGCGCGTAGCGCAAAACAAAGCCTTTGTTCTGCTCGAATTGCACGATGGGCGGCGTCTCGACCGGCTCGTGGTAATATGGCGCGGGCAAATCCACCTCAACGAAATCCAGGTACAGGGCGCGCACCCCGCCTGCGCCGCGCGCCAGCGCCCAAAATTCCAGCTTGTCCTGTGACCGGTGGCGCACCGTCAGCCAGCGCTCATCACTACCATCGTTGTCGAAATCGAAATAACCGGAGACGCGTGTGCTAACACCGTTGCGCTGGACGAAATCCAACGCCAGCGAGGGGTCGTCGGTCTCGCTGAGGATCGCCAGCCGTTCCAGGGCAAAACGTGGATTGCATAGCGATTCCGCCAGACAGGCGGTGTACACATCCTCGGCGGATTGGTAGACCGACAGGAATTGCTGCGCCGGGGCGATCCACTGGGAGTCGGGGGCCGCAGGGGATGCGACGATCTCGGAGAGGTAATCCACTGCCGTAGTTTGGTCGCCGGCCAGGGCGTGATACAGCCCGAGGCGGTAGCGCCACTCGTCGAGAGCGTCCGCCGGGTAGGGTTTGCCCTCCGGGGTGTGGTTCGGAGGCCACACGGGGAGCAGAGCCTCCATCATGGGGATGACCCTCTCCGGCCCCCAAATCAGCGCGGCGTGATCCACGATCGTCTCACAATAACCCTCTTCCCCCTCGGGCGGGACGATCTCGTATTCCAGCGGGTCGCTGTCGAACTGCTCGCCCTGCCAGGTGAAGCGGCGGGTGATCATCACCGGGCAGGCCGGGTAAACCGCATCGGTCATGCGCAGCGCATCGTCTTCGATGACGAATTCCTGGCTGTACTCGATGCCCAAATCGAGCGGCAAATCCTGGGCGACAGCCAGCTCGACGGGCGGGTCGGTCAAACTGAAGATGCGGGGCGTGGTCAACTGGAAATTGTTCACGCCGGGGGTGTGATAGAGAACGGCCTCCTCGACGCCATCGCCAGTCAGGTCGCCGATCAGCACGCCGGTCTCGATGGCGTGGGTGAAATCCAGCAGGCTGGCGAGCGGGACGACCTGCACCCGGTCGGGAGTCTGCGCCAGCGACAGGTAGATACCACCGCCGGTGGTTTCGATCTCGATGACGCGCCGGTCGAGATAGCCCGGCCGGGTGGCGAGCAAGTAGGCGGCCAGGGTCAGCTTTGGCTCGCGCTGGTGGAACCACGCCGGCAGGGTATCGGGGTTGACCTGCCCGGAAGCGACGGCTTCGAGGATGAATTGGGCGTAGAGATCGGCGGCACGGTCGTCGCCGGTGCGGGTGAGGCTGTAGGCCAGCCCCCATTTCCAACGGGTGGCAGCATAGGATGTGGGGAAGCGCATCAGCGCTTCGCGCTGGTAAAAGGCGGCGTAGAAAAAGGCGGCGTTGTAACCGGCGCTGAGGCGGTCTTCCGGCTTGGGGTACAGGCTGTCGGGATAGCTCATCAACTGGGCGACGATGGCGTCGGCGTCTTCGTCAAACCAGGGCTTCAGCTCGTAGAGATCGTTGTATTTATAGGGTGTGGCGGGTTTTATTGTTGACAGGAGCGTGGGCGTGTTGGTGACGGTGGGGGTGCCGGTGGCGGTGACGGTGTAGGATGGGCGCAGCGTCCAGGTAGGGCGGGGGGTGATGGTGACGGTGGGGGTGGTCGTGGGAGTGACGGTGACGGTGGAAGTGCGGGTCAGCGTGACGGTGTGGGTGACAGTGGGAGTGATGGTGGGGGTGGTGAGCGCCGTGGGGGGGAAGGCGGCCCGCAGGGCGAAGAAAATAACGATGAACGCCAAAAACAGCAGGGCTGCGGCGGGAATGAGGGTGCTGCGGGTGGAGGGTGAGGCGGCCATTGGCTTAATTGTACGCTGATTCTCGCAGATTGAAGGACTCGAAAAATTGAGTGTTTTGGGCAGCGAAGCTGCCCAAAACACTCAATTTTTCGGTATTTCCCCATCGAACTCGGCGGCGGCCTGGGCAGCAATCTCGTCTGGCAGCGGCAACAGCGGCAGACGGACGGGCCAACGGGGGAAGCCGTGCCGGAGGGCAAGCAGGGCTTTGAGCAGCGGCGGGGCGGGCGGATAACGATCCATCACGGCGCGGGCGGCGTCCAGCCGGGACTGGGCGGCTTCATTGGCTTCGCCGCGCTGAAAGGCATCCCACACAGAACGCAGATCGGGCGAGACCAGGTTCGCCAGGGCGGTAATGCACCCAGAGGCGTGGCATTCCAGCGCCAGCGAGAACAGCCGGTCGTTGCCGTTGAGTACCAGCATATCGCCGCCGAAGCGGTCGCCGAGGGCGCGGGCGTGATTGGCGTCGGCGGAGGAATCTTTGATCCCGGCGAGTAAATCCAGGGAGAGCGGCACGCCGGTGACGGGCGGGATATGGTAGCCGAGCAGTGTTCCATCGGCAGGCACGGCGCGCCGGATGACGGCGCTGAACCAGGCGAACAACCCATCGTCGCCCACTTTGCGGAAGTAATACGGCGGCAGCACAACGACGCCGTCCAGCCCAAAGTCGAAAGCGGCGCGGGTGAGGGCGATGGTCTCTTCCAGGCTGGGGGTACCCGTCCCGGCGAGAAGGCGGAAATCGGGGTATTCCTGCCGCATGGGGAGGGCAGCGCGATAGATCGCCAACCGCTCATCGGGAGCGAAGGATGGCCCTTCGCCGGTGGTGCCGAGCAGCAGCGCGCCGTGGCAGCCGCGAGAAGCGAGGAAGACCAGGAAGCCGGGCAGCGCGGCGAGGTCGGGAGTCCCGTCGGGGCGGAGGGGGGTGAGGGCGGCGGCGAAGACGCCGGAGATGGAGGTGGTGGGCATGGGGGGGATTATAACGGATTTGGCAGCGGATGGGACGCGGATGGGCAACGGATTGAACACGGATAAACGGATGGGAACGGATTTTCCTCAATGCAATGATCATGGATTTGGTAATGGCAGCCAACTTATCATAGCGCCGCTTGAAAAACCTACCTGATGAATATTTGAGCCATCAGCGTTCATGACATAGACGTTACCACTGCGATAGAAGGCAATGAAATGGCCGGATCGTGACCAGCTTGGCCGTGTATCACCGCCGGGGGATTGAGTTAGATTGATGATAGCGCCGCTATCAGGAGAGATGGTATAAATCTCTTCTGTGTCATATTCATAACCAGCAAATAATAGTGTGTCGCCCAAGGGCGACCAGGTAGGTCTATCGTAACAGCTTGGCATTGCACATAGGATCATTCCAAGGTGGCGTATTTCTGCACTGCCTGTATTGACTAAAATAGCCTCGTTCTCACTGCTTTGAATTGAAATCCACTGACCATCCGGCGACCAATCAGGCGTCAAATAAGGGGGTGAGTTAATTAGAAAAACATCTTTTGTTAAGACTGTGGAATCTCGTCCATCGGGCCGAATCAAGTACAGGCTGTGATAACAGCCGGGATCATTTTCAGGTATACAAGGAAAGTTGATGAAGGCGCGCATGAAAGCAATCCACTGCCCATCTGGAGACCAGGAAGGAAAGAGATCAAAAGTATCGCCTTGAGTCAATTGCGTCCATTGACCTGTCTCGACATTGTAGATGAACAGGTTGATTCTGACCCCAGTTGGGTATTGCACCACTTTCCCTAAAATCATGCGCTTGCTGTCGGGAGACCACGAGATACCAGATTCGCCTGTATTCTCAAAAGGGCCAGTGACTTTCTTTTCGGACAAGTTGACCAGGAAAACCCCAAGTTTTTGATCTTTTTCACCATTGAAAGCCAAATAACGTCCATCTGGCGAAAAGGCCAGGAAAATCCCCCCAGGATAAGACCCTCCTTCGCCGTGGTGGGTAAAATACCCATCGAGATAATCCAGCCGTTCGTATCCCGTGCCGTCGCTGTTGATGAGCGTCAGCCCGTCATTTTCCACGTAAGCCAGCCGTTCTGGCGGGTATGGCGTGGGCGTGATGGTGGGTGTCTCTGTGAAGGTCGGCTCGGGCGTCTGGGTGATTGTCGCCGTCGCGGTGGCTGTCGCGGTAGCAGCGGCCGTCGGGGTTGATGTTGGCTTGGGGGTGGCCGTATTCGTGGGCGCGGCGGTCGTCGGCCGCTGGGCGATTGTTGGGGTGGGTGAGACTGTCGGCGCTGCGGAGCAGGCTGCCAACATCAAAACCAACAGGCTTACGAGAATACGTTTTGTAATTGTGAGTGGTTGAAGCATGGATAACCTCCGCCTGATAAGCTGTTCGACGATGACCCTCTGACTTATTCCCTAACCCGCATAAAGCGGAACAACCCGAACCTCATCTTGGAATTTGTGCTTTTTCTGCAAAGATCATATGGGTTAGGCCCAATCATACACCCAAATACGCCCCATGTTGTCGTTGGGTCAGCAAATCTCAGGATGGCGTCGTTGCGAGCGTTCTCCAGCAAAGCAACCCCGTATTTGTCATGTGGAGATTGCTTCGTCGGCAAAGGCGGGTAAAGAACACCCGGCGCTCCTACTAATAACATAATTGTCATTCTCTCATCGGATGGCGCTCCAGTGCCATAGAGGAATCTCGCAAAGACAAAATGAGAATTTCTGTCGTTGGGCGGGGTAAACTTGCACCAACCGCTTCTCTCATCGGAAAACGCCGATGAGGGTACAAACGTTCGTTCCCGTCCGTTTGTCCGCTTGGCTGTCCGTTGAAGAAGCCCCTCCGCCTCGCCGCAAATGAATGTAAGTTTATTTTACAAAATAAAAATTGTTAGTTAATTAACTTGACAAACTCCTGTTCGTATGCTATAAATCCAACATAAGTCTCTTGCTTTGCCCTGAATAGGACGACCAGGTGGCTCTCTTTTCTTCCCCTCTCTACCTTTACGCAGTCAAAAATCTCAACAAGCGCGTGATTCTGGATATGATCCGCTTCGCGCCGGGCGGCATTTCCCGCGCCGAGCTGGCCCGCCAGATGGATTTGACGCGCGCCGCGATCTCGACCATCATTGACGACCTGCTGCGAGCGGGGGTGGTGCGTGAAGCCGAAAACGGCCCGGCTACCGGCGGGCGGCGGCCCATCATGCTGGAGATTGACCCTCAGCGGGGTTATGTCGCCGGGATTGATATTGGGGTGACGCACGTCGGCCTGGTCATCGCCGATTATTCATCGCGCGTCCTGCACGAGACCGAAATCCTGTTCGATATCAACCAGCCTCCGGATGTGGGTGTGAAAATGATTGACGCCGCCTTCCGGGGATTGGTCGCCCAGGCTGGTTTGTCGCTGAATAACCTGCAGAGCATCGGGATGGGCGTGCCCGGCCCGATCATCGCCGAAGCCGGGACGGTGGGCGCGCCGCCCATCATGCCGGGTTGGGATGGATATCCCATTCGGTCGCGCTTCGAGGCGCTGTGGGGATGCCCGGTCGCCCTGGGCAACGACGCCGAGCTGGGCGCCTTGGGGGAGTGGGCTTACGGCGCGGGCCGCGGCGAGCGAAACCTGGCCTACATCAAAGTTGGATCGGGAATTGGCGCCGGGCTGCTGCTCGACGGCCACATCTACCGGGGAGCGACCGGATGCGCCGGTGAAATTGGGCACATCACGATTCAGGAGAATGGGCCGCGCTGTACTTGTGGGAATCGTGGCTGCCTGGAGGCGCTGGCCGGGGGCATGGCTTTGGCGCGGCGCGGATGCGAAGCAGTGCAATCGGGACGCCGCACGCAATTGGCTGGGATCGAACCGGTGGAGTCCATCACCGCACGGGATGTCGCCGCGGCGGCGCGATTGGGCGATCTGGTGGCGCAGCAAATCGTCGCCGAAGCGGGGGGGTATTTGGGGATTGCCATTGCTGATCTTGTCAACCTTTTCAATCCAAATATGGTTATCGTCGGCGGGGGCGTGGCGCAGATGGGTGATTTGCTGTTAGAGCCGATCCGGCAGGCAGTGCGCGAGCGCAGCCTGCGTCCGGCCGCCCAGGCTGTGCGCATCACCGCCGCGACGTTGGGCCGGCGATCATCGTCCGTCGGTGCAGTGGTGCAGGCTATCAACCTGGCTTTGCACAATCTAATCGAAGCAAGCGCAGCATCATAGGGATAAGGAGGAGTTATGGAGGCACAGGAATCTCCGTACCGGCGGTACGTCACAGGGTTTATTTGGTTCGCAGTCCTGGGAGCATTGATATTATTTTACTTCCGGATGGTCGTGCCAAATGCAGCCGGAATCACGCTCAGCAGCAAGGTTATCGTCAATGCTTTGAAGCAGATTGGCGGTTTCTTGATCGGGATCGGCGTCGGGCTGGGATTGATCGAGGTCTTCGTCTACCAGTTGTTCTTCCGCAGTCCGAAAGGCTTGGTCTCGAAGATACTGACCCGTGGGGTGCAGATCATCATTGGTTTGTTGACTACCATGTTGATCGTATCCTTCTTCGAGATAACGGACCTGTTGAAACTAGGCGAGGGCATCGTAGGGCAGATCATCCGCTTTCCGTTGACGATGTTCGCCAAGTTTACCGAAGCGATGGCTGCCTCCGAGATTGTCGAAGCCAAAACCGCGACGCTCGTCGCCGTTGGGCTGATTGCTGTGGCGTTAGCTGTGATTTTGGTGCTGATCCACGTTTTCAGCCAGCCGCGCAGCAGCCGGTTGGGCCTGGCCTATCTTCTCATCACCCCAGCCCTCATCGGCATCATGTTCCTGATTATCTACCCCTTCATGTTCGAGATCAAGCTGGCGTTCTCGAACGCTTCGCTGGGGACGCAGGCCACAAAGAATGCCTCCTACGGCCTGATGTATGGTTGGGAGAACCTGAAGACGCTCTTCACCGGAAACGTCGCCAAAGATGCCAAATTTTTTGACGTTTTTGTCCGCACAATCCTGTGGACGGTGATCAACGTGGTTTGTCACGTATCCGGCGGGATGGGGTTGGCGCTCCTGCTGCATCGCCCGATGAAGCTGCAAGGTTTCTACCGCACACTGCTGGTCGTGCCGTGGGCGATCCCCACCACCATCGCCGCCATGGCGCTGCGCAATGAATTCGACAGCCGGTATGGCCTGTTCAACATTCTCCTCTCGGATATCCAGGGATTTTTTGAGGGGATTGCCGCCAGGGTAGCTTCACTCTTCCTGGTTGGCGATTCTTTCTCATGGTTAGCGACCCACATCGGCCCCGTAAGCTGGAAGCAGGATCCCTTCTGGGCGTTCGTCTCCATCCTGATGTCGAATATCTGGCTGGGCATCCCCTTCATGTCCGTCATCATCCTGGGCGGCCTGCAGAGCATCTCGTCGGAATACTACGAGGCGGCGGAGATTGACGGCGCTAATAAGTTTCAGCAGTTCCGCAATATCACCCTGCCGCTGCTCCGCCCGGTGCTGACCCCGGCAATAATTTTGGGCGTGGTTTGGACGTTCAATAAGTTCGATGTGATTTACCTGATCACGCAAGGTGGGCCGCAAGAAAAGACGGACATTCTGGTCTCGTCCATGTATAAGGCCGCCTTCCAATTCTATCGCTATGGCTTCACGGCGATGTTCGCGCTGGTGATCTTTATCTTCCTGCTGTTATTTACGATTTTCTACCTGAAGATCGGCGGCGGGCTGAAATCGGCGATGGACTGAAAGGAGAGTACTCATGGCTACAACGACTATGACACAACCGGTGAAGCGTTCGAACAATGGGTTCGTAAAAGCCTGGCGGTGGATCTTCTACCGGGGGCGCGGCGACAGCCCGTTCAAGACGTTCTTGATTCATTTGACCCTGGTGGTTAGCTGCATCATTGCAGTCTACCCGGCGTTGCGGGTGGTGACGATCTCGCTGCGCCCGAACGATACTCTGCTGACGACCAGCTTGCGCATCATCCCCGAAGGGGCGACCCTGGATAATTACAAAGCGGTGCTGTTTGGCGACGCCTCAAAGAATCGAAAGTCAGACTTCTTCTTGTGGATTTGGAACTCGCTGTCGGTTGTTTCAGTGACTTCTGTAATCAGCGTGGTGCTGGCCGCGGTGAGCGCCTACGCCTTTGCCCGCTTCAAATTCCCAGGCCGCTCTGCCGGTTTGATCTTTTTATTGACAACACAGATGATCCCGGCGGGTATGCTTCTGTTACCAATCTTTATCATGCTGGCCAAACTTAAGCTGATTGACCAGTACCTGGGATTGATTATCGCCTATTCGGTCAGCGCGGTGCCTCTGACGATTTGGACGCTCAAAGGCTATTATGAGACCATTCCGGTTGACCTGGAAGAAGCCGCCCTCATTGATGGCGCTTCGCGGTTGACTGTATTCACCAAGATCATTCTCCCGCTTTCCAGCCCGGCATTAGCGATTGCATTCCTCTTCAGTTTTATGGGCGGGTGGAGCGAGTATCTGGTAGCCCGCGTCGTGTTGCAGAAAAATGGGATGTTCACTTGGCCGCTGGGTATCTTCACTTACGCTCAGGACTTTACCGTGGCGTGGGGTAGATTCGCGGCGGCCTCGGTTTTGATTGCTATTCCGGTGATGGCATTGTTCCTTTACTCATCGAAATGGCTGATTTCTGGGTTGACCCTGGGCAGTGTAAAGGGTTAGCCTACAAGGAGGTGGTTGTAATCCGTAAATATCAAAATAACAAACCAAACCTATTCACCGGCGTCTCGCGACCGAGCGCCAAAGACACACAAAAAATACAAAAATGGAGTAAGGAGAAGAAGATTATGTCTAGGAAGTTATGGACCATGTTTAGCTTGCTGCTGATTGTAGCAATGCTGCTGGGCGCCTGCGCCAAGAAAACCGCTGAGCCGACCCAGGTCACCACGCCCCCCACCCAGCCGCCTCCCCCCGCTGCGACGGCTACTCCCGAGAAGATGAGCTATGATGGCCCATCCGAAGCGACGACGATTGCTTTCTGGGAACAGGAAGGCGACGAAGTGGACGTCTT
>DYIZ01000088.1 GCA_020723385.1 Candidatus Aquidulcis sp.
CGCCTGCGAAAGCGGCAGCGAAAGTCAGCCGAAACTTGACTTTGTCAAACTACTCTCAATGTTGGGACAGCGCCGGTAAAGGATTTAGGTTTTCCCGGAATTGAGGTGTGAGAGTGGGCGAAGCGTACCTTCACACCCCAATTCCAGCGGTTTTCCCGTCAAAAACGGAAGGCCGGGATTAACGACGCCCCTCTCCCGAGAGCGGGGGAGAGGGGCGTGGGGGTAATGGAGCGGATTTGTTCTTTACAAATCAACTGGATTGCGGCGGTAGCCCCACGATGTTTTGTTATTCTAACGGGTGGATTCTTTCGGCTTACCGCCCAGGCGTGGCTCTTCCAACGGTTGCGCCTCGATATATTGTTCGAGCAGTGAAGGGGCATCGGGGTGATCCACGTGCAAGGCGTGATCGTAATCCCCGGCGGGCGCTGGCTGTGCGTACCGCATCGGTACACGCACCCCAAACAGCTCGAAGGTTTTGTGGAGACCATTGAGCAAGGTATAGCGATACTCCTGCATCCGCAGCGATTGCCATTCGACGATGGAGGCCATCGCCCCACGCACGCGGGCTTTTTCACGCACAATGCGATGGATTTGCCGCGGTTCACGGTAGCCCAAGGGGGAGAGCAGCAACCCATGGGCTGCCAGAGCCAGGATGCTGAATGAAATCAGCACGACCCAGCCGCCTTCGGCCCATTTGCCAACAACCTGCCCCAGAAAAACGATTCCGGCCAAAGCAGCTCCCACCGTCGCGCCGACTCCACCCCACCTGCGCGCCCGCCCGGTATAGGTCGTCAAAACGTGCCGACGGATGGCAAGCCCCATCACCATAATGGGCATGAATACGCCGACGCCATAATAAGGTACGGCCATCGAGGTTTTCCCGCGCACCAGCAGCATAATCAGCACCGCAATCGCGAAGGTGATGGTTACCGAACGGGTGAAGGTTCCCCTCGGGTCGCGGTAAACGATGGCCTCCGGGATTTCACCAATGGCGACGTCGCGCCATTCGGTGGCCTGGGCATCCTGGAAAGCGGTCATCGAAGCAGCCGCCAGTAATCCGACCGCCAGGATTTGGTAGGCCCAATAGAGAATCTGCCCGCCGGGAATTTGGGTGAATCCAATAAACGCCAGATTGCCGACCAACGAGCGGCCCAACGTCCCATCGAACACATCGAAACGAATGGCGAAGAAGCTCAAGAATAGTGTAGTAAAGCCGCCATAGAACAGGAAAGAAGTCTGCACAAAGCGCCCAATGCCTGACTTGCCGCTGTAGAAGCCCCATAATTTGCGCAGACGCGGCAGGCGCTTCTTGCCCCACTTGACGATAGCGGCATCCTCGTCAATCACGAACTGGATGCCGTTCGACATCGCCTCGAGACCGGTGAGCGCTACCATGCCTTTCATCGAAGCCGTAAGCATGTGCATGAGCGCCTGCGCGAGTGTTGCCGCCTGAGGTGTTTCCGTGATGGGGATCGCTGCTACGCCCTTGAAATGGGCAATGAACAGCCCGATTGCCATGGCGAGGGTGAGTAAGATAAAGATGCCCAACATCATAAAAACCACTTGCGCCGATTCACCGCGCCCCCGGATGGTGAGATACCAGGTGATCGCAGCCAATACAGCGCCGATGGCAAAGTGCCAAAACCAATGGGAATTATATGCATTCAGAATCGAGAGAAGCTGGTCTCCACCCGAGAGGGCTGAAACGACGATGGTGAGCACGTAATCCTGGATGAGGGTAACCGCCACGATCAGGCTGAGCGTCGGCCAGAGATAACGCATCGAGGCCGTGTAGGATCCGCCGCCTTCGTTGAAAACGCCCAGCGAGTACATGTACAACGCGCCGAACACCAGGTTCGCCAAGGCGATGATCGCAACGGCAATATACCCATATTTTTGCAGGCCATACGGGTGTAAGGCGCTCATCATTTCACCCGTGGCGTAGAAATACGATGTGAAGTAATCCACGCCGAACAGGGCTACCGCCGCCAACAGGCCGATCTGACCTGCGCCGTGGACGTGGGCGTGCTCTTTATTCTCGCGCGGCGCGATTTTGTAAGCGATGATGACGATTGCTGCCAGTAATAGAATTGACCACATAAGTAACATTCTCCTGCCAGACAGGATACCACCTCGGGATTAAGGGGAGACAAAAGAAAAGCGGGAGAGTATAAAGAAAAAATAAAGATGGGAGCGCCCCGCCTCGCTTGTCGCTGGCTGGCATTTGGTGTATATTGGTGAGCAGGCTGAATTCTGAAGATTTGGGATGTGAAAACTATGACAATCGCTGCGAAGATTGCTTTCCTGGCCGACAGGCTGCGTGATATTTCAGCTATGGGGCTGCTTTTTTCGGAAAATATCTACGATCGAACCCATTATCGTGACATTCAGGATATTGCCATGCAGATGAGCGCCATGGCAACGGGTCAATCTATGGAGCAATTGGAGCCTCTGCGCGCCGGCGTATTCTCCCGCCCGACGCCTCTGGCGGTCGGCGATGGCGCTGTGATTGATCCCGCCGGGCGTATTCTACTCATCCAGCGCGCCGATGACCAAAAGTGGGCGATGCCCGGCGGAGCCTTGGAAGTTGGTGAGACCCCGGCCGCCGGGGTGGCGCGTGAGGTGCTCGAAGAAACCGGGGTGGTGTGTGAAACCACAGAACTGGTCGGAGTCTTTGATTCGCGGATTTGCGGCTCAGCCAGCGGGCATCATTTGTATGCCTTCACCTTCCTTTGCAGGCCGCTCGAAGGGCGGGTCAAGCCATCACATTGTAACGAAACTGTGGGTATGGGCTGGTTTACCCAGGATGCGCTGCCGGAGGCGATCCACCCGGGACATGCCATCCGCATCCGAGAAGCTTATCGCGTCTGGCGGGGTGATTATCACCCCTATTTCGATCCATTGTCCCAGGCGAAAGAAAACCTATGAGCGCCTCGATCTATCTCTCGGAGAAGCACAACGAAATTGTCTTCGCCCCGATTGTCGCTACCGGGCCGCCCCTGTATTACGATCGCGAACAGGCGACATTCAGCGATGGCGAGCCGGTGACAATCCTCCCATTCGTTTGCTTACCTGAGCGAATTGGTGGCCGGGCAAAAGCAGTTTGGCTGGCTTCGGTAGAAGGCCAACACGCCCTGAAAGGGGATAAAGCATTACGGAAGCGATTTTCTGGCATAGCGGATCAGAGCGCCCTGTTTCTGGAATGCAGAGGCGTATCAACCCTGGCAGGTAAACAAATCTCGTGGAGGCGCACGACCCTGGAGATGCCGGCTTATCTGGCTTCAGCCGCCCTGACCACCGATGAGTTTTGGGCGGATTACGTCAGAGTCCACCTTGCAGTGAACGAGGGCGAGTTTGTGGCGAAGGGTTATCCCGATGACAGGAACAGCTATCTCCACGTTGACGATTTTCTTGCCCTGGCTTGCCAGGATGCCGAACTGGGCGAGGTAATCGTCCAGATTTATCGTTGTTGCAGGCAGCTCAAGGAAAGTGGGCTTGTTGTGAAAAGGAAGAGATAATGGACACAGCTCTGGACGTTATTCTCACCGCCTATACTCCCGAAATCCGCTCATTAGCCTTCCAGACGCGTGATCTGATCTTGAAAATTATTCCCGAGGCCGTCGAGGTCGTGGATGCCCCCTCGAAGATCATCGCCTACGGCACAGATAAGACTTACACGGGCTTGATCTGCGCTATCGCCCCTCAACGCGCCTATGTCAATTTGATGTTCAGCCGAGGCGTCGAGCTGCCAGACCCGGCGGCCATTCTGGAGGGCACAGGCAAGCGCGCTCGCCATGTCAAGATTCGCACCCAGGCAGATCTCACCAACCCGGCGGTGAGCGCCTTGCTGAAAGCAGCTACCCAATTATCCGGTAAACAGAAAAAATAAATCGCCATCGAGGACAAAACCTATGCAGCTCGAAATCATCTCCAAACAACCGCTTAACCCACGCCATGCGACGCCGCTTCTGTTCGTCCATGGCGCCTGGCTCGCAGCCTGGTGCTGGAACGAGCACTTCCTCGATTACTTCGCCGCGCAGGGATTCGCCGTTCACGCGCCCAGTTTACGCGGACACGGCGGCAGCCCCGGCCGGGAGCGATTGCGCTGGACGCGGCTGGCCGAATACGTCGAGGACGTGGCGCAGGTCGCCGGCCAACTGCCGCAGCCGCCGGTGGTGATCGGTCACTCGATGGGCGGGATCATCGTCCAGAAATATCTGGAGACCCATTCGGCCCCGGCTGGCGTCTTGCTGGCTTCCGTGCCGCCGGCGGGCGTTTTGGCGACGACGCTGCGCATCGCCGCCCGTCACCCGCTCGAATTTGCCAGAGTCAACCTGACGGCCAGCCTGTACCCGCTGGTTGCCGCGCCCCAATTGGCCCACGAGCTTTTCTTCTTGCCCGGATCGTCGCCCGACCAGCTTTCTGGCTACTTCTCCCGGCTGCAAGATGAATCCTACCTGGGCTTTCTGGATATGCTGGCCTTCTATCTGCCCCGCCCAAAGCGAGTCAAAACCCCCATGTTGGTACTCGGCGCACGGCAGGATGCGCTCTTCACACCTGAGGAGGTCACGGCGACTGCACGCGCCTATCACACCCAGGCGGTGATCTTCGACGATATGGCCCACGCCATGATCCTCGAACCCGGCTGGCAGCAGGTGGCGGATCGTATCATCGCCTGGCTGAACGAGCGCGGCATTTAGTGGTGATGTTAGCCCGTTCACGGTTAGGCGCATATTTTATGCAGAAACAACAGGTAAAAGCCATGGAACAGATGGGTCAATTAAGTCAGCGTGAAAGAGAAGTCGCCAATCTCGTTTTACAGGGTAAAGGCAATAAACAGATTGCCTGGTTGCTTGGTATTTCTGTCAGCACGGTGGAATTTCACTTGAAAAATATCTACGCTAAACTTCATTTGAGCTCGAGGGTAGAATTGATTTTGAAACTAGGGAACACCACAGGTCATGTCACGACCGAGGGACTAGGGTATTCCATAGTTGCCAAAGCAGAGGAAGGCGACCATAATGTTGGCAAGAATACACAGTTGAATCGGGCTGCCTTCTTCCGAAAAAATGCCTCCAAGAATGGCATAGGCTCAAAAGTGAAAAACCTTTTGATGCCAAAACATGTGCTCATGGCGATAACGACAGTGCTCTTCTCGGGTTTCTTTTGGGGGACTGTGTTTGCAATCCTGATGGGTAAAGCAGCGCCTTAGATCATATCCGCGCTGTCAGACTAATCGTCATGGCTTTTTGGGAATTGCCGGGGTAGGCGTGCTGAGTGTAGTCGAAGCACGCCCACGGCGCTGAAGCGCCGCACCCTTCGACGGGCGTTCGTAACCCAGAACGCCGCCCAGAGTGCTTGTTTTCACGGCAAATCCTGGAGAGCCATCGTCATCCTGGCGGTAATTCGTGATAAAGGGTTGCCCACCCACTGCGACATATTTGGGATGTCGCAGTATCCCGTAGTGATCTCAGGAGACAAAATGACTCTACCAAGACTACACATCACTTTTTCGAACGCTCTAAATGGTGCGCGACATTCATTTTTGTATAAAGTTAAAGTCATTTTTTTGCTTATTGTTTTGCCGCCAATAATTTGGTGTGTGCTTTTGTTGATTACCAAAGGAGCTGGCAGAGGTCTGGCGGCTGCATTGGGTACTGTTGCATATCTGATCATAGGAGTTTGGGGGTGCTTAAGAGACAAACCAGAGCGCTCTTTTAAGCGATATTTGTTGTTGATAATGCCAGCCTTACTTTACGGGATTTTGTTTTTGTATATATGTGTCCCTATAGCCAGCGATGTCAGGCTCGTGGCCGAGGATTTTCCCGAGGCGCCAACTCGCTATTGGCAGCTACCGACAGGCAGCCGAATAGCTTATTATCATTTGGAGCCGCCCGCTGGTGTGACAAAAAAAGCAGTTCCGATGATTTATCTGCATGGCGGTCCCGGTGGAAGCGTGAGCGAGTCTAACATACGTTTCTTTCAGCGGCTTGCTGATCATGGTTATGATGTTTACTTATATGACCAAGCCGGCGGCGGCCGAAGCGATCTTCTGCCTGTCCAGGAATATTCACACCAGCGTAACCTCGATGATTTAGCTGCAATAATACAGATTATTGGCGCCGACGAAGTAGTGCTTATTGGTCAGTCGTATGGTGGAACAATGTTAGCCAGCGCCTTAACTGACGATGTCATTGCTCCGAGAATAAGCAAAGCAATTTTTGCCGAGCCTGGCGCGCTGCCGCTCGACATGGATGAAATGATACGCTATGTTGACAAAAATGTCCCAAAAAATGGCTCGATGACTGCAAAAGCTCACCAGTATACGCCCTCGGCTTTATTCTCACCACGGGCGATAACAGCTTTTCTCCTGCCAGCGCAAAGCCAGATCGTCTCACAAACAGAATTGATGAATGCTGTGAGCCCATCTGAAACACACAAGATGATTAGTTCAGCTTATTGCCAGTGGGATGCGAATCGGGTGCCACAGCAGAGTGATGTGGCCGTCAATTATCTGGCAGATATTGTCATCTCTAATGATAAAGCAAATAACCACCCTGTTTTCTCATTGGAGAAATTTTCAGATAGTCATGTTCCCGCGATGTTAATGTTAGGTGAATGTTCTTATGTTTATCGAAGAGACCAACTGGCATACCTCGTGGCCTATCCTGATATAACCCTATCACAATATTTCACCGGTGTAGGTCACTCGTTGTGGAATGGTCTTGACAACAACAATGAACGTGCCGAAGCGAGCCTATTAAGTTTCATAGAAAACACAACGCCTCCTCTGCCAAATTATCCTACCAAAAACGATCTCGCCAAATTTGTGGAGGATGGCAAGTAAGCTTACACGAAACCATCTATTTCGATACCCATGTCGGCATTTGTATACTCGTGATTAATTCCCCTCACCCCTCGATCACCAACCGATACCCCACTCCCGGCTCGGTGAGCAAAAATTGCGGATGGTCGGGGTCGGCTTCGAGCTTTTTTCGAAGCTGGCGCATGTAAACCCGCAGGTATTCCACCCGGTCGGCGTCGGCCAGATCCCACACGTGCGACAAAATCATCTGATGGGTCAGCACCCGCCCGGCGTGCGCGGCCAGGTAGGCCAGCAGCTTGAACTCGGTGGCGGTCAGCTTGACTTCTGTGTCATCGCGCATCACGAGATGATTCGCTAAATCCACGCGCACCGCTCCGATTGTAACGATGGATTGCGGCGCGGCGGAGGTTTGCACCGAGTGGCGCAGCGCCACCCGGATCCGCGCCAGCAGTTCCTCGATGCCGAATGGCTTGGTCAGGTAATCGTCAGCGCCCTTATCGAGCGCAGCCACTTTGTCACGCTCGCTGTCGCGCACCGAAAGCACGATGATCGGCGTGTGCGTCCATTCCCGCAGGCGGGCGCACACCTCCATACCATCCATATCGGGCAAACTCAGGTCGAGGATGATCAAATCGGGAGGCTGGGCCGCCGCCAATGCCAGGCCCTCCTCGCCGCGCGCCGCCGTCGAGACGCGGAATTTCTTGGCAGTGAGAATCGTCCGCAGAGCGCGCAAAATCTGCGGCTCGTCGTCAATTACCAGGATGTGCGGCTCGTTGCTCATCGGTCAATGGTAATGTGAAATGGATGGCAAATTCGTCAGGTTGGTTCTCCGCCCAGATCCGCCCGCCATGCGCCTCCACGATCCCTTTGCAAATAGAAAGCCCCAACCCGGCGCCGGTGACGCGGTCTGCGGCGGTGATGCGGTAGAACTTGTCGAAGATGCGCGGCAGGTCTGATTCGGGAACCGGCGGCCCCTGGTTGGACACAGTGACTTTGATGATTTTCTTGTGTTGCGTGCGGGCTGTAATGCGGATGGCGCTGCCCTCGGGGGAATACTTGACGCTGTTGCTGATCAGGTTGGTCAAAACCTGCTCCATCAACCCAAAATCAACCGGGACGAGCGGCAAATCTTCCGAAACATCCACCGTTATCCGGTGGGAGTGGGCGGTCAATCGGAGGCGGTGCAGGGCGCTGGCGACGATTTCTGCCAGCACGTTCGACTCCCGCTGCGGGCGCAGCGCCCCAGACTCGAGGCGCGACATATTGAGCAGGTTGCCCACGAGCTGGTTGAGCTGGTCGGTCTCCTCTTCGACCGCGGCCAGAAGGTCTCGCCCGGCCTCGGAATCGGCAGCCACCTCCCCGGAGCGCAGACTGCTGACGGCGGCTTTGATCGTCGCCAGCGGGGTGCGCAGCTCGTGGGAAACCGATGAGAGCAGGGCAGATTTCAACCGGTCGCTTTCTTCGATCACCCGTGTGTGGGTGGCGATTTGTAGCAAATGGGTGCGTTCCAGCGCCAGCGCACCCTGGTTGGCGAAGATTTGCAACAGACGATCCTCGGCGGGTGTACCGCGTGGGTTCGCCCGCCAGATACTGATCTCGCCCAGCAGCCCGTGCGCCGTGACCATCGGCGCCACCCACTGCGGTTTCGAAACGGGTATTTCCTGATTGGGCTGGCAGATCACGCACGGCTCATTGTCCCCGGTCTTTTCGAGCGTAATGCGAACGCAGTCTGCCCGGAAGATCACCAGGCATTGCCCGGCCAGGACCGAGGCGATGGTTTGGGCATCGTTGTGCGCCGCCAGGGCGCGGCTCAAATCGTACAGCCAGGCTGTCTCGTGCTCCCTGGTTCTGGCAGCCGCCAGGTTGGATTGAGCGCGACCCACGATCTGGCTGGTAGCCAGCGCCACGGCCAGGAATACCAACAGCGCCACCAAATCCTGGGTTCGGTGGACCCAAAGGGTGTTGTAAGGCTGGATGAAGAAAAAATTGAACGCCAGGAATGCACCCAACGCAGTGACGATGCCTGGCCCCAACCCCCAGGCGGCGGTGCTGATGACCACCGGCAGCAGATAGAGCAGGGCGATCATCGGCTCGGCCACCCTTTCACGCAGCCAATAGAAGGCGACAGTGGCTATAACCACCGCCAGCGAGGCGAAGAGAAATCGTGAAATCTGTTGAGGGGAAAGGTAGAAAAATTTCATGATTCTCTCCTCTGCAATTCCAAAAATACTGCCTGGCGGGTCGCAGCCGTTAAACGGTAAGGGTGCGCCAGGCGATAACCGGGAACCCACAAGACCGCTTCGCCTGAGCAGACCAGCGGCCAGCCATTCCTTGCCCTGGCGGGCAATTTGACGTTGATCATAAAATTCGACAGTTTTTGTGAAAGGCCGGGCATCCCGATAGGCTGGAAGCGATCCCCGGGACAGCGCACGCGCACATTGAGCGGGATCATTGTCTCCCCCAGGTCTATCCAGGCTCGGAAGGGATCGGCGTTGGCGCGGGCTTCGTGCAAGGCGGCAGGCATATTGCCGGCGGGCCGGGCAGAAAACACCCATCCACCAGGGAGCTTTGTCTCACCGGGAATATCCAGTTTCTGGGGTTGGCTCGCTGCTTGCGGCCAATCGCCCACTGGCAGATCGGCTTCCCATGCCGCCAGCCACATCCGGTCGCCTTCTATTAGCAGACGCAGCCCGGCGGCCAGATCACGCTGCCCGGTGCGCGGCGGGTGAGCCACAAAATCCAGCGTCCGGGCGATGGTTTCGTAGCCAATATCGCGCAGCCCTGGACGCAGTAAATTGATCGCCCGCCGAACAATAGCGCGCTGGATTGCCAACGGCTGTGTTTTGATGGACTGGGTCTTCAGGGCGACGGCTCCCGCACTTTGCGCCGCCACGCATCCCGCCCAGGCTGCCGAGACTTGCGCTTCAAGGACAGCATAATCACCGGCCAGGGTTTGGGACATACGCCACACCACCGGCCGCACTGCCGGGTTGTAACTTTCCAATGTGGGGATCAGCTCGTGGCGCAGCCGGTTGCGATAATAGGTTGTGTCCAGGTTGGTACGGTCGAATACCGGCTGCAAGCCGCGCTGTTCGCAGTAGGCAATAATCTCTGATCGCCATACCCCCAACAGAGGACGCACCAACGGGATGTCGCCACCCCACGCGGTAGGCAGGGCGCGGTACGGCATCCCACGCAGGCCGGCCAGCCCTGAGCCGCGTAGCAGGTGCATCAGCACCGTCTCTACCTGGTCATCGGCAGTGTGCGCCACGGCCACGGCCTGAGCGCCGTGCTTTCGAGCCTGTTCGAACAAAAATCGGTAGCGCAGCGTGCGCGCCGCCTCTTCGATTGAGAGGGTATGCTCATCGGCATAAGCGGCTACATCGGTTTCCGCCAGGACGAAGGGCAGCCCTCGGCTCACGGCAGCCCGCTGTACGGCCAGCGCGTCGTCTCCCGCTTCGGGCCGCAGGCGATGATTCAGGTGAGCGATCACCACCGGATAATCCAGGCTGTCCAAAACGTCCAGCAGGCACAGGCTGTCTGGCCCGCCGGAAACGCCCACCAACACCGGTTTGGCAGAGTCGAGTTGGCAATCTTGTTGTAAAATAAGGCTTAACTGATCCAACATAGAGTCAGATTATAGCGTAAAACGGAAAACGTAAGCAGGTGAACAGGTGAACAGGTAAACAGGTAACGCGCAACACACAACAGATCTTTTTACGGCTTACGCATTACGTTTTACGTTCGATGCTTTCCATTCTCAAAAACACTTGCCGATCTCGCGGCTTTGTGCTAGACTGACTGTGATGTAACCATTGCGTGTAGGAGCGCTGGCAATGCCTGAAAAGATTCTCGTCGTAGATGATGATGTTGATACCCTGCGTCTGGTTGGGTTGATGCTTCAACGACAGGGGTACGCGATTGTAGCAGCAAACAATGGTCACCAGGCTTTGGTGATGGCCCAAAGCGAGAAACCCGATCTCATCCTGCTGGATGTGATGATGCCAGACATGGATGGGTACGAAGTATGCCGGCGTTTGCGCGGCAATACAACCACCCAGACCATTCCCATTATCATGTTTACGGCCAAATCCCAGGTAGATGATAAAGTGACGGGCTTCGATGCTGGGGCCGATGACTACTTGACCAAACCGACTCAACCGCGTGAATTGTTTGCCCACATCAAGGCGGTGCTGGCGCGTGGCGCCAAAGGGAAACCCACCCCGGCGGCTGTTGCAGCCCCGGTTGGCGAGCGCGGCCATGTCATCGGTATTGTCTCAGTCAAAGGCGGGATGGGCGTTTCGACGATGGCGATCAACCTGGGTATCAGCCTGCGCAATCGCACCAAGAAAGAAGTAATCGTGGCTGAGTTCCGCCCCGGCGAGGGCAGCCTTGCCCTCGATTTAGGCTATACCCGCCCGGAGGGGATGACGCGCCTTTTACAGCGCAAGCCAAAGGAAATTACCCCTGCCGATGTTGACACCGAGCTGGTCACGCACAATACAGGCGTTCGCCTGCTGCTGGCCTCCTATTTTCCTGGAGATGCGCGCCACGTTGTCGCCACAGAACATTTCGACGCTATCGCGCAGCATTTATCGCGCATGGCTGATTATATTGTGCTGGATCTCGGGCCGGGGCTGACCCCCATCACAGACAAGATTCTCAGCACTTGCGACGAGTTGGTCGTTGTCCTGGAATCGATCCCCTACACCATAATCCGCACCCGCGCGCTGATGGACGAGTTGATTGCGCGCGGTTTCGGCGAAGGCCGGTTGAATGTCGTTTTGTACAATCGCCTGCGTTCCGAATTTCAGCTTTCAGTGACCCAGGTGCAAGAACAGTTCAAGCATGCGATCAGCACTGTTTTTACACCTGCTCCAGAACTGATCTACCAATCGGCGAAGGCTAATGTGCCTCTGGTTGTACAGCATTCCGACAACCTGACCTCGCAGCAGTTTTCCAAGCTCGCCGAAAATATTACCAAACACGTCCGGCCCAAGAGCTGACGTTATCACCTACGGGGGTTTTCCCGCCGACCGGTCAAATCTCCGAGGGTGGTGTGCTCTCGGAGATTTGGTAAACCGGGGATTATTCATTCGATATTTCCATGACCGGCCCAAGAAAAACAACACTTCCCAAACGTTACCAGCGGTTGCTGGATATCTCACGTGACCTGGCTTCGACGCTCGATCTGGAAGCACTGCTCGACCGGATCGTTCACGCCGCAGCAGAGCTGACCGGCGCGCAAGAAGCTTCGATATTACTCTACGATCAGATCACGAAAGAACTGCACTTCGAGGTGGCGACCAATATGAGCCAGCCGATGATGCGCGGCATTATCGTTCCGTTGGATGGCAGCATTGCTGGCTGGATCGTCGCCAACCGCCAACCGGTCATCATCGCGGATACCGCGCAGGATCAGCGCCATTTTGTGCGGGTTGCCCAGGTGACGAAGGTCAAAACCACCTGCCTGCTCGGGGTACCGCTCGTCACCAAAGATAAGGTCATCGGCGCTTTGGAGGCGATCAACAAGCGCTCCGGGCAGTTCTCGGAGGAAGACCAGGATTTGCTGACCGCCCTCGGGGCGCAGGCGGCGGTGGCGATCGAGAATGCGCGCTTGTTCCAGCAATCGGACCTGATTTCGGATCTGGTGCATGAGCTGCGTACCCCGATGGCCTCGTTGAGCACAGCCGCTCATCTGTTGCTGCGGACCGATTTGCCCGATGAGCAGCGCCACCGCATCGTCGAGATCATACACGATGAGACCTTCCGCATCTCCGACCTAGCCTCGTCTTTTCTCGACCTGGCGCGGCTCGAGTCGGGCAGAGCGCAGTTCCGTTTGGAAACCTTCGATTCTCGTAATTTGCTCGAAGATTGCGACGGCGTGATGCGCAGCCGGGCGTTAGATAAAGGTTTGAGCTTCGATCTGGTCATCCCCAGCAAACTGCCCGAAATCAAAGCGGATCGGGACAAGATCAAACAGGTTGTGCTCAACCTGCTCAGCAATGCCATCAAATATAATAGTTCACAGGGTAAAGTGACACTGGGAGCCAGCGCGACCGCCGAGGAGTTGGTGATCACCGTGAGCGATACTGGCGCTGGGCTTTCACCCGAAAGTCTGTCCCACCTGTTCGAGAAATTCTACCGGGCGCCCGGCTCTGAGAAGTTGGCCTCGGGAACCGGCCTGGGGCTGTCCATCTGCAAGCGCATAGTCGAAGCTCATAACGGGCGAATCACCGTAAAGAGCGAGGTGGGGGTGGGGACGCTGTTTACCGTTTATCTACCGCTCAAGCCAGGGGAGTAATCAACGTGTAGTTTAGCCCCTGGGCGGGCACGATGGGCGGGCACAAGGCCCTAGACTACCCCCTTTAATGGCATCATCTCCAGCAATATCTTCAATGCCCCCGGTTGTTTGGCGTGTGCGAAGGCTGTCAGCCCATCGGCCAGCGGGTAGCGCGCCGCGATGAGCGGGGTAGGGTCCACTCGCCCGCTTTCCAGCAAGCGCAGGGCCGGGGCAAAGGGCCCGCAGCGCGAGCCAATGATCGTAATTTCATCCACCACGATCGAAGAAAAATTGACCTGGATTTCACCCGTGTAGGTGCTCTTGATGACCAGGGTGCCGCGCGGGCGGACAGCCTGCCGCGCCAGCGCAAACCCCTGCGGGCTGCCTGAAGCGTCCACCACCACATCTATTTGCCGGGATGGAACGTCTTCGGGGCCGATCACGCTGATGCCGCGCGCCTCGAGCAATTGGCGGGCTTTGGGATTGCGCTCGACAACGGTCAGCTCGCAGCCGGTCAGCGCCAGCGTTTGCGCTACGAGCTGCCCCAGCCGCCCCGCGCCGATGAGCAGCACGCGGTCGTCGGCGTGGATGTGAGTTTGCTGCTGGATTTCGAGGGCGGCGGCCAGCGGCTCGGTGAATACGGCGGCTTCATCGGGCACAGAGTCAGGCACGGGGTGCAGATTCGCCAGCGGGATGGCGGCAAGATCGGCGAAAACCCCCGGCTGGCCGCGAATCCCGATGACGGCGCGCCGCTCGCAATGGGTGGGATTCCCCATCGAGCAGGGTGCGCACCGCCCGCAGGTGATGTTGATCTCGCTGACCACACGCCGCCCCACCCAATCGGCATCCTCGGCTGCAATGACCTCCCCCACAAACTCGTGGCCGGGAACGCCGGTGAAAGGATAGTAGCCGCGCGTCATTTCCAAATCGGTGCCGCAGATGCCCGCCAGCCGGACGCGCACCAGCGCCTCGCCCGCCTGCGGGTCAGGATCGGGAACATCCTCGCGGAATGACAGGGTTTGATTTTCCAGCCAGAGAGTTTTCATAGTTTTTTGTAGGATCAAGTGATTCGGCCACAGAGTTCACAGAGTCCTCAGAGAATTAAGCGAGTCGATTCTTTCGAACTCGGTGTTCTCTGTGATCTCTGGGGCAAAAAATTGAGTGGATGCCAATCAGGATTTTCGCTTCACCTGCACCAGCACGATGGCGGCCAGGATCAGCCCGCAGCCGGTGAGCTGGATCAGGGTCAGCCTTTCACTGAGCAGCCAGTAGCCAAAAAGGGCAGAGAAGACGGTTTCCATGCTGAGGATGATGGCCGCATCGCTTGGCGGGGCGTGCTTTTGCCCCACGGCTTGCAGTGTATAGCCAATGGCGGTGGACATGATGCCGATATAAGCGACCGTCCACCAGGCTGTGGCAAGCCCCGGAAGCAAAGGCCATTCCAGGGATAACCCAACAATGCCGTTCAAAACCCCCGCGACGAGATACTGCCCGACCGAGAAGGTCAAAATGTCTACACTGCGCGCCATGCGGTCCACAACGATCACGTGCAGCGCCCATCCCACGCTGCCGATCATAACCAGTCCGTCTCCGACCGTCAGGCCGGATGTGCTCCCACCGCCGAGCAGGGCTGTGCCGACGACAGCTATCAGCGCCGCTGCCCAGGCTGTCCAGGGCAGTTTCTGCCGCCAGAAAACCACCAGAATCACCGGCACGATGACGACATACAACCCGGTGATGAAGCCGGCGTTACCAGCGGTGGTGTACCGCAGTCCGGCTTGCTGTAATGCGCTGGCGACGAAGAGGATTGCGCCAGCCGTCAAGGCCCCGAGCAGCACTTTGCGATTGAAAGTTTGGCGGAAATGGACGAAGGGCAGTAACACCAGCGCGCCGAGTAAAAAACGCAGGCCGTTGAAGAGAAACACGCCCAGATGCTGAACCGCGATGCGCTGGACGACGAAGGCGCTGCCCCAAATGAAAGCTACCAACAGCAGAATGCCGTCGGCGCGCAGGCGACGAAGCGTGGAGGTCATAATGTGTTTATAAGGTTAACTGGCAATATTTGCCTTGATAGCGTAAATCCATGAGTGTCACTGCGAGATTCCTCTATGGCGCTGGAGCGCCATCTGATGAGAGAATGACAATTATGTTATTAGTAGCCGTTCTTTGGCGAAGCAGTCCCCTGTTTGGGTTTGAGATTGCTTCGTCGCAAAGTGCGCTCCTCGCAATGACGATCCCTTTTGTAGCGGTTTGAAGCAGTGCTATGATTGTATAACTTTGATATCGGAGATGAAACCGGTCACCTCGAGGCGGATTTTGCGTTCGGCGGAGGCGTAGTTTTCGCTGGTGATTTCTAACGGCGTCACGAAACTTTCCTGCTTGCGGCCAAAGGCTTTCGTCGAGGTGATGAACGCAGTGGATGAGATCGCCACACCAACATCCGGCGGGACAATCGCTTTCACATCGTTGACGAAGCCATTGGTGCGGTAAACCGTCTCCCCGAGGGGAATATCGGCCTGCGTCAGATTCAGTTTTACATCGCCGATGAAGCGCCAGTATTCCTCGTTGTGAACCTGCCAGGTTCCGCTGCGGCGGATATCGCCGATGAAGAAGACGTCCACGTTCGAGCCGGAACGCAGCATCAATGGGCGCAGCAGCAGCCACACCCCTAACAGGATGAGCAACAAAGGCCACAGTATCCCCCAGATGTTGATTTGGAAAACCTGCCCAGCGATATAAGCCAGCCCGACAATGATGAGCAGCCCACCGAAAAAGAGCAACCCTGTATTGCGCATGTTAGCCTCCTTGAACCCTGTTTACCGCGCCCCTTTGCGTCCGAACTGCCTCTCCAGCAGATCCACCGAGAGATGGATCATCGTCGGCCGGCCGTGGGGGCAGGTGCGCGGCGATTGGCAGGCTTCCAGATCGGTGAGCAGGGCGCGTTGCTCCTCGACCGATAGCGTTTTCCCGGCCTTGACCGCGGCGCGTTTGCACACGCGGGCAATCAGCCGGGCTTCGATCTCAGCTTGCAAGGGAGTCTCGTCTTCCTCGAAATCTTCCACCAACACCCGCAGCGCCGCCGCCGCATCCATCCCCGTCAAGAGCTGGGGGACGGCGCGCACGAGAAAGGTGGCCTGACCGAACGGCTCGACTTGAAATCCAAGCCGGGCCAGGATGGGCAGTTGTTCCTCCAGCAGACGGGCGCTGGCCGGCGGCAGCTCGACCGTCACAGGCTGTAACAGCGATTGCGCCGGAAGACCGTTTTCACCTGCACCGCGTCTTGCCCCGGTCAATTTTTCGAACAACACCCGCTCGTGGGCCGCGTGCTGGTCAATGAGATACAGCCCATCCGGGCCTTCGGCGATCAGGTACGTGGCTGCGAGTTGCCCGACGAGACGCAGGAGGGGGGCGAAGGGCGATGAGGGAGGAGCGAGGGGCGAGGAGGGCAGAGCGTGGAGGGTGGAGGGTGGAGAGATGGGGGACTGTTCGCCGTCTACTGATAACTTCCCACCGTCCACCGTCCACCGTCCACCGTCAACTGCCAACTGTCCTCCGTCAACTGCCCACATCTGCTGCCCAATCGAGCCGACCTCCGGCACCGGGGTATGCGCCAATAACGACCGGCGCACGGCGCGCTGCACCGCGCTGAACATCTGGTCGGAACTGCGGAAGCGCACCTCGGCTTTGGTGGGATGGACATTGACATCTACTGCGTCAGGAGGCATCTCGATGAACAGGATCGCCACCGGGTAGCGGCCCACCATCAACAGCGTGTGATAACCCTGGACGAGCGCTGCCGTCAATGATGAGTCTTGCACCGGGCGGCCATTGACGAATAAGGTGATCTCCCGCCGGTGAGAGCGTGTGAGCGATGTAGGGCTGATGAACCCGCTGATCGAGGCGACCTCCTCCACGAAGATGACTTCGAGCATTTGCTGCGCCACGTCTACCCCGTACAATGCTGCCAGCACCTCGCGGCGGTTGCCGTTGCCAGAGGTTTGCAATGCCGGGCGGCCATCCTGCCGCAAGGTAAAGCGCACATGCGGGTATGCCAGGGCGTAACGTGTGACCAGCGTATCAATCGCGCGCCGTTCGGTGGTTTCAGCCTTGAGGAATTTGAGCCGCGCCGGGACGTTGTAGAAAAGATTTTCGACGCGTACCACTGTTCCCACCGGCGCGCCAGCAGCCTCCGCCCGGCCGAGGATACCCCCCTCGACCCGCAGGCGCGCCCCGGCGGCGGCAGCCGCCGGGCGGGAGGTGATCGTCATGCTGGCGACTGAGCCAATCGAGGCCAGCGCCTCCCCGCGGAATCCGAGAGTCGTGATCGAAAACAGATCGTCGGCGGATTGCAGCTTGCTCGTGGCGTGCCGCGCCACCGCCAGCGCTAACTCATCTGCCGGGATGCCGGAACCATCGTCGGCGATCTCCACCAATTGCTGCCCGGCAGCCTCCACTGAGACGGTGATCGCCTTTGCGCCAGCATCGAGGGCATTCTCGATCAACTCTTTGACCACCGAGGCGGGGCGCTCGATGACTTCACCGGCGGCAATTTGTGAGGCGACTTCGGGGGGCAGCATGTGGATAGCCATGCTGGTATTATACAGGATAAATAATCCTCCCCGCTTGAAAATAGGAGCAAGCGGGGAGGAAATTCAACGGCCATCTATCAGAGCGTCCGACCAGTTCCCGGATCGAGCTTACGGCATAGCGCAATCAGAGATGCTCAAATCATCGGCGCAAGATTGGCCGCCATTGTCTAAATGCGATAGAATTAGTCTGATTAATATTTCAGTCGGATTTGCGAGAAAAAAGTAACGTGCTTGCCGGGAATTCACATCAATCTCTAATCTTGCCGAGCGCCCGTTCGGCCTGCCTTATCCCTTATAATTGCCCGCATGTCCTTTGCCACCCTTTTCTTCGATCTCGATGACACGCTTTATCCTGCCCGCGACGGCTTGTGGAACGCCATTCGTGACCGGATGAGCGATTACATGGTCGAAAAACTGCATCTCCCGCCTGAAGACGTGCCGGTCATCCGGCGGCATTATTTCGAGACCTACGGAACCACTTTGCGGGGGCTGCAAATGCATCATCACGTGGATGCCGATGAATTCCTGGCTTACGTCCATGATTTGCCCCTGTCACAGTACATTCATCCTGACCCAGCCGTGCGCGCTCTGCTGCTCGGCCTGCCGCAGCCGCGCTGGATCTTCACCAACGCCGACGCGGCTCATGCCCAACGGGTGCTGGCTGTGTTGGAATTGAGCGATTGTTTCCAGGGAATCATTGATGTGCGCGCCCTGGGATTTATCTGCAAACCGGAGCCGGAGGCCTACCAGCGGGCGCTGGCATTGGCGGGGGCCGCTGACCCGCGGGAGTGTTTGTACCTCGATGATTCACCCCGCAACCTGGCCCCGGCGCGGGCGATGGGTATCACCACCGTGCTGGTCGGAACGACCGAGCCGCATCCGGCGGCGTGTTATTCCATTGCAGGGATTAATGATCTGAGCGCCCTCCGATTTTGACGGGAGGCCTCCTGAATTTGGGGTGTGAGCGTGGGCGAAGCCCACGCTCACACCCCAAATTCAGGAAATATTCCGCTATATGACTCTCGAATCCTATGCTCGATAAACGCATCTCCCTCGAATCCGCCGCTGCCCTGGTCCCCTCGGGCTGCACCCTCGCCCTGGGCGGGAGCACATTGTACCGCCGCCCGATGGCGTTCGTGCGCGCCCTGCTGCGGCGCTTTCGCCAGAGCGGCGAGCCGAATGCCCTTACCTTGCTGTCTTTCACCGCCGGGCTGGAGAGCGATCTGCTCGTGGGGGCGGGGATGGTCGCCCGTGTGCGCTCGTGTTACTTCGGGCTGGAAATATTCGGCCTGGCCCCCATGTTCACCGACCTGGCCGGGCGCGGGGAGATCGAAATTCTGGAGGAAACCGAAGTCAGCCTGGCGTTTGGCCTGCGGGCGGCGATGGCCCAGGTGGGGTTCATGCCCGCCCGCGGCTGGCTCGGCACCGACCTCCCCCGGCTGCGCCCCGACATCCGCACGGTGGTTGATCCCTATTCGGGCGAGGAATTGATCGCTTTCCCGGCCATCCGCCCGGATGTCGCCGTCCTCCACGCCCTGCGCGCCGATCCCCAGGGCAATCTCGTCATCGGTAGCCACAAGGGGATTGACGAGGAATTGGCCATCACAGCCACGCAAGTCATCGCTACCACCGAAGAGTTCGTCCCTGAGCTGCTCAAAGCCGATATTGCCGCACCGTTTGTCCATGCCGTCGCGCTTGCCCCGCGCGGTGCAGCGCCCACGTCCTGTCATCCGGCTTACGAACTGGGCGGCGAAGCAATTTTGGCGTACGCCGAACAGGTCAGCGACCGCGCCTCGTTCGAGGCATATTTGGCGAAAGAATTAGCCTGAACTAATCTCGTTAATGGCCTTCGACTGCGCTCAGACCACCTGGAAAAGCACCTTGAGCATAGTCGAAGGGTAATTCTTGCACCACGCTCTAATCTCGGCGCAAGATTTTGTTTACACCTCTCTAATCATCTTGTGTTATTCTGTCACGAAGGAGACTTTGTATGGATCCCAAGCCCGGCAATTCGAAACCCATTCTCACTATCCTGGGCGCATTCGTTGCCCTTGTATTATTGGTAGGCACGTGCTCGACAGGATTTGTCGTTGGGCGGATAACCACCCCGAGAATACCCGAAAGCATCTCACTCTTACCAACCAGCCCAGCCGCTGAGTCAGATCAGACCAGCGAGTTGTTCGTCCCCTTTTGGGAAGCCTGGCAGCTCGTCCACGAACAATATATCGAGCAGCCGGTGAACGATGAGCTGTTGATGCGCGGCGCCATCAAAGGGATGATGGAAGCCCTCGGCGATGAGCACTCGTCTTATATCGAGCCATCGGATTACGAGAGCTTCACCGCTGTACAGGCGGGCGAGTATGAGGGCATCGGGGCGTGGGTCAACACAGACGCTGAATATTTGACGATTTCAGAGCCAATGCCCGGCTCGCCTGCCGAGAAAGCTGGCCTCCAGCCGGGAGACGAGATCATCGCCATTGACGGCGTGGATATGACTGGAACGGATCCTGAAGTTGCCCGGCAGCATGTGCTTGGCCCGAAGGGATCAGTCGTCACGTTGACGATCCAGCGAGAAGGCGTGGACCCCTTCGACGTTGAGATCACCCGCGCCTCCATCACCGTCCCCAGTGTGGAGGGTGAAATGCTCGAAGGGAAGATCGCTTATGTGCATATCTACTCCTTCGGGGCGAAGACGACCCAGGAATTGACCACTCTCCTCGAACAATTGATGACCGAAGATCCAGTGGGGCTGGTGCTCGATCTGCGCAATAACGGCGGCGGCTACCGGGATACCGCCATCGAAGTCGCCTCGCAATTCATCGGCGACGGCGTCATCATGTACGAAGAGTATGGCTCCGGGCCGCGAGATACCTTCAATGCCGAGCCGGGCGGCCTGGCGACCGATATTCCTATGGTGGTGCTGGTCAACGATCTCTCAGCATCGGCTTCGGAAATCGTTGCCGGTGCGCTGCAAGATCACGGGCGCGCCCAGCTTGTTGGCACGGTCACATTTGGGAAAGGCTCGGTACAGGTATGGACGCCGCTCTCGAACGATGAGGGTGCGGTCCGTATCACCATCGCCCGTTGGCTGACCCCCAACGGCCGCCAGATTCACCAAATCGGCCTGACTCCCGACGTTGCTGTGGAGCTGACCGAAGAGGATTTCACCGCCGGTCTCGATCCGCAGCTTGCCAAAGCCGTGGAGCTGCTGACGGCAAAGTAGTTATTGCTTTAGAGTCAATCCGAATAACCGGAGTGCAGACTTCAGTCTGCCAGTCTTTGCGGGCTGAAGCCCGCACTCCAGGAATATTCGGATAGGCGATTAGGAGGTGGACGATGTTTTTCATAGATCCGCGTTATATCATGTTCATGCTGCCGGCATTCCTTCTGATGCTGTTGACCCAATGGTATGTCAGCGCGGCGTATAAGAAATGGAGCCAGGTGCCGGCGCGCACGCGGCTGACCGGGGCAGAGGCAGCTCAACGCCTGATCTACTCTGGCGGCTTGCAGGGTGTGCGCGTTTTGGGCATCGGCGGCAGGATGACTGACCATTATGATCCGCGCACCAAAGAGCTGCGCCTTTCGCCGGGCGTGGCGCAAGGCAATTCGGTGGCGGCGCTGGCGATCACCGCGCACGAACTGGGTCACGCCATGCAAGACCAGGAAGGGTATCTCCCGCTTCGCTTCCGCTCACTGCTGGTTCCGGTGGTCAATATCGGCTCGTACCTGGGATGGATTCTCATCTTCCTGGGGTTGATCCTGCGTCTCGTGGATTTGGCCTGGCTGGGTGTAGCAGTGTTTTCCGGCGGCCTGCTCTTTGCGCTGGCGACGCTGCCAGTAGAGTTGAACGCTTCGGCGCGCGCCCGGCGGCTGTTGACCGATTCCGGGCTGATCGCCGGTTCCGACGAGGCCGGCGGAGTCAGTCACGTGCTGAATGCGGCTGCGCTGACGTATGTGGCAGCCGCCGTCACGGCCGCGCTGCAACTGCTGTATTATATAACCCTGATCAGCGGGATGGGCGGCAGGCGCAGGAGTTGATGGGATTTGGAATAAAAAACCTCACAGGTTTTCAAAACCTGTGAGGTTTATATTTTAAATCCGGTATAATGCCCCTATGCGACGATTCATCATTGCTGTTGTGTTGTTTTTAGGCGCGGTTTTCATCATTGGCAGTCTGACGGATTTGAAGGATATTGTCGAGACGCTGAAACGTGGGGATTGGCGGTTTTTATTCCTGGGGGTTATTTTGGAATTGTTGTGGGTGGTCAATGTTGCAGCTTTGTACCGCGCTGTCTATCGCACGATTGGCGTCAATGAGACGATTCTCAATCTGCTGCCGGTCTCGACCGCAGCCATTTTTGCCAATGTGGTTGTGCCGACCGCCGGGATGAGCGGCACGGCGGTGTTCATCGCCGAAGCCCGGCGGCGAAATTACTCGACCGGGAGGGCGGCAGCCGCCGGGGCGCTCTACGTGCTGTTCGATTATGCGGCCTTTATCTGTGTGCTGATGCTCGGGCTGACGGTGCTCATCCGCCGCGACAATCTCACCATCCTGGAAGTGATGATGTCGTTGATGTTCATTATGATTGCAGCGGTACTGGCGTACATGCTGTTCATGGGAATACGCTCGCCGGTGCAGTTGGGTAATTTGCTGGCGACGATGGCGCGTTTTCTCAACCGGCGGCTGCATCCTTTCATTCGCCGTGATTATCTCTCAGAGGAGCGGGCGCACGCCTTCGCCTGTGAGGTTTCGGACGGGCTGCATGATTTCCGCCGGGGATCGGCGAATTTGATCTGGCCGTTTGGGCTGGCGTTGAGTAAGATGACGCTGCTGACGCTCGTTCTGTGGGCGGTGTTTATGGCCTTCGAGGTGCCGCACTCGGTGGGGACGATTGTGGGTGGTTTCAGCCTGTATTACCTGTTTTTCATCGTCTCACCCACGCCCTCGGGGTTGGGGTTCGTGGAGGGCGGGATGCCATTGGCGCTGCAATCGCTGCGGGTCTCGATTGCCAACGCGGCGGTGATTATGGTCGTTTATCGCGGCATCACGTTTTGGATTCCGCTCTTGCTCGGCATGGCGGCCTTTCAACGAGTGGGGGGAGGCAAAAGCTCTGCGGGCCGCGAGAACTCTCCTTCAGGCTGATCCCTGGCTCTGCGAGAGTTTTTCCAGTTTCATACGAAGCTCACGCCATTGGATTTTAGAGACGCCCAGTTTTTGGCGAATCTTGTCGTGTTCCATATCCGATTGCCAATCGCTGAGAGCGCTCGTCCAGCGGCACATGTCGAACGACAGGTGTTTGTCTAACCCGGCTTCTTCGCCTATATCTTCCAGCAAATATTCCAATCGGCGCGGCGACCAGGGGAATAGGCGGTCGGTGAGATTGTATTGGCCTTTGTATTCATGGAAAGCGGCGACCCAGTCGTCCGACAGGGCCAGCTTGCGCTCCTTGTAACGGTGCTGCGGGCTGGCGTAGCGCACGAAGAGCAGCGGGCCGGCGGGGGCTTGCAAGTCAATGTGGTTGAGGCTGATGGTGAGGGTTTCGTTCTTTTTTACGCCGGTTTCGAGCAGGAGGGTGACAAGGGCGTAAGGACGCGCATCGGGTTTGGCGGCGCGGCGGTGGCGGCTGGCAGCCTCGTGGATGGCAGAAACTTCGTCTGCGGTGAGGATGGTTGGAATGGGGCTGAGCACAGACTGCTGGATCACTTTTTCGGCGGGGTCAATCAGGATAATGCCGTTTTTATGCAGCCAGCGGAAAAAGGCTTTGATGGATGTGACGCGGCGGGCGAGGGTCTTGGGAGAGCAGGGGATGCCGCGCCCGGTTTGCATCCAGTGTAGAAAGTTGTTGATCTCGGCAGTGGAGACGCTGCCCAGGGCGCGGTCGGGGGGCAGGAAGGATGCCAGCAGAAGCACATCGGCGGCGAAGGCTTTGACAGTGTGCGGGGAGTTGCCCTGGTCGTCGAGGTAGATGCGCCAGGCATTGACGGTGGGCGCGATGAGCGATTGCGGGGTGATGTGGGCGGAAGTTTGATCGGGGGACATGCGGGCCTCCTGTGAGTTTGCGTATAGGTTATTCGTGTAGCCAGTACAAGGATAGTTTAGCGGAAAAAAAGGAGAGTGTCAAGTGAATGGTTGTGATGAAAACTGTATAAAAAACTCACCCCGCCATATTCGTCGCGGGGTGAGTTTTACTCGTTTATAAGATGATGATTGTCACTTCAGCACAAATTTTCTTACAGCGTCGGCGACGACTTTGTCCAGAGGCTGGTTGATGTAATTCTTGAGATTGAAACTGGTCCAGTAATATTTCAGTACAGAGGCGAGATCGGAGGATGCATAGCTTTTGAAGCTGGTGTAAGTTTTCTCGGTTAAGGTATAGAGGTCTTTTGTGAGCAGATCACCCGGGTCGTTGGTTTGGTTGACATAACGCACCAGGGCAGGGGCGCCTTGTACCAGAATGTCCCATAGCTGCCTGCCTAAATACGGATTTTTGAGGATGATCCTGGTCATTTCAGGCGAGTTTTTATAATACAAGGTAACGAGAGAGTCGCCTGCGGTGGTTGTTTTCAGAACTTTATCGCGGAACAGGCGCAAGCCATCCAGGGTTTGATTGATCTTCGCCCAATCGGGGGGATCGGTGATGGTAGTTGGCGTCAGCGCCGACTGGGTGGCGACACAGTTCTCCGAAGTATAAAGCACCGATGTGCTCCAGCGTGGGATGACGATGGAAATGGTGTTTCCGGCATAGAGTTGAGACCCTGTGGCATAGAAAACTCGTTGGCTTTCTGGCCGCGGCGTGCCATCCTCATAGGCTACATTGACCAGTTCCCCGATGATGTAGTTTTTACCAGGATCGTTTTCGATGCCCAGACCCTCGAGCAGGGAATTGCCATTGTTGTACTTAAAGCCCAGGCTCAACGGTATTTCGGTTTCACTGAAGTTAGAGATGATGACCATTCCATATCCATAGCCGCTCGTCGAAGTCGCGGTACGAGCGTATGCGTAAACCCATTCGGGATTGTCGCCATTAAGGACGCCATGATGGGTAATGTCGAAGTAATTGCCATCGGTTGGTATGTGATCGGAGAACTCTACCAATTGCCGGTAGTAATTTTGTAAAGCCAGCTCAGTTGCGTCGAGCGACCCTTGCTGCCAGCGGTAGATGGATGGCATGAACACATAATCGAAAATGGAAGTTTTACCGGTAGTCCCGCACCACGGGTTGAATTGGGGGTTGCCGGGTGATGTGTAACCTGCCCCCGCGCAATAATAACTATCGTCTACAGAGGCAGGCTCGCCAACCTCCTGCCCGTTATACATGAGCGCCGAGCCGGGCAGCAGGAATGCCGCCGCTGTGCCGGCTTTTGGGATGAGCATATTGGGCGACCCCCAGTAGTTCCCGTTGTATTCATTGGAAGCAGGTTGAAGCTCGTCGTGATTCGATAAAAATCTCAGCATGTGCGTTGCTCCGGTCAGGCCGACATTGCCCGCAACACGCGAATAAGTCCACGGAGCGCCGATTTCCTCCTGGTACTTGGTCACAATCCCATTGGCCCACCAGTGGTTCCCCGTCCCGGCGGTGGCATGAATATTCCGGATTTGTTCGTACATCCCGCTCTTGTCGTAGACGCCGTCGAAACCGCCGGCGTAAAGGTTGGCCCAGTTTGAACCGGTGTTCCCGATTGCGCCCGAATCAGGCCCGAACCAGCCATCGAGATCATAACCCTCTCCGACGATGAACACTTCGCCTGGGTATTGCGCCCCGCTGCCTCCATTTCGCCCATATCCGGCGGCGCGGGTCTTGGCGTTGTAGGTCAGAAATGACCACAGATCATCGGCCAGGGCATGAGGAAAGTCAATGCGAAAGCCGTCTACGCCGCGGGATTGCCAGGTCTCGATGACCCGGTCCAGGATTTGATAGGTTGAGTGAGCGCCCGGGGCACAGCCCTCGACCGGATTGGAGTTATCGCAGCCGTTGCCGGCCCGAAGGGACTGGCTGGTAACCGGGTCGGTATTCGAACAATGATCTCCCATCCAGCTTCCGCAGGCAGTCCGATCATTCGTATAATCCAGGCGGTGAGTGTCTGTCCAATCGTTGCTGCCATTTGGGAACACGAGATTGGAATTGCCGATAATCTTGACCCCAGATGCGCCATATTGGAACTGGTAGTTGTTATCGGTGAGCTGGAAAACCTCTGGCTCCCACTCGTAGACGCGGGAAACGATGGTTTGGCTGTAAACCTGCGAGGTGTGATTGGGAACCAGATCAACCATGACTTTCATTCCCCGGCTGTGGATTCTGTTCAGCAGATCCATAAAATCACGCGTGGCCTGGTCGGTTTGTGCATCGCCGCTGGCGGCCTGGTCGTACCGATGATGATTTTCTTCCAAGCAGGCCAGGTCAGGCGAGACGCGGTAATAATTCCGCACAGCGTAAGGTGAGCCAGCATCTCCTTTTCGGTGGGAGGATGCGTTATCGAAATCAATGACCCCCGTCAGCCAAATGTAGTCGAAGCCCATCCCCTGGATCGAGTCGAGCTGGTCATCGGTAATGTCGCAGAATGCGCCTGAGTGGGTGTAATAGGCTGCTGGTTTGTCGCCCGGCTGCCAATTGGGATCGTTTGGCTCCGCGCCAAAGGTGCGGACGAACAGTTGATAGATGCGCCCGGTCTGTTTGGGCGAAGCGGTCAGGCTGAAAATATGATGCTCGACGCCCTCGACTTTATCGTAATCGAAGGGATTCTCGCCGACAGTCTCACAACTGTAGCTGCCTCTCCACGCCCGGACATAATAATCCACCCGGACGGGGGAGGTGATCCCCATTGATGCCATCGAGGGGATGGTGGCCTCCATCAAGCGGTTGTTGCCAACCTGTCCAACCTGGACCAGGTTGGTTAACTCGGAAAAAGCCAAATTGGGATCATAGGCTGCCTGTGTCTCAACCCGGTAATAGGCTTTGAGAGTGGTTTGGCCGAAATTATCCGACCAATATTGGAAGCGGATTTTAACCTCATCATCCAGGGTGGCGGCAGCCGGCTCATGGATCGGCCAGTAGAGAGGCACATCTGGGGTCCCCATGTACCATGGGCCAACCCAGACGTGCTGGCGGTTTGCCAGGGTACATAATGGATCATCATAATCATAGATGCCGCGATCCATTTTGGCAAACGGTTTTGCTGATGCATCGGAGGTCGTTGTAAGGCTTGCCATTATCATGATCAGTAAAACGATGTGCAATAACTTCCCCCAATCAAAACGAGAGTGGCTATTCATAGTTTGCTCCTTTGTCGGTGTGAGATTATGCGACAAGGCTGGGATAAGCTAACCTTGTCCGTACACCTGACAATTTAGCAAGCTGCTGTGACAAACGTGTGACAATTGGCTGGGCTATTCTCCTTCTGCCCGTCCTGAAAAGTGCGCTATACTTGGTCATAGGATCGCGGAGATAGATTTATATCGCCAGAAATATCCGCTTGCCCAATTTCACCGGGGAGAGAGTGACCCATGCGCAAGAATTCGATTTATGTCGTGGGCTTTTTCGTTCTGCTTTTCGTGGGGTTGCTGGCTGGCTGCACGAACGCGGCGACGCCGGAAATCTCCACCCAAACGGCTTTACCGACGATAACCCGGCTGCCAGCGAGCACACACACAGTGACCCCGCCACCTTCGTTGACTCCATCGCCAGAAGTGTTCACACCGACTGCATCGGCAACTTGGACGCAGT
>DYIZ01000089.1:0-13872 GCA_020723385.1 Candidatus Aquidulcis sp.
ATGACAGGGCAGAAAACAAGGGCAACGAATAAAAGTCGGGGCGAGAGGATTTGAACCTCCGACCTCTGCGACCCGAACGCAGCGCTCTAGCCGGTCTGAGCCACGCCCCGAGACTTTCAACGTGCGGGCGGATTATAACCCACCCCCCCGCCTTTGGCAAGTGACTTTTCGACCCTCACGTCTCGAAAACGCTCGGCGTCTTCGTGCGCAGCGGCTTCAATGGCAGCAGGAACGAGAAGCTGCTGCCTTTGCCCTCCACGCTCTCGACCCAGATTTGCCCGCCGTGCATCTCGATCATCGCCTTTGCCACCGATAATCCCAATCCCATCCCGCCGTGCCGCCGGGTGAGATGCGATTGCACCTGGAAGAACCGGTCGAAGACACGCGGTAAATCTTTGGCAGGGATACCGATCCCATCATCGAGCACTGCCACCTTCACGTAGCCGGGCAGAGTCTCGGCGCTGATCAATACATGGCCGTTTTCGTCGGTGAAGTTGATGGCGTTGTTGATCAGGTTGCTCAACGCAATGCCGATCTTATCCTCATCCCCCTCGATGACAAGATTAGCATTTGGCGGCAGTTTGGCGGTTAGCGAAATTTTCTTGCGCTTCGCCATATCCTGATAGGAAGCCACGATCTTCGGCACGAGTTGGCCGAGCGCCACAAACTCACGCTTCAACCGCGCCGTCCCCATCTGGAAGTTGTTGACGTTGGACAGATCCTCGATGATTTTCTTGAGTCGTTCCGCAGAACGAACGATCACTTCGAGCTGGTGGCCGGCCTGTTCATCGTGAATCGTCTCGCTCAAGAAAGTAGCGTGACCGAGGATCAACCCCAATGGCGTGCGCAGCTCGTGCGAAGCCACTGCAATGAAGTCGGATTTCATCCGCTCAAGTTCTTTCAACTCATCGTAGGAGTGCTGGGCTTCTTCGAGCAGCAGCGTACTCAACGTGGCAAATGCTGCCTGGGATGCCAGACTCTCTAGGATTATAATGTCATCCTCGGTATAATGTGCCCCGTTCTGTTTGTTCAACGATTCCATTACACCAATCGTCTCACCCTTGAAGATGAGCGGCACCGCAACCAGCGACTCAGTAACCATCCCGAGTGCGCGCTCGACATCGCGGAATATCATGGGATGGTTGGCTGTGTTCAAAATGATGAGCGGCTTGGCATTCGAATAAACCCAGCCGGCCACACTGCGCTCGACCGGCACCCGGATGCGCTTGAGGGCCTCTTTGTACGCTGGCAGGCAGGCGACAAACTTCAGCAGATCGGTTTCGGCTTCGTAGAGGAGAATCGAGCTAAACTGGCTGTCGGTCAGCTCGCAGGCCGCCATAACGACAGATTGGAGTAATTCTTTAATATCCTGAGATGTGTTCAGGTCACGACTTACCTCGATTAACCGTTTGAGACGCTTAACGTAATCTGTTTCGGGCGGATTCATGAACACAACTCCGGTTAGCGGTTTATGAGATTATAGCACACACAGACAATTGGCGTGTGCGCTGCCGATCAGAGAGTTTGATAAAACCTAAAAAGAAGGAGCTTCGCATGAGTCAGAACAAGAAAGTCCGAGTAGCCATTATCGGCGTCGGGAATTGCGCCTCTTCATTGGTGCAAGGCGTCCATTTCTACCGGGATGCCAAAGAGGACGCGGAAATTCCCGGGTTGATGCACGTCAACCTTGGCGGGTATCACATCCGCGATGTTGAATTTACCGCCGCCTTCGATATTGTGGATACCAAGGTGGGCAAAGACCTGTCAGAGGCAATTTTCGCTTATCCGAATAATACCTACAAGTTTACGGATGTCCCCAATCTGGGAGTTCCGGTCTCACGCGGGATGACCCACGATGGGTTGGGTAAGTATCTCTCGCAGATTCTCAAGAAGGCCCCCGGCCCAACCGCAGATATTGTCGGCATCCTGCGGGACACGAAAACCGATGTCGTCGTCAGTTACCTCCCCGTCGGTTCGGAAATGGCGACCAAGTGGTACGTCGAGCAGATCCTCGACGCAGGCTGCGCCTTCGTCAACGCCATTCCTGTGTTCATCGCCAGTTCCGAGTATTGGGCCAGGCGTTTCAAGGAGCGCGGCCTGCCCATCATCGGCGATGACATCAAAAGCCAGGTGGGAGCAACCATCCTTCACCGGGTGCTCACCAGCCTGTTCGTAGACCGCGGCGTCCGCCTGGACCGCACGTACCAGCTCAATTTTGGCGGCAACACCGATTTTCTCAACATGCTCGAACGCGAACGGTTGGAATCGAAGAAGATTTCCAAAACCGGCGCTGTGACCAGTATGTTGCCTTACAAATTGCCCGAAGAGAACATTCACGTCGGGCCGAGTGATTACGTCCCCTGGCTGCACGACCGCAAGTGGTGCTATCTGCGCATGGAAGGTACCACCTTTGGCGATGTCCCGCTCAACGTCGAGCTGAAACTCGAAGTTTGGGATTCCCCCAACTCAGCGGGCGTGGTGATTGACGCCGTGCGCTGCGCCAAGCTGGCCCTCGACCGCGGCATCTCCGGCCCGCTGATTGGCCCATCGTCGTATTTTATGAAAACCCCGCCTCAGCAGTTCAAAGACAACGAATGCCGCGAGAAGACCGAGGCGTTCATTCGCGGGGAGTAGACGTTCATAGACCTCACAGGTCTTTAAGACCTGTGAGGTCTGACAAGACACGATGCGCGCCCTCCAGATCGTTGTTCCCGGCCTCATAGAGACAGGGCCTCTGCTCCCGGTTGATTTATCCATCCCGGAGCCGGGGCCGGGCCAGGTGCGCCTGCGCGTCCATGTGTGCGGCGTCTGCCACACCGATCTGCACACCGCCGAGGGCGACATCGATCCTCCCTCGCTTCCCATTATTCCCGGCCATCAAGTTGTCGGCATTGTGGATGCGTTTTTCCCTGCCGCTTATCCCCTATCCCCTGCTGAAAAGGGAAAGGGGATTGGGGATAAGGGATTGGCCATCGGTGACCGCGTCGGCGTTCCCTGGCTGCACTCAGCCTGCGGGCAGTGCGAGTTTTGCCGGTGCGCCGAGGAAAATCTCTGCCCGAACGCCCGTTTTACCGGTTTCCACGTCAACGGCGGGTACGCCGAATACATGCTGGCCGACGCCCGTTACGTGTTGCCCATCCCGGATTCTATCCCCGACGAGCAGGCCGCCCCGCTGCTTTGCGCCGGGATCATCGGCTACCGTTCGCTGCGCAAAGCCGATCTGCTGCCCGGCGAGACCCTGGGACTGGTCGGATTCGGGGCCAGCGCTCACCTGGCGATCCAGGTTGCCCGCCATTGGGGCTGCACGGTATACGTTTTCACCCGCTCGCTGGAGCATCGCCGTCACGCTGAATCCCTGGGGGCGGCGTGGACCGGCGGGATCGAGGAGTCCCCGCCTCGCCCGCTCGACCGGGCGATCACTTTCGCACCCGCCGGGTCGCTGATCCCACCCACGCTGGAAAAGATCCGCCCCGGCGGGACGCTCGCCATCAACGCCGTCCACCTGTCGCCCATCCCGGAGATGCCGTATCGCCTGATCTATGGTGAGCGCACGCTGCGCAGTGTGGCTAACGCGACTTACCGGGACGGCGTCGAATTCCTGCAACTGGCGGTCGAGATCGGCCTGCGCGCCGATGTGACCGTCTACCCGCTGGCCGAGGCCAACCAGGCCCTGGCCGATCTCAAGCACAGCCGCATCAATGGCGAGGCGGTGCTGAAGTGTGAGGGGTGAGTATGCTTCCCGTTGAGACAGTTAAACTGCTCTTGTTCTTCTCCGCGGTCGTCTTTGAGCTTGTCTATATTCTGCTGTTTGTCCTGACCATCAAGCTGCCTCGATTTCGCTTCTGGCCGCCGCCCAGGGCGCTCTCGTGGCAGTTCTTTTTGGCCTGGATCATGGCGGGGGTTGTGGTGGTGAATGCCGTTTTCCTGGGGCTGCTCGATTTCGATTTTTCGTCTCCCTCGGGTCTGCGCGTCCGGGTTGCGACGGCGATGGTGTTCTTCGTGGTCGGCAGCGCCATCGGGACGTGGGCCTCGCTGGTTTTCGGGCTGAAGTCTGTGCTCGGCCTGGGCGACAAGCTGATCGTCGCCGGCCCATACCGCTACACGCGCAATCCCCAATATATCGGCGACAGTCTCAATGCTATCGGGTATATGATCCTCGTCAATTCCTGGATGGTGTGGATCATTGGCGCGTTGGGGGTGTGCTTGAATATCCTGGCCCCGTTCACCGAGGAGCCCTGGCTCGCTGAGCGGTTCGGCGACAGCTACCTGGAGTACAAGCGCCGCGTGCCGAGGTTTATCGGTAAGCTGTCCACGAATGGGCCGCGATTGGGCGAATGAGCGGCTTCTTGTTCTTGTATTCGTGTTTTTTTGTGGATAGCATGTCTCTCATCTCGCTTGACTACCGTATGGGAGGATGTGATAATAGGTAGAAGTTGATGGATTGGGAAAAGAAGAGAATGTTGATATCAGTCTAAACCATGTCGAACTAAACAGGCATATGTTTTGGGAAATCTTTCGTATTACTGTTGAGGAAGCAAATCGCCGTGCTCACTTTTCCCCTGCTGTTGGGCAAGTAAGTCCACGCCGGCAGATTATTTTCAATAGCATCTTCTCTCGCATTTTCATCTCGATTGTTACTTTATGGATGTTGGGATCGGGAATAGTTATTCTTTTGGAAGCATACAACTACTTACGGGCCATTGGTCTCATCGCAAATACTGGTTTGGTTTTCTTTTCTGTGACTACCATATATGTTCTTTGGAAACAGCCCTGGCAAACGCATAGACTATTACCCTTTTTGAGTGCTTTGTTGGCAATTTGTTCAGCAATTGTTTCCGTTTCATTCTTCTGTTCCATTTGGAATCAAAAGAATGGTTCTCTGCACCCTGAATTAATCTGGTCAGTTATGTTATTACTGCCAGTGGCGTTTGTTTATTGTGTGTTTGCGTTGGTTGGTCGCCAGCATATATATCTTGGGAATTATGCTTACCTGTATTCAGACGAAATATCGGAGGTAGAGTCAACTCAAAATAATAATCAGCGAACAGGCGACAGCGAAAATATGACTGATCCGGAGGGGTGAGAAGTCAACACCACGACGATGTGCAGAAGCTGGAAGCCTTCGGCATCAAAGTCAAGTCGTAAGTCCATTCACCACGAAGGCCACAAAGGGACACAAAAGAATACAACACAGGATATAAAAACATTCTTCTAAGGAGAGAAAACATGTCAAACGACAACAAACTAAAAGGGAATCAATGGATCGGGTTCGGATTGGCCATCGGGGTGGCCGTAGGGGCGGGCGTCGGAGTGGCGATTGACAATATTGCCATCGGGATCGGATTCGGAATCGCCATTGGCCTTTTGTTCGGGGTGGTCATGTCCAGGCGAAACAAGTAAAGGCTTGAGAGAGATAATTCTGTATAAAAATGCCCCTGTCCCCAGTCCCTTATCCCCTCCCTCCACGCATGGTATAATTTGCCCGCTCGTGGAGGCACACCCTCCCTCGAAGCGGAAACCTTTAGGAGAGAAAATATATGTCAGGACACTCACACTGGGCAACCATCCGGCGCAAGAAAGGCGCTGCAGACGCTAAAAAAGGAGCAGTCTTCACCAAGCTGGCGCGCGAGATCGTGCTGGCGGCGCGCGAAGGCGGCGGTGACCCAAGTGGCAACGTTCGCCTGCAGTTAGCCGTAGACCGCGCCCGGGCGCAGAATATGCCGAAAGACAACATCGAGCGCGCCATCCGGCGCGGCGCGGGCGAAGACAAAGACGCCAACCAGATCGAAGAGATCATGTACGAAGGATACGCCCCGCACGGCGTCGCCGTCATGATCTCGTGCGTCACCGATAACCGCAACCGCACCGTCGCCGATCTTCGCCACATCCTCAACCGTCACGGCGGCAACCTTGGGGAAGCGGGCGCGGTCGGCTGGCAGTTTACCCGTCAGGCATTCTTCGAGTTTCCCCTCGATGACCACGACCAGGATAAGCTCTTCGAGCTGGCAGTGGAAGCCGGGGCCGATGACGTGTCTTTCGATGATGACCGGGTCGAAATTGTCGGATCGGTCGAATCGTTCAAGTCTATCAGCAATGCTCTCCGGGCAGCCAAGATCACCCCGGACGAGGCCGGCCTGCGCATGTCGCCAAACAATGAAATCGAGCTGGATACTGACGATGGCGCCCAGGTGCTTCGTTTCATCGAAGTCATCGAAGAGATTGATGATGTTCAGGATGTCTTCCACAACCTGCGCATCACCGAGGAAGCCCTGGAGCGCCTGGAAGCCTGATGCTCGTCATCGGGATTGATCCCGGCACAGCCACCACCGGATATGGGTTGGTGCGAGATAACGAGGATGGCAACCTGTCGGTCGTAGATTATGGCGTCATCCTGACTTCGTCCAAATTGCCGCTATCGGCGCGGCTGCTCGAACTCTATAACCGGTTGAATGAGCTGCTACTTCTCCACCAGCCCGAAAGCGGCGCGGTGGAGAAGTTGTTTTTTCAGAAGAATGTACGTACCGCCCTGGCGGTGGGACACGCCCGCGGCGTCGCACTCCTGGCATTGGAAGGGGTGCATATTCCCGTGGGCGAGTACACCCCCCTGGAGGTCAAGCAGGCCGTCGCCGGCTACGGCGGGGCCGACAAACCCCAGGTGCAGCAGATGGTGCGCACCCTGCTCGATTTAACCGACATTCCCCGTCCCGACGATGCCGCCGACGCCCTGGCGGTAGCGATCTGTCATATTCATAGCGCACGCTTTACCCGCCTGGTCAATGAATCCTGAACTGACCCTGCTCTCCTCCCCCTCCTGGAAAGATTACGCCCTGCTCGACAGCGGCGGCGGCCAGAAGCTCGAACGTTTCGGCGCGTACACATTCGTCCGCCCCGAGCATCAAGCCGTATGGAAACCTGCTCTGCCGCAGAAACAATGGGACGCCGCCCACGCCATTTTCCAGGCCGCCAGCGGGGATGAGACCGGCGGTAAATGGCAGGCGCGCCGCGCTATCGAGCCTCATTGGACGATGTCGTACCAGGGATTGAAATTCCGGGCGCATCACACCGCCTCGCGCCACCTGGGCGTCTTCCCCGAGCAGGCTGCCCATTGGGATTGGATCGCCTCCCTGGTGCGCGCGGCCAATCGCCCGGTGAGCGTGCTCAATCTGTTCGGCTACACCGGCCTGGCGACTCTGGCTGCGGCGCAGGCCGGCGCGCAGGTCACGCACGTAGATGCCGCCAAAAAATCGGTTACATGGGCGAAGGAAAACCAATCTCTATCGGAGCTAGAGACCCGTCCGATTCGCTGGATGATTGACGACGTGTTGAAATTTGTGCAACGCGAAGCCCGCCGCGGCGCCCGCTACGACGGTATCCTGCTCGACCCGCCCAAGTTTGGCCGCGGCCCGAAAGGCGAAGTCTGGGAAGTGTTCGATATGCTGCCCACGCTGCTGGCAGCCTGCCGGACGATACTCACGCCGCGCCCGCTATTTATCGTCATCACCGCCTATGCCATCCGCGCCTCGGCGCTCAGCCTGTATTACGCTGTCGAAGAGATGATGGCTGGTGCGGCAGGCCGCACAACTGCCGGAGAGCTGACCACCATCGAGCAGAGCGCCGGGCGCGCCCTTTCCCTGGCGATCTTCGCCCGCTGGGAGAGTCTGTAGTCTGGGGTCTTGTGCCCGTTAGCCGCTCTCGCCCACAAGGGGCTATGCTACACTACCAGGTGAATCAACTTTTACAGCAAACTCATGGTATGATATTTCCAATATCTCAACCCGTACCCATTTACATTTAGAGAGAGGACAATGCCCAACCGAAGCCAAGAGGAGAACGAAACCCTTATCCTGGACGCCCTGCGAAAAGCTGGTGATGCTGGTCTCGATGTAGAACAGGTCAGGCAGGTGCTGTTTGGAGACGGGGAGCAAAGTAAGTCACTCGCCAAAAAATTACTCGAACACCTGAGAGCCAGAGGCCATATCTGCACGAAGATGGGGCGTCTCGGTCTCGTTTACATCATCTCACCAGGGCACTAACCGCCTATCCTGGAGCGGTAGCCTAGCCCCTTGTGGGCGGTCTGCCGTGTTCATCTCAGGTTTTCTGTGATCGAATGAGTGTTCCACCCGGCGGGTGGGGCAGTTTAATTCATGCTGTATCTTGTATCCACACCAATCGGTAACCTTGGGGATATCACCCTGCGCGCCATCGAAACGCTCAAAACCGTAGATTTGGTCGCCAGCGAAGACACGCGTAAAACCGGATTCCTGCTCAAGCACCTGGGCATCAAAAAACCGCAGATATCTTTCCACGAACACAACGAACAGCGCGCTGGTGAGAAGATCATGGCGCTGCTCGAACAGGGGCAGTCGGTTGCCATTGTGACCAACGCGGGCACTCCCGGCATCTCGGACCCCGGTTACACCATCGTCCGGCGCGCCATCGCCGGCGGGATAGAGATGACGATGATCCCGGGGGCCAGCGCCGTCGTTATGGCGCTGGTGCTCTCCGGTCTGCCGGTTCACAGTTTCACCTTTCGGGGGTTCCCGCCCCACAAGGCCGGCGCGCGCCGGAGATTCCTCGAGGCCGATAAATCCTCCCCGTATACGCTGATCTATTACGAGAGTCCCTACCGGCTCAAAGCCTTCCTCGAAGATGCCCATACGATCTTCGGCGACCGGCAGGCTGCCATTGCCAACGATCTGACCAAGCTGTTCGAGACCGTCCAGCGCGGCGCGCTCTCGGAACTGGCGAAGATGTACGAGGCCGCCGAGCCGCGTGGCGAATATACTGTGGTCATCTCCGGCTCCATAGACTCTAATCTGAATAAACCGGAATCTATCTTAAACACAAAGGTTACAAAGGGGCGTCACAAAGATACACAAAAGTAAATCATTTTAACCTTCATATTCTTTGTGATAGCCTTTGTATCCTTTGTGTTTAGAAAACCCAATCTATGCACTTACGCCTCGATCTCCCGCACGGCAGTCTGCAACTGCCTGCTTTCCTCCCCGATGCCACCCGCGCCATCGTGCGCGCCGTGGACAGCGCCGACCTGGAAGCGTGCGGCGTGGAGGCGCTGGTGATGAGTACGTATCACCTCATGCAAAGCCCCGGCTCGACTACCATCCAGTCATTCGGCGGGCTGCACGCGCTGACCGGATGGCGGCGACCGATCATCACCGATTCCGGGGGATTTCAGATCTTCTCGCTGATCCGCCAAAACCCGAAGAGCGGCTCCCTCACCGAGCGGGGCGCGACCTTCCGGGTGGAAAACACCTCCCGCAAGATCAACCTGACCCCCGAGAAAAGCATCCAATTACAGATGAGCTACGCCGCCGACGTGGTTATCTGCCTCGACGACTGCACCCATCCCGACGATCCGCTGAAAACCCAGGAAGAGTCGGTGCGCCGGACGATCCAGTGGGCGAAACGCTCGAAAACCGAGTACCTGCGGCTGGTCGAGCAAAAACGGCTGAAAGAAGGCCAGCGCCCGCTGATTTTTGCCGTGATCCAGGGCGGCAGCTCGCGTGAGCTGCGGCAGCAGTGCGCCGAGGCTCTGCTGGAGATCGGTTTCGACGGATTTGGCTTCGGCGGCTGGCCGCTGGACAGCGAAGGGCATCTGGTTGCCGATATTTTGGCCTACACCCGTGAGCGGGTGCCCGCGGTATTTCCGATGCACGCCCTCGGCGTGGCGCACCCCGAAAATGTGCGCCTGTGCGCGGGAATGGGCTACAACCTGTTCGACGGTGCCATGCCCACGCGTGACGCCCGACACGGGCGGCTGTACTCGCAGTCGGAGCGGGGCCTGGCGTATGTTTACATCACCGATGAACGGCATGTCAAGACCGCTGGTCCCATCTCGCCCGGCTGCGATTGCCTGGCTTGCACGCGTTATTCATTGGGCTACCTGCGGCACCTCTTCAAGATTGGCGACAGCCTGTTTCAGCGGTTGGCGACGATCCATAACCTGCGGTTCATGATCCAGCTTGTCGCAGGGCTGCGTGAGGCGGCTCGTGCCTGATTCTGCACCGGCGCCGGTTGGGCTGAAGTTCGAGGCTGCCCTGGAGCATCTGCTGCGAGCGGTGCAATCGAGCGGCAAGTACCAGCCCGTGAGCGAAGCGCTCATCCGCCGGATCGGCGCGCAAGAACTGGCGAAGCGCCGTAACCTGAAGGAAGCTATCAAGGCCACTAAAAACAAGCTGCATCAGGTTGGCGGCGCGTATCTCGACGGGGATGCGCGCTATTCAACATGGCTGGACGAGTTGAAGGCCGCCCAATCACGGGGCGAGGCAGAGCTTCGGGCGGCTTGCCTGCGCATGATGCGCTATCACGCTTCCACCCGTGAACGGCTGCCAGTGATCGAGAAATTTTATGCGCCCATCTTTGCCGGACTGCCGCCGGTGCATTCGGTGCTGGATGTGGCCTGCGGGCTGAACCCGCTGGCGATCCCATGGATGGGATTGGCCGAGGGAGCAGAATACACGGCTGTGGATATTTACCGGGATATGATGGATTTCCTGGCTGGCTTTATGGCGCTGGTTCCGGGGGTGCGCGGCTCAACCGAAGTTGGCGACATCCTCGGGGATTGCCCCTCCCGCCGGTTCGATGTGGCCCTGGCTCTCAAGACAATTCCCTGCCTGGAGCAGGTGGATCATCTCGCCGGGCAGCATCTGCTCGATTCGATCAACGCCGATATTTTGATCGTGTCGTTCCCATCCCGCAGCCTGAGTGGGCGCAGCAAAGGGATGCCGGAGCATTACAGTGCGCATTTTCATCAGCTTATTGCCGACCGTCCCTGGAAGGTCGAGCGGTTCGAGTTCGACAATGAGTTGGTGTTTAAAATCATGAAGTAACCGAAAAATTGATGTTGCGTGTGCGAAGCATGCACAACATCAATTTTTCGTCTCTCCTCTCGGTCAGAGTGTATCAGTAGCAATTGCTTGGAGAATCCCATGATTGCATCCTTGAATGGTATAGTTGCACACATCGAGTCGGATAGTGTTGTCGTCGAAGTCGGCGGCGTGGGGCTGCGGGTGTACGTCCCTGCCCCGACGCGCGACAAAATGCGAGTGGGGGAACCAGCTTACCTGTTTACCTATTTGGTCGTTCGGGAAGACGCGCTGACGCTGTATGGCTTCGAGACCAAAGAGGGCGAAGACTATTTCCGCTTGTTGATCAGCGTGGACGGGGTGGGGCCGAAGACGGCGCTGTCGGTGCTCTCGACGCTGGCTCCCGACACTGTGCGGCGGGCAGTCTTCAACGAGCAGGCCGACATCTTTAGCCGTGTGCCGGGGGTAGGCAAGAAAACCGCCCAGAAGATTTTGCTCTACCTGCAAGACAAGATCAAGTCGGTTGGCGGGTTGGAACCAGTTTCCCGCATGAGCGACGCCGATTCCGAGGTGCTGGCGGCGCTAACCACGCTCGGATACAGCGTGGTCGAAGCGCAGGCTGCAATTCAGTCCATCCCGCGTGACACCCCGGATGATGTGGAAGCGCGTCTGCGGTTGGCGCTGCAATATTTCTCGTCATAAGCAATTGCATTTTTATCACGAATGCCACGAATAGACGAATTGATTCACGAATGTATTTGTGAATCAATTCGTGTCATTCCTTCATTCGTGCTATTCGTGATTTGATTTGTCCGATAGCTGAACAAGTCGAAAGGGTTTTGCCATGAATGAAAATAATCGAATCGCTTTCATTGGCCCCGGGATGATGGCCGAAGCCATGATTGCCGGGTTGATCCGCGAAAAAGTCGCTTCTCCCGCCTCTCTGGTGGCAGCCGGGCCGCGCCCTGAGCGGCTCGAAGAATTGAAAGCACAGTATGGCCTCGTTGTATGCGCCGATAATGCCGAAGTAGCCCGGCAGGCGGAAGTGATTGTGCTCTCGGTCAAACCGCAGCGCCTCGACCGGGTGTTAGCCGGTCTATGCGGGGCAATTGAACCGGGGGCGCTGGTGCTCTCGATCGTGGCGGGCGCTTCGATCGCGAAGATTTGCCGGGGGCTGGATCACGAGATCATCGTCCGCTCGATGCCCAACACCCCGGCCCAGATTGGCGAGGGTATCACCGTGTGGACTGCTGCCTCGTCAGTCAGTGAAACCCAGAGGGAGACCGCCCGCCAGATTCTCAAGGCGCTTGGCGAAGAAGTCTTCGTTGAGGAAGAAAACTACCTCGACATGGCAACTGCCCTCTCCGGCACCGGCCCGGCTTACGTCTTTTTGTTCATGGAGGCCATGATTGACGCTGGCGTCCATCTGGGCTTCCCGCGCCGCATCGCCGAGCAATTGGTCACACATACGGTGCGCGGCTCGGTGGATTATTATGAAAAGCGAAGCAGCCCGATTCACCTGGCACATCTGCGGAATAATGTTACCTCGCCGGGCGGAACATCCGCGGCAGCGCTGTATTATCTGGAAAAGGCTGGTTTCCGAACGGCAATTTCGAGAGCTATTTGGGCGGCTTACGAGCGCTCGCAGGAATTGGGCCAGGATGCGAAGAGCCATCCGCCGGAGGCGGGGTCTTCGCTTTCTCAAAACTCTTGAATGGAGAGGCGTGATGCGTAAAACGTAAAACGTAAAACGTAAAACGTAAAACGTAAAACGTAAAACGTAAAGTGCTTCTTACGGATTACGTTTTACGCATTATTCTCTTGCTTGTCAAACACGCTTCTTTCAGGTATCATTTGACCGCTCTAAACCGCCTGGGAAATGGAAAGGATGATAATGGACGCGACTTACCAATTGTTGAAAGAATTAACCGAAGCTTATGGCGTGTCTGGATATGAGGCGCCTGTCCGGGCCGTCGTTAAAAAATATTTCGAGCCATTGGGGGAATTGTCTCAGGATAAAATCGGAAGTGTGATTTGTAAACAAACAGGAACCTCGTCAGGTCCGCGTGTGATGTTAGCCGGGCACATGGACGAAATTGGCTTCATGGTCAAGCAAATTACCAAGGAAGGGTTCATCAAGTTCCTTCCGTTGGGCGGCTGGTTTGACCAGGTGCTGCTGGGGCAGCGGGTTATCATCCAGACCGGTCAGGGCGATGTGATTGGGGTGATCGGCTCCAAGCCCCCACATTTGTTATCGCCTGAAGACCGCAAGAAGGTGGTCGAACGCAAAGAAATGTATATTGACATTGGCGCCACCAGCCAGGAAGAAGTCGAATCGGCGGGTGTCCGCCTCGGCGACCCGGTGGTTCCGCGGGCAGATTTCGTCCCGCTGGCGAACGGGAAGACCTATCTCTCGAAAGCCTTCGATGACCGGGTGGGCGTGGCGATGATCGTCTCGGCGCTGGAAGCCCTCAAGACCGAATCTCACCCCAACACGGTGTATGGCGCAGCGACGGTGATGGAAGAGGTCGGCCTGCGGGGGGCGACGACCAGCGTGAGGGCGGTAGACCCGGATGTGGCGATTGTGCTCGAGTCGGATATTGCCGGCGACGTGCCAGGAATCAAGCCGGAAGAGTCGTCGGTCAAATTGGGACAAGGCCCAACCTTGTTGATCTACGAATCCCGCATGATCCCCAACCACCGGCTGCACACCCTGATGGTCGAGGTCGCTAAGGAGAACGGCATCCCCTTCCAGCTTTCGTCAATCGAAGGCGGCTCGACTGATGGGGCGATCATCCATCTCCACAGCATTGGCGTTCCAACGGTTGTCATCGGTGTCGCGGCGCGGCACATCCACTCACACAGCTCCATCATCCACCGCACTGATTACGATAATGCTGTAAAACTGCTGATTGCATTGATTAAACGGCTGGACACAGAGACGGTCGCTGGCCTGACAGCATAGAATTTAAAATAGGAGTGTGTGGCTTTGCCCGCCCCGAGTTGGCGGCCTGAAGGCCACAATCCAGTAGAAAAATGGAGTGCG
>DYIZ01000089.1:13972-27292 GCA_020723385.1 Candidatus Aquidulcis sp.
GCCCGCCCCGAGTTGGCGGCCTGAAGGCCACAATCCAGTAGAAAAATGGAGTGCGAGGCTTTAGCCCGCCCCGAGTTAGCGGCCTGAAGGCCGCAATCCAGTAATGGAGGTTCGATGTCTGAACTCATCACTCAAATCGCTGCTGATCTGAAGAAGCAAATCGAAGATTTTTCGCCCACAATGGCTGTGAGCGACATTGGCCGGGTGACCGAAGCCGGCGACGGGATTGCGCGTGTTTCTGGCCTGGCAGACGTCAAATCGCAAGAGCTGGTGCAGTTTGCCAATGGCATCATGGGGATTGCGTTCAACCTGGAGAAAGATTCGGTTGGCGTCATCATTATGGGCGATTATGCCGGCGTTGAAGAAGGCATGGTCGTGCGTTCCACCGGGCGCATCGCCTCTGTCCCCGTAGGCGATGCCCTCATCGGGCGGGTGGTCAATGCCCTGGGCGAGCCGGTTGATGGCAAAGGGCCGATCAAAGCAGCCCGCTATCGCCCCATCGAGCGTATTGCCCCGGGTGTGGTGCAGCGCAAGGATGTGGATACCCCGGTGCAGACCGGCATCAAAGCCATTGACGCTATGACGCCCATCGGGCGCGGCCAGCGCGAATTGATCATCGGCGACCGGCAAACTGGCAAAACCGCCCTGGCGATTGACACGATCATCAACCAGAAGGGTAAAAACCTCTTCTGCATTTACGTGGCGATTGGCCAGAAAAAGGCCGCCATTGCTCGTACAGTTGCCATATTGGAGCGCTTCGGGGCGATGGAATACACCACTGTGGTGATCGCCGCAGCCGATGAGCCGGCCGCGCTGCAATATATTGCCCCATACGCGGGCTGCACGATGGGTGAAGAATTAATGGAAACTGGCCGCGACGCGCTGTGCGTTTACGACGATCTGTCGAAACATGCCTGGGCTTACCGGCAGGTCTCTCTGCTTCTGCGCCGCCCACCTGGCCGCGAAGCCTATCCCGGCGATGTGTTTTACCTTCATTCCCGCCTGCTGGAACGTGCGGCGCGGATGGCCGATCAGTTTATCGTTGTCCCGAAGAGCTTCGAGGGTAAGACGGCTGAAGTTAGTCTGGCCGTCAATGGACAGGTTTACGGCGGCCCGATTGCCCTTCACCAGGCCGATGAGGCCGCAAAAGGCCTGTCGGATAGCGGCGAGTACAAAGTCGTCAAAGTGAGCGGCTCCGGCGGATCGCTGACCGCTCTCCCGATCATCGAAACCCTGCTCGGCGATGTGTCGGCGTACATCCCCACCAACGTGATTTCGATCACTGACGGGCAAATCTATCTCGAAAACAACCTGTTTTATGCAGGCATCCGCCCGGCGATCAACGTTGGCCTGTCGGTATCCCGCGTGGGAGGCGACGCCCAGACGAAAGCGATGAAGCAGGTGGCAGCCAAGCTGCGCATGGATATGGCTCAGTTCCGTGAACTGGCGGCTTTTGCCCAATTTGGCTCTGATCTCGACAAAGCCACCCAGAACCAGTTGAACCGCGGACGCCATTTGCAGGAAATCCTCAAGCAGCCGCAGTACGAGCCGATGTCGCTCGAAAATCAGGTGATCGAGTTGTTTGCGGGCACCAACGGATTCACCGACACCGTGCCGGTCGAGCGTATTCGGGCGTGGGAGATAGCGTTCCTGCGTTACATGGATACCTCACACCCCGAGATTGGGCGTTCCATCGCCGAGAACAAGCGCATCCTGCCCGAGGTAGAGTCTCAACTCCGAGAGGCAATCACCACATTCATGTCAACCTGGCAGTAAACTCAGTTGCAAGTTGAAAGTTAGCAGGTTGAAGATAATCATACCCTGTAAATCTTTCAACTTTCAACTTTCGACCTTCAAACATTCAACCTTGCTATGGCCAATCCAAGAGAAGTCCGATTACGCATCCGCAGCGTCAAAAATATTGCCCAGTTGACACGCGCCTTGCAGGCGGTCAGCGCCAGTAAAGTGCGCAAGGCGATGCAGCAGTTGATGACCACCCAGCCTTACGCCACCAAAGCCTGGCAGGTATTGACTCACATCGCTAACCAGCCGGGGCGGTCCAGCTTACATCCCTTGCTGGTCGAACGCCGGGAAGTCAAGAACGCTTTGGTTGTGCTTATCACCGGCGACCGGGGTCTGGCGGGCGCGTATACAACCAATATTGTGCGCTTTGCCGTGCGGGAGTTCGACAATTACCCGGCGCAAGTGCAGTACATCACGGTCGGTAAGAAAGGCCGCGATATGATGATCCGCCGCCGCAAGCACATCCTGGCCGAGTTTAGTAATTTACCGGCCGCGCCAACATTCGCGGATGTATCAGCGATTGGGCGGCTGGCGGTGGACGAATTCCTAATGGGTCGTGCGGATAAGGTATTCCTGGTTTACACAGATTTTATCAATATGGTCAGGCAAATTCCAGAGAAGAAGCAATTGCTGCCGCTGGAAGTTGTCTCGGGCGAAGGCCGTGTCGAAGCATTTGGTGCGATTGCCCGCGGTCCAGCCGCAGCCTACTTCTATGAGCCGAGTGAATCTGAAATATTGGATGAAATCGTTCCGCGTTTTACCGCTTTACAGGTTTACCAGGCGATCCTGGAATCGCTGGCCAGCGAGCATGCCGCGCGCATGGTGGCAATGAAAAATGCCACTGACAGCGCCACCGAGCTGGCCGCGGCCCTGACTTTGGAATATAACAAAGTTCGCCAGCAGAGCATTACCAATGAAATGCTCGATATTGCCGGCGGTGCAGAGGCGTTGGTGAAAGCCAGTGGTCAGTGATCAGTAATCAGTGAACAGTTATCAGTAATCGGTGTAATTGATCTCCGTTCACTGATTACTGATAACTGGTATTTGAAAAGGAGACATCATGGCGCAGTCAACAGGCCGGTTAGTACAAATTTTAGGTGGTGTGGTAGATGTGGAATTCCCAGCAGAACAGTTGCCGGAGGTATTCGATGCGATTGAAATACCCCGTGATGGCGGGCTGCCGATGGTATTGGAAGTCCAAAAGCACCTCGGTAACAACTGGGTGCGCTGCGTGGCCATGGATACCACTGATGGTTTGCAGCGTGGAATGGCAGCCATCGCGACGGGCGCGCCGATCAGTGTACCGGTTGGCCCGGTGACACTCGTCCGCGTTTTTAACGTTCTCGGCCGCCCGGTAGATGGTTTAGGCGCGGTAGAAGCAGAGCAGTATTACCCCATTCACCGTCCAGCTCCCGTTTTTGCAGACCAATCTACGAGAGTCGAAGTCTTCGAGACCGGATTGAAGGTGATTGACCTGATTGCTCCTTTCACCAAAGGCGGGAAGACCGGCATCTTTGGCGGAGCAGGCGTCGGCAAGACCGTCATCATCATGGAGTTGATCCGCTCGATTGCCACCGTTCACCAGGGCAACTCGGTCTTTGCGGGGGTGGGCGAGCGCACTCGCGAGGGGACTCAGCTCTATCGCGAGATGCTCGAATCGGGCGTGATGAAAGACACCGTGATGGTTTATGGCCAGATGAACGAGCCGCCCGGCGTGCGCCTGCGCGTGGCGCTCTCGGCGCTTTCGATGGCGGAGTATTTCCGTGATAACGGACGCGACGTGTTGTTGTTCGTAGATAACATCTTCCGCTTCTCGATGTCCGGCTCGGAAGTGTCGGCGCTCCTCGGGCGTATGCCCTCCGCCGTCGGCTACCAGCCCACCCTGGCGACCGAGATGGGTGAGCTTCAGGAGCGAATCACCTCCACTCGTGGCGGTTCCATCACCTCGATGCAGGCTGTCTACGTTCCTGCTGACGATTATTCCGATCCCGCTCCGGTAGCGACTTTCACCCACCTGGATGCGACCATCGCCCTCGAGCGTTCCATCGTTGAGAAAGGCATCTATCCGGCGGTTGACCCCCTGGCATCCACCTCCCGCATTCTCGATCCCCGCATTGTCGGCGACGAGCATTACGCCACGGCACGCGAAGTTCAGCGTGTGCTCCAACGCTACAAGGATTTGCAGGACATTATTGCCATCCTGGGCGTTGACGAACTGAGCGAAGACGATAAACTGATCGTCTCACGCGCCCGCAAGATCGAGCGTTTCTTCTCACAGCCGATGTTCGTCGCTTCTCAATTCACCGGCCTCGAAGGGCGGTACGTTCCGCTGCGTGAGACTGTGCGCGGGTTCCGTGAAATCCTCGATGGCAAGCACGATGAGTTGCCCGAACAGGCTTTCCACATGGTCGGCACCCTCGAAGATGCGATTGAAAAAGCAAACAAGCTGGCGAGCGCGTAGCTTACGTTTTACGTTTAACCAATGCGTAAAACGTAATTCGTAAGGAGTAGAAATGCCAATTCGTTGTGAAATCGTCTCTCAAGACCGCATGGTTTTCGAAGGCGATGCGGATATGGTGATTGTGCCCGGTAAAGATGGCGAGATGGGCATTTTGCCGCGTCACGCCCCGCTATTGTCTACCCTGAAATTTGGGTTGCTCAAGGTGCGGCGCGCTGGCGGCGAGGAAGTTTTTGCAATTGCCGGCGGCGTTGTCGAAGTCCAGCCGGACTTGATCACCGTGATGGCTGACGCCGCTGAAAATGTACGTGAGATTGATGTGTCGCGAGCTGAGGCAGCCCGGCAGCGAGCGGAGGCGCTATTACAGCAAGGCCCGCCGCCCGATACAGATGCTTACCTGGCGGTCGAGGCAGCCTTGCGGCGCTCGAATTTGCGCTTGGAGGCCGTTCGCAAGTACCGGGGCAGCCAAAGGGGTAGTTTCCCTGGCGCCGGTGAGAAAGAATAACCTATTATGGCCTTGTTTTCGAAAGACCTGGGGATTGACCTGGGTACAATGTTCACCCGCGTGGCTGAAGGCTCGCAAGTGGTCTGCGAAGAGCCGACCATGGCAGCCATCGTTGTCGAAGAGCAGAAAATGGTCGAATGGGGCAAGGCCGCGCAAGATATGTTCGGGCGTGTCCCCGAATCTATCGAGGTGATGCGCCCCCTCAAAAATGGCGTCATTGCTGATTACGAAGTGACAGCCTATCTGCTGGAGGCTGTTCTCCGCCGGACGGGCGGGCCTTTCCGGCTGTTTCGTCCCCGGGTGATGATCACTGTTCCCGATGGGGTCACCAGCGTCGAGCGGCGGGCGGTTCACGAAGCAGCTCTCCAGGCGGGCAGCCGCGAGGCTTTCTTGATCCAGCAGCCCCTTGCGGGGGCGATTGGCGTGGATCTGCCCATCGGTACACCTTCTGGGAACATGCTGCTCTGCCTGGGCGGCGGCTCAACCCAGGCGGCGGTTTTGGCGATGTACGGGATCGTCGCCGCTGAGATGCTGCGGATGGGGGGAATGGCGCTCGACGAGTCCATCGTTGCCTATGTGCGCAAGAAGTATGGCCTCATTATCGGGCAATTGACGGCGGAGATGGTGAAGATCAAAATCGGCGCAGCCGTGCTGCAAGACGAAGAGCAGAGCCTCGAAATCCAGGGGCAGGATCAGGTTTCCGGGCTGCCGCGTCCGGTCACATTGACGACCGGCGAGGTGGTGGACGCCATGCAGGAGCCGCTGCACAATATGGTCGAAACGGCGCGCCGCGTCCTCGAAAAGACGCCTCCCGAATTGGTCTCTGACATCATAGATCGTGGGGTTGCTCTGACCGGGGGCGGAGCGCTTCTCCGAGGGATTGACAAGCTGTTCACTAAAGAATTGGGAGTTCCGGCTTACCTGGTAGACAATCCCACCACCTGCGTCGCCGAAGGCGCAGCCAAAGGGCTGAAGATGTGGGAACTGCTGCGGCGCAACCTGCCGCCGGTGTGACGGCACTCAAAAAGGGATATTACCGAAAAAATGGGTTGCGGAAGGGCATAGCCCTTCCGCAACCCATTTTTTCGGTGTTTTCCCTTCTTCGATTACGCCAGGTAGAACGCCATCCTTTGGAGGTGTACCGCCGGGTCTATATACTGCACCCACACACCTTCTGGGACGCTCAAACTGATGGGGGCGTAGTTCAAAATAGCTTTCACCCCGGCTGAAATCAATTGATCGGTTACCGACTGAGCTTGATCGGCCGGCACGGATACCATGGCGACCTTGATCCCCGCATTCTGGATGGCTTCAACCAGCCCGGCGGTATTCTGAACCGTGAAATCTGCGACCAGCGTGCCGATCACATCAGGGTTATTATCGAAGATCATCACTACGCGGAAACCGCGGTCGGCGAATCCCTGGTAACGGGCCAAGGCTCGGCCCACATCACCCGCGCCCACCACGGCGACATCCCACACCCGGTCAATGTGTAAAATCTCGCGGATGCGTTCGATCAAAAACGGAATATTGTAGCCGGTGCCTTGCTTGCCGAACTCACCGAATTGTGACAGGTCTTTTCTGATTTGCGCGGCTGAAATGCCGAGTCGTTCACCCAATTCCAGTGAGGAGGTCACCTGGATGGTTTCGCGGGCCATTTTTTGCAGCGTTCGCAAATACAAGGGCAGACGGCCAACGACGATATCGGGAATTTGTTTATTGTCCATGAGAAGTTGCACACCTTTCTGAAGTTGAAGCATTGTGAAATGTACCACAAAATCTTTGATTGTGCAAATCCCCACAAACCGATTTGAGCAAGTTAATTGGGTTCTCTGGGAATTGCGGTTATACCATCAGATGTAGGTCGGATTGCCAATCCGACCCACCTCGCGCTGCCAAATAAGCCGGTTTGTCACCGCGATCCCTGATGAGCCGGAAAATGATGGTTCGGTTAGCTTATCCAACCCTGGTATAATCTTTGGGCTAATATCTCAGGATACAAGGATAGAAGGATTCGAAATCAACCGGGCTTTCCCACAAAATATGGAAAGCCCCTTTTATCCTGGCAGCCTGTTCAAAACCCTTGCGCTAAGAACAAGCGATCATCTGACGACAGAATAATCACCATGTTTATTGACGAAGCCACAATCGAAGTTAGATCGGGTAAGGGCGGCGATGGGGCCGTCCATTTTCGCCGTGAAAAATATGTGCCGCGCGGCGGTCCGGATGGGGGCGATGGGGGACGCGGTGGGGATGTCGTATTAGAGGTGGTTCCCACCCTGAATACGCTCACCGAGTTCCGCCACAAAACCAAATTCCTCGCCAAAGACGGGGCGAACGGCGGCCCGAAAAATATGAGCGGGAAGTCAGCGCCGGATCTTGTGATTCACGTCCCGCCGGGCACCATCGTTTACACCGCCAGCGCCGGCGAAGTCGTCGGCGATCTGACAACTGCCGGACAGACGCTGGTAATTTGCAAAGGCGGGCGCGGCGGGCGTGGCAACCAGCACTTTGCTACCCCCTCGCACCAGGCGCCAACCATCGGGGAACGCGGCGAGCCGGGCGAGGAGAAAACTTTGCGCCTGGAGCTGAAACTCATCGCCGATATCGGGATCGTGGGCGTTCCCAATGCGGGAAAGTCCACACTGCTGTCGGCGGTTACCCGCGCCAAACCCAAGATCGCCCCGTATCCTTTCACGACCCTCGAGCCAAACCTGGGCGTCGCCAGCCTCGACGAAGACACCAGCCTTGTTTTGGCCGACATCCCCGGCCTGATCGAGGGGGCGCATCGCGGGATTGGGCTAGGTCACGATTTCCTGAAGCATATCCAGCGCACGCGCGTCCTCGTTCACATGCTGGATGGGATGGCTGAAGATCCGCTGCTCGATTTTGCCCAGATCAATACCGAGCTATCGCTTTTTGACCCCATGCTGGCAAAGAAGCCGCAGCTTGTGGCATTGAACAAGATGGATTTGCCCGACGTTCAAGCCCGTTGGCCGAAGATCGAAAAAGCGCTCATCAAGCGCGGCTACAAGCCGATGGCGATCTCTGCCGTGTCGGGTGAAAACGTCAAGCAATTGCTCTACCGGGCGCACCAACTGCTCGCCGAAGCGCCGCCCTTGCCGGAACCCGTCGAGACGATGCCGGTTTACAGAGTCGAAGCCGATCCCCGCCAATTCACGATCGAAGCAACACCAGATGGGTGGCGCGTCACCGGAAAGGCCATCGAGCGCGCTGCGGCGATGACGTATTGGGAACATTACCAATCAGTGCGCCGCTTCCAGCATATTCTCGAAGCCCTGGGCGTTGACGAGGCCCTGCGCAAAGCCGGCATCGAGAATGGCGATACGGTCTTTATTGGCGACGAATACGAATTGGAGTGGCAGGATTAGCGTGTGAGACTCGGTATCTTTGGCGGCACCTTCGACCCTCCGCACCTCGGACACCTGATTTTAGCGGCAGAGGCGTATCATCAGCTTGCGCTCGACCGGCTGCTGTGGGTGCTAACCCCGTATCCCCCGCACAAAACCGGGCAGGTTATCACACCCCTCGAGCATCGGCTGGAGATGGTGACCGCGGTGATTGCCGGCCGGCCGGAGTACAAGCTTTCGCGGGTCGAGATTGACCGCCCGGCTCCGCACTTTGCGCTGGATACCGTCAAGCTGCTGGCTGGTCAAAATCCGGGCGTACAGTTAATCTATTTGATGGGCGGCGACTCCCTGCGGGATTTGCCGGCCTGGCGAAATCCCCTCGAATTGATCGGGATTTGCCATGCCCTGGGGGTGATGCGACGCCCGGGGGATTCAGTTGACCTCGCCGGCCTGGAAGAAAAACTGCCGGGGGTGTCCGCCAAAGTCCGTTTTATCGAAGCCCCATTGCTCGAAATCGCCGCCTCTGAGATTCGCCAGCGGGTGAGGGATGGCCGACCGTTTCGCGATTACCTCCCGGAACCCGTCTATCGCATTGTTGTCGAGTGTGGGCTGTATCGAATATAATCGGAACTGGTGTCAACAAATCCTGACTATCCGGTTTACCCTGTTCCAAAATCCCAAAACATCTCGAGGAAAACGATGGAAGAACAAGAAAATCAAATCAAAATCAAGCAGCCTCCGGTTTTGTTCAACAAAACCCAGGCAATCATTGCAGAAATAACCAGTCTTCTCGGCGGAACGCTGATTTCTTATTGGAACAACCCAAAAGGCTCGGTATGTCACAACGATGTGGTGGCGCTTTACGAAGTGCTAGAAAAGATCGGTAAGCATGAAACGATTTACCTGTTCCTCAAATCGGACGGCGGGCATGGGCAGGCGGCGCTGCGGCTGGTCAGCTTGCTGCGCAAATATTGCTCCAACCTGATCGTGCTGGTGCCGCTGGAATGCGCCTCCGCGGCGACGATGATTGCCCTGGGAGCCAACGAGATTCTCATGGGGCCGATGGCCTACCTCACCGCGGTGGATACCTCGCTCACTCACAGCCTTTCCCCGCTCGACCGGGACAACGACCGGGTCAGCGTCAGCCTCGACGAGCTGACACGGGTCATCCGTCTGTGGCAAACCAAAGCCCAGGAAACTGCGGTAAAGAACACCGCGAGCGAAAATCCCTACAAAGCGCTGTACGAATACATCCATCCCCTGGTCATCGGCGCGGTTGACCGGGCTGGATCGCTCTCGATCATGCTGTGCAAGGAACTTTTGGCGCATCACATGGCCGACGAGGCAGCGCGTGACCGCATCTCCAACGCCCTCAACGCCAATTACCCTTCGCACAATTACCCCATCCTGTTCGAGGAAGCCCAAAAGATCGGGCTGAAGGTGGGTCACATGCCGGCGCAGATCAATTCACTGCTGCTCGAATTGAACGAGCGCTACAGCGAAATGGGCCAGAAGGCCACCACCGATTTCAACGAAATCCGGGCGCACAGCAACGAGATCCTGAATATCTGGGAAACCAAAGATATCCAGATTTACTTCCAGGAAGATAAAGATTGGTTCTACCGGCAGGAGGAGCGGCGCTGGATCACACTCAACGACAACAGCAGTTGGCACCGCACTGTGCAAGAAGAGGGGCACAAGCGCAAGACGGTGCTGCATATCGCGTAGCAAATCCCTCGGTTCATTTATGGCTGCTGCGCAGCCTGAAAAAAACAAAAATTTGATGATTGGTGGAGTGTAAAACACTCTACCAATCATCAAATTTTTGATTCTCTTGGAGATTTACAACTCCACCCGATACCCCAACCCTGGCACATCTGTCGCAATCAGCCAGCCGTCTTCGAGCCGGAAACCGGCAATGGATGGATCATCGAGCAGGTCGAGGTTTCCATCGAGATCGCCATAGCGCACATTGGGGCTGCTGAGCGCCAGGCTGAGGCCTGCCGCCACGAGCAGCGCCGGCTCGATGAAGCAGCTTACCATCGTGGTGAGATGCGCGGCGCGGGCAATCGTATCTATCTGTCGGGCGCAGTGGAGGCCGCCGCAGGTTGCCAGCTTGACGCTCAGCCCATCCACACAGTGGTTGGCGGCCAATTCAAGCGCCGAAGCCGGGCCGCGCACACTTTGATCAGCCAGGATAGGCGCGGGGCTGATCTCTTTGACCTGCCGCAAGCCAGGGAAATCGTCGGCGGGGGTGGGCTGCTCGATCATCTCGACCACCTTGTCGAGGGCACGCGCCACATCGAGCGCCTGCTGCATGGTATACCCGCCATCGGCGTCGAGGCGCAGGATGTGGTTGGGCAGCGCGGTATGGATGGCTTTCACCCGGCGCACATCCTCCTCCGGATCCATGCCCCCTTTGATTTTCAGCATCCGATATCCCAGCCGGGCACAGTCCCGCGCCATCGCCACGCTGTCGCTCACCGGCGCAATCGGGATTGTGATCGAGGTCTGGATTTTGTTGCGAAAACCGCCCAGGATGCGATAGAGCGGCATATCGGCGACCAATGATAGGAGATCGTGAAGCGCCAGGTCGAAGGCGCACAGCGCAGCGGGCGACGCCTGGCCGATGGGGGCTAACCGCGCCAATGAATATTCCAGGTTTGTCGGATGCAGGTCTACCGCCAGGTCAGCCCCTTCCCGGCAGGCGCGTAAAACGTCCGCGGGTTTCTCGCCGGTCAGGTCCGGTTGGGCGATGGTGCAGCCCCAGGCGGTGTGCCCCTGGCGGGTTTCCAGGCGCACAAAAATGGCGGTGATGGCGGCAATCTCGGGCAAATGCGCCATGCGCACCGGCTTGCGCAGCTTCAATTCGACGGGAATGACTTCGGCTTTGGTGATTTGCATCGGAATCTCCTTCAGCGTTTGAGATTGCGATATTTGATCCGGTGCGGCGTATCGGCGGCGATGCCCAGCCGTCGCTTGCGGTCGGCTTCATAATCCGAGAAATTGCCGTCAAACCAGAAGATGCCGCCGTCTTCCTCGAAGGCCAGGATGTGGGTCGCCACCCGGTCGAGGAACCAGCGGTCGTGCGAGACAACGATGGCGCACCCGGCGAAGTTGTCCACGGCCTCTTCGAGGGCGCGCAGGGTGTTGATGTCGAGATCGTTGGTGGGTTCGTCGAGCAGGATGACGTTGGCTTCTTGTTTGAGCACCTTGGCGAGATGGACGCGGTTGCGCTCGCCGCCGGAGAGAGTCCCCACCTTCTTTTGCTGGTCAGCGCCCAAAAAGTTGAAACTGGCGACGTAAGCCCTGGAATTCATGCGGCGAGCGCCCAGGGTGATGTTGTCGTTGCCTCCGGAGATTTCCTCCCACACGTTCTTCTCGGAGTCGAGGGTTTCACGCGATTGGTCAACGTAAGCCATCACCACCGTTTCGCCGATTTTGATCGAGCCGCTGTCGGGTTTCTCCTGCCCGGTGATCAGCTTGAGCAGGGTGGTTTTACCCGCCCCATTGGGGCCGATCACGCCAACGATGGAACCCGGGGGAATCGAGAGATCGAGATCATCAATGAGTAGCCGATCCCCAAAGGCTTTGTTGACCCCTTTCAATTCGAGGACGATGTCGCCGAGACGCGGCCCCGGGGGCAGGTAAATCTCCAGAGATTCGCGGCGCTCCTCGTATTCCTGTCCCAATAATTTCTCATATGCGGAGACACGCGCCTTGCCTTTGGCCTGCCGCGCCTTTGGCGACATGTGAATCCATTCCAATTCGCGTTCGAGGGTGCGCAGGCGGCGGGTTTCGGCGGATTCTTCGCGGCGCAGGCGTTCCTGCTTTTGCTCCAGCCAGGAGGAGTAGTTTCCCTTCCAGGGGATGCCGAAACCCCGGTCGAGTTCCAAAATCCAACCGGCTACATTGTCGAGGAAATAGCGGTCGTGGGTGACGGCGATGACGGTGCCTTTATATTGCTGCAAGTGGCGCTCCAGCCAGGCGACGGATTCGGCGTCGAGATGGTTGGTGGGTTCGTCGAGCAGGAGGATATCTGGCTCGGTGAGCAACAAACGGCACAGTGCCACCCGGCGGCGCTCGCCGCCGGAGATGATGGACACCGGGGTTTCGGGCGGCGGGCAGCGCAGCGCGTCCATCGCCATTTCGAGACGGCTGTCGAGGTTCCAGGCGTCCACCCGGTCGAGTTGCTCCTGCAAGCGGGTTTGCTTGGCAATGAGATCGTCGAAATCGGCGTCGGGATCGGCGAATCCTTCGTTAACCGCGTCGAATTGGGCCAGCAGGTCTTTGATAGGAATTACGGCCTCTTCGACGACGGCTTTCACGGTTTTGGCGTTATCCAGCTCTGGCTCCTGGTCGAGCATCCCGACCGAATAGCCCTTGGAGAAGGTCACCTCGCCGGTGTAGCCGGTATCTTTCCCGGCGATGATGCGCAGCAGGGTGGACTTGCCTGCACCGTTGAGGCCGAGCACGCCGATCTTGGCGCCGTAATAGAAGCCGAGGGAGATATCGCGCAGAACAGCCTTATTGGTGGGCGGGAACATGCGGCTGACGCGCACCATGGAGAAGATGACTTGATCGGGGGGAGGGGTGGGCATAGGATTTGGTTATTCTGTGGTTGAAAAGGGCATCATCCCTTTCCATCAATGCGGCGGTTTCGGTCGGTGGCGCTTTTCAGGCGTTTGAAAAAGCTGGTCTGGGTCAATTCTTCTACGTCACGCTCGCGCCTGGCCTCGTCTATTTGGATGGTCAGCTCGATGACTTGCCGTTTCAGGGTCTCTTCACGCTGTTTGACGCCTTCAGCCATGCGAAAGAAGGCCGCCAGAAATTCGCTGACACGCGCCTCATCGGGGCGGCTCATGGTGACGATGGTGCGGTGTTCCTCGCCAAGCTGATCCATGAAGCCGTAATCGCCGTTGGCGATGCGGTGGCTCCATTCGATGGCTTGCTCGATGTAGGTGGTGAACAACCGGATTTTCGAGGCCAGGCCGCGCATCACGCCGAGAGCCATCGCCGGCTGGCGTTTGATCAAATCCTGGAATACCTCTCGCTTAAGCTCCAATGCCTTGACCGGCATCAGGGCGATCACGCCTGCCGGGTGCAGCCCTTCGTCAATCAGCGCCACGTCGCCAATCACCTCGCCAGGGCCGCAGTGGTTGAGCACCACCTCGTCGCCTTTG
>DYIZ01000090.1:0-21502 GCA_020723385.1 Candidatus Aquidulcis sp.
TGCCTGTTTCATAGTACCCTCCTCTACTACGTCTGAAATCTCCGAACTGGCAGATTAATTACCCCCCCATCACCCCCTCCACGAACCCCTCCGGGTCGAACGGCTGCAAATCATCCGGTTTTTCGCCCAACCCGGCAAACAGGATCGGCAGCCCCAGCTCTTTTTGAATGGCGAATGCCATCCCGCCGCGCGCCGATGAATCCAGCTTCGCCAGGATCACCCCATTCACTTTTACCGCTTCCTTGAACGCCCGCGCTTGCTGCAGCGCATTTTGCCCGGTGGTGGCGTCCATCACCAGCCACACCTGATGCGGCGCGCCCGGCATCGCCTTGCCCACCACGCGGTACACTTTCTTCAATTCTTCCATCAAGTTGAAACGGGTGTGCAGCCGCCCGGCGGTGTCAATCAGCACCATGTCCATCCCGCGCGAGATGGCCGATTGCACCGAGTCGTACGCCACCGCGCCCGCGTCGCCGCCCATCTGCCCGGAGATGACCGGCAGCTTCAGCCGGTCGGCCCAGATTTCGATCTGATCCACCGCCGCGGCACGGTAGGTGTCGGCTGCGCCGAGGAGAACCTTGCGGCCTTCGTTGGCGAAACGTTTGCCCAGCTTGGCGATAGTGGTCGTCTTGCCCGAGCCGTTGACGCCAACAATCAGAATCACCGCGGGCTTTTGATCGAATTTGATCACCGGGGGCTTGTCCAACCGGGCGAGAAGCTCCTCCCGCAGGGCCGCGCGCAGCTCGTCGGATCGCCGCAGCCCCTCGCGGCTCACGCGATTCTCCAACGCTTCGAGGATCGCATCGGCTGTCTCAACCCCCAGATCAGCCTGGATCAGCAGCGCTTCCAGCTCGTCCCAGGTTTCATCGGTGATTTCCGTCGCCCCCAGCAGGGTGGCGATTTGCCCGAATGCCGCCTTGCTCGTCCGGGCCAATCCATTTTTCCATTTTTCGAAGAGATTTGCCATGCGGCAGATTATACCCGATGCGCACGGGCTGGATTGTGATGGCAATTCCCCTTTGCACCGCGGAGAGCGCTGAGAACGCAGAGAAATGCTATTTAACTCTGCGGACTCAGCGGTCTCCGAGGTGAATGAATTATTCGACGATCGGCAGGAACAGGTCGAGCGTGAATTCCCCGCCTTCCAGCGTCTCGACGCCGATATGTTCCTCTAGGCACAGGTGCGTGGTGCAGCGATATTTGCTGTGTTCCACCCAATTTACCAGCTTTTTCCAGGCCGCGGGAATATCTTCCCAGGGATTATGAACTTCACAGCGTGTCACGGCGTATAACCCGCTGGTGAATTCGATCAGGCGCGCCTCACCATCCGGCTGGATAGTTTCGTCTACGCTGACCCACACGTCGTAGCCGTAATTCGGGCTGCCGGGGGTGGGGTCGGGGTTGTTGTAGCCGAAGAAGCGGTGCTCCTTCCCGTCGGTGAACAACCCTTTTGCCTTTGCCCAGGCGATCATCTTGCTATAAGCCAGGCTTTCTGGCTCTTTGCCGAACCCATTGAAGCAGATGATGCGCATCGGCTCCAGTTTGACCAGGCGAACTTCGATCTCGTCCATTGAAATCTCTCCTTTGTGTGCAAGATATGTTCGGATCGTGTTCCGAACACGTTCTCCGGAGAACGTCTAGCCCGTATTCTAGCACCCCTTACCTGACACCTTATGTCAGGAATTCTGGTAAAATTCAAGGGTTCTCCCGGTTCCAACGGGAGGAATCCCCAGATTTGGAGTGCAAGAGAGTGCGTAGCACTCTCTTGCACTCCAAATCTGGGATATTTCCCGCCGCAGGCGAGAAAGCCTTTAAACACAACGGGCGCGAAGGGTTCACAAAGTAGCACTATTATAAATATTTGTGCCCTTCGTGTGCCCTTCGTCACCTTTGTGTTTAGATCCACCTCTGAAAACTATTACCCATTTTCATACGAAAAGGCTTTTAATGCGCGCTGACCGTTTATTATCCCTTCTCATGCTTCTACAAACTCGCGGACGGATGACCGCTGGCGATCTGGCGCGCGAGCTGGAAGTCTCCGAGCGCACGATCTACCGCGACCTGATGGCGCTCAGCGCCTCGGGCGCGCCAGTCTACACCGAACGCGGCCCCGGCGGAGGCTGCGAGCTGCTCGAAAGCTACCGCACCACGCTCACCGGCCTGACCGCCAACGAAACCCAGGCGCTGTTCATGCTCAACATCCCCTCACCGTTGGCTCAACTGGGCGTCAGCCAGGAGCTGAAATCGGCGCTGCTCAAGCTGACCGCCTCCTTGCCCGCCTCCCGCCGCCCCGACGAGACTCTCGCCCGCCAGCGCATCCACCTCGACGCCAGTTGGTGGTTCCAGGCCGACGAGCCAACGCCATTCCTGCTAGATTTACAGCGCGCCGTCTGGCAGGATCGCTATGTTCGGCTGGTATTCCGCTCCTTTTTTGGCGCTGAAATCGAGCAAGTCGTTGCCCCACTTGGGTTGGCGGCGAAGGCCAACGTATGGTATCTCGTCTTCGCCCGCGAGGATACCCCCCGCGCTGTACGCGTCTCGCACGTGCTCGCCGCTGACCTGCTTCCCGAGACCTTCGAGCGTCCCCCGGATTTCGACCTGCCCGCCTTTTGGGAGGCGTGGTGCCGCGAATTCGAGACCAGCCGACCGGTGTTCATCGCCACCGTGCGCATCTCTCCGGCGTTGTACGAGCTGCTGCCGCGCTACTTCGGCGAGAACGGACGCGACCTTACGGCGAAAGCCAGCCCACCCGACGCCGAAGGCTGGCGCACGCTCGACCTGCCTTTCGAATCGCTCCCCGCTGCCCGCGAACGCTTGTTGAGTTTTGGGCGGGCAGTGGAAATCCTGGCCCCCGAAGCGCTGCGCCTCACTGTTCTCGACTTCGCCCGGCAGATCGTGGATTTTTACGGCGAACGCGCCGCCCCGGTAGTCTAGGGCCTTGCGCCCGTGCGCTTCACCCACAAGAGCCTGCACTGAGTGAAGCGAAGTGGGTTGGGCTACGAATTGTGTTATAGTTTGTACATCCCCTCACAGGAGTATTCCCATGACATACCATGCCATCGAATGGTGTCCGGGAGCGGACGGAAAGCCCGTGGTCCGTATGATTGATCAGCGGCTCATCCCGGAGCAATTGAAAACCCTGGATTACATTGATTTTGAAGCGGTCGCCGCGGCGATTCGAGATATGGTGATTCGCGGCGCCCCGGCGATTGGGCTGGCTGCCGGGTATGGCCTGGCATTGGCGGCGGTACGCGGCCCCGATGATCCCGGCTGCCTGAGAGAAACCCTCGCCCAGGCCGCCGCGACCCTACGGGCAGCGCGCCCCACGGCGGTCAACCTGGGCTGGGCGCTCGACCGGATGCTGGCCCGGCTCTCCGATCCGGCCCTCGCCACAGCCGATGCGCTGCGTTCGGCCGCGGTCACCGAAGCGCAGGCGATTGATGCCGAAAACCTGCAAATGGACTTGGATATCGCCCGCAATGCCTTTCCCTTGATTCCCGACAATGCCAACATCTACCATCACTGCAACACCGGCCCGCTGGCCACCGGTGGTTACGGCACGGCGCTGGGAGTGATCTGTTACGCCCACGAGCAGGGCAAGCAGGTACACGTTTTCGTTGACGAGACTCGCCCCCGCTTGCAGGGTGCGCGCCTGACCGCCTGGGAGCTTCAACAAATGGGGATCCCTTTCACCGTTGTTCCCGATGGCGCTTCCGGGCACATCATGCGCACCCAAAAGATTGATCTGTGCATTGTCGGCTGCGACCGAGTGGCTGCTAATGGCGATGTGGCTAACAAAATTGGCACGTATAATCTGGCGCTGGCGGCTTCCGCACACGGCGTGCCGTTCTATTCTGCCGGGCCGTCATCCACCGTGGATCTGGCGACCCCAACCGGCGGCGACATTCCCATCGAGATGCGCCCCCCCGAGGAAATCACGCACATCTCTGGGGTGCGCATCACCCCGGAAGGGGCTTCCGTCGCCAATCCCGCTTTCGATGTGACCCCCGCCGCGCGGTTAGCCGCCATCATCACCGAGCGCGGTGTGGCCTATCCGCCGTTCACCGAAAGCCTGGCGCGCTTGATGGGCGGCAAATGAATCGTTCACCGCAGAGATCGCAGAGAGCGCGGAGTTTTTTCTTCAATTCTCTGCGATCTCCGCGAACTCCGCGGTGAATTCTTTTTTGGTGAATCTCAGGCAATTCGCCGGATCATCGTCGTCGAGGCGGAAAAACCCATCCAGCGGCGGGTAAATGGGTAGCGATGCGTAACCGTGGCGACAAAGCCCATTTTTTCGTAGAGGGCGCGGGCCTTCGGGTTGGTATCCACTACATCGAGCCGCACCGTGTGGTAATCGTGCTTCGCAGCGAACTCGATCACGGCTTGCAGCAGGCGGGTTCCCACGCCCTGACCGCGCAGCCGCTCGTCAACCGCGATGCCATCCATCACCAGCTCACCAGGCCGGTAAGGCCGCCGGTAGAAGGATGCGATAAAGCCGCGGTACAGCGCCGGAAACAGGCTGTACTCGTCCACCAGAGTGGAAAAGTGAACGTTCAGGAATGGCTTGCGGTTGTGCTGGATACCAGCCAACCCTGCCAGGTCGCCGCCGCGCAAAGCCACGATGGCCTGATCGGATTCGATGTCGCGCGCCAGGATCGAAACTGCGTGGGCTTTCGAACCGAGGAGCGCCTGGGCTTTCTGCCGAAATGCGTCGTAGAACAATTCAGCGGCGCGCCAGCGCAGCGGGTAAGGTAAGCCTTCGCGGATCTGGATGGTTTCGTTCACAAGATCGCTCCTTCGAGGGTAATCGTTGATAAACGGACTATGCGTCATTTTATGATATTTATGATCGGAAGCAAAGCCCTCCGGAGTTTTCAAAACTCCGGGGTCTTCCCCGATAGTTTTGCTCAGTCTGATAGTTGACAGTTGGCAGGTTTCTGGCTAAACTCGCTGCTGTGAGTCTACCCGAAAATACGATGATTGTCCTTGCCGCACACGGCGCGCCTGCGACGGATTATCCGCGCGCCCGTGTGGGGCTGCTGATGGCATTGGAGATGGCCGGGCGGCGGTTGGCGCGCCTGCCGGGAGTGCAATCCTGGCGGCATTCGCTGGAGCGGGAAGTGCGAGCCTGGCCGCGCACTGGTTCCAATGATCCCTATAAAACTGCGGTGGATGAGTTGGCTGTTGCGTTAGCAGCCCGGATTAACTGCCGGGTGATCGTAGGCTACAACGAGTTTTGCGCGCCGGAGGTGGGTGAAGCGCTCCACCGGGCTGTAGAGGAGGGGGCAAAGCGGGTGCTGATCATCCCGACGATGCTGCTGCGCGGCAACGAGCACACCGAGGCCGAAATCGCCGGGGCAGTGGATGACGCCCGCCAGCAACACCCGGCAGTAACGTTTGTGTATGCCTGGCCCTTTGATCTCGACCGGTTGGTGAGCCTGTACGCCGATCAAGCGGTAGCTTACGGGAGCTTTGGCTCGTATTAGCGACATTAGTCGCTTGCTTACCTGGACGACTGAAGTCGTCACTACGAACTTGTGACCATCTCCATCTTGGCGTTAAACAAGAGCGCCTGTAGGCTTGCCGCCTCAGGCGCTCGATATTTTCCCGCGAAAATGTTTCATCCCACTGGATCGCCCACCTCGAAGCGGCAGTATTCGTCCCCTTTGCCAACACAGTGCGTCTCGGTGATGGTGTGCTCGACGCCGGTCGCCCAGCGCACAGCTTCGCCCACCGAGCCGATATACAAATGGCAGATGGGTTGGGTGCTGGCGCGCCCGTAGCAGATGGCGCACGTCTTATCCACATAAGCCAGCTTGCCGCCGGATTCGTCAACCCAGGCTTCCACCTGGGGGTTGGTTTTCTTGAGGGCGTTGGCCATCGCATTCAGAATGAATTTGATGCGCTGGCGGGGAGGCAGAACTTTGAGCGCCACTCCCGCCAGGCCGAGCAGAGCGGCCTGCTCCCGGATGCCATACTGAAACGATGCTTTTCCAACCCGACGGAGCATCCCCCGCCCGCCGCGCCCGTAAAAAGCCTCGATAGCCTCGTTGAGTTTTGCGTATTCTGAGGTATTTACACCGGGATTCATATCATCGGGGGGCAGATTGCCGATGAAACGCGCTAATCCCGATGTGCGCAAAACTGCGTTCAGGCCGTTTTCACCCATGACCTCTTGAGCAGCGACGAGCGCCTGCCTCACCAGCGCATTGACGATGACTGCATCTTTGACGTAGGGCATAATTCCTCCCAGCACTCAACAATTTTTTCGATCGGGTTCGTAGAGATAAACCGGATATTCTTCGCCGGAGCGTGAAAATCCAGCTTTTTCATAAAGTTTGAGCGAGGCGATATTGTCTTCTTGCGTGTTGACCGTGACCCGCCACGCCTTACGCCGCCCGAATTGGACAAGCAGGTCGCGGACAATGGCGTAACCGATCCCTTTGTGTTGAACATCGGGTAAGACAGCCAATCTCGCCAGATGACCCCCAATGGGGGTTGGTGTGCTGATTTGATAGCCGACGATGCCATCTTCATCCTCGGCAACGGTGGCAATCACGGCTTGATTGAAGGCGATTTTCAGGGATTCGAGCGAGTTGCGCCATACGTAGCCGAATGCAGCGCAATCTACATCACAGACGTTTGGCAGATCGTCCTCTTGCATGGGCCGGATCGAAACCAGCGGTCGGTTCGTGCTCGGAAGTTTGAACCCTGATTCCCAGGTCAGCATAACGATGTTGTGTGCATGCACAAATTGGTTTTGCTCGAGAAGTCGCTGGAACCAGAGTTGGGTGGGGATGGCTGCAATATGGCATTCGTGCTGGCGAGAGAGCAAGTCCAGCGCGACGGGAAAGAGGCAGGCCCAGGCCTCATCGGCGGTGATCTCTGACGAAGCAGCAAACAAACGAACCCAGGCTACCTCCGGGGGATCTGGAGGGCAAACCAGGGTCGAGACAATTTTGTCGTTTCTCTCGGCAACCAGGTAAGGGCTATGGCCGAACCAATCCAGGGGCGACCGCCAATCCAGGTGACGGTGTACGTTCGATTCGAAATGGATCAGGTTTGCCAACCGGCTTCGATCTTGTAATTCAACCGTTCGAACGGAGATTGGATTGGAGAGAGTCATCGTTGATTGGGTAACCCGTTGAATGGTTCTGGATGATTGCTCTTATGGAAATTTGGTTACAGGGTAATTTCCAATAAACCCTCGGCAACGCTGCGGAGCTTTTCCACTGACATTTCGCTCAATCGTTGGGCAAGTTCCAAATAAGGACGGTTGACGGGTTTGCAGACGAAAGCCTGTAATTCCGGCGACAATTCTTGAAAATCCTTCAATATGCGCTGCTGAATGAACCATGAACCAATTGGGCCGGCGCGGTCCTGAAAATCGCGCATGGGTGTATCCAACGCGGCTGCCAGGGCTTCCAGCTCGGGTAGAGGAATGGGCATCTCGCCCATTTCGTAAAGTTCCAATCGCTCATCGGGAAGTCCGGCTAACTCGGCCAGGTTTGCCGGTGAGAGAGAGGTTTTCGTGCGGGCCTGTCGGAGCATTACGCCGATGATTCTTTGCCGCAAGCTGACGATCTGCGCCGAGTCCACCTGGCGGGTGGTGAATAAGTCTTGGAGTGATGCGGTCTGACCCCAAAAATGCTCGATTGGCACTCCCAGGGAAAAGGCGATAACCTCCAGCTCTGGAAGAGATGGCGATTTTTCCCCCAATTCGTAGGCTTCGAACAACTCCGGGGTGGTTCCGACCAATTCGGCACATTCTTCGATGCTTTTATTCAGCGCTTGTCGTACCCCTCGAATTAAAACGCCAAGTTTCTTTGCACGGATTGTCGTTGCCTTTGGATTGATCTTCATAGCCTGTTCTCTCCACTGTCACAGATATAGCTTTTGCTCATTATACCTGTTTTCCTATCGTCTCCGGCGATCCATCGTTAAGACATCGGACATACCGGCGCCGAAAAGCTCAGCGCTCAATTTGAAACCGGCCGCTTCCAATCTTGATGTAAACAGCGGTCGGATGCCGGTGGGTTTCAGCTCACCAATAACTGATCCATCCGGTCGAACGCCAGTTTGGTCGAGTTTGTAAATATCCGTCATCACGATGGTGTCGCCCTCCATACCGGCAACTTCGGTGACGGCGATAATTTTCCGGGAACCATCCTTCATCCGGGATTGCTGAACAATCAAGTCAATTGCCGAAGCAATTTGCTGCCGGACAACCTTGAGAGGCAGATCCATTCCGGCCATCAATACCAACGTTTCCAACCGGGAGAGGGCATCGCGCGGTGTATTGGCATGAAGCGTCGTCAGCGAGCCATCATGACCCGTGTTCATGGCTTGCAGCATATCGAGCGCCTCGCCGCCGCGTACTTCCCCGATGACAATGCGGTCCGGCCTCATCCGTAGCGAGTTACGCACCAGGTCGCGAATGGTCACCTGGCCGCGCCCCTCGATATTGGCGGGTTTGGCCTCGGTGCGCACGATGTGATCCTGCGACAGGCGCAGCTCGGCGGCATCTTCGATGGTGACGATGCGCTCCTCTTCGGGGATGAAACTGGAGAGTACGTTGAGCAGCGTGGTTTTCCCCGAGCCGGTCCCGCCAGAGATGACGATATTCAAGCGGGCGATCACGCAGGCTCTGAGAAATTCAGCAATTTGCGGGGTGAGCGTTTTGAATTCGATCAACTGTTGAATCGTCAACTTTTCTTTGCTGAATTTCCGAATCGTGATGCTCGGCCCGTCAATCGAGACCGGCGGGATGATGGCATTGACCCGCGAGCCATCGGGGAGGCGGGCGTCCACAGCAGGGCTTTCCGGGTCAATACGCCGTCCGAGAGGCAACACGATGCGCTCGATGATGCGCAACACGTGCTCGTCGTTTTCGAAGGTAACGTTGGTTTTGACGAGCTTGCCCTTCCTCTCGATGTACACCTTCTTGGGGCCATTGACCATCACCTCGGTAATTTCTGGATCGTCAAGGAAAGGCTGGATTGGGCCGTAGCCGGTCAGATCATCCAGAATGTCGCGGAATAATTGGATGCGCAGGCTGTCGGGGAGAGTGACATTCGTCTGCCGGTAGGCCGCTTCCAGGCCTTCGCGAATCGCCTTTTGCCGGTCTGCCAGGGGCATGGCTGACGCATCCAACTCACGCGTGACAGTGCTGATGAGGAAAGCCTTGAGTTTTGCCAGGTTAGCGGCCTGAGCGCTTCTCGGACTGTTGGGAGAAGATGGCAGACTCATGAACTGCTTTCATCCTTTCCAGAAGCATCAACCTTTTCGTCTATTGGCATTAGCCAGATAATGTGATTGCGGTTGACGACCAGGAAATCGGTCGTGTAGCGAGTACTTCCATCCGGGTTGCAGATTGTGGCAGAGGTAATTGCCAAAAAACGTTCATCCCGGTTGACTTCGTCGGTCATCCGGTCGTTTTTTCTGACGTGAACGTAGCCTCGAATGATGTGGGTTGTAGTCTGGAGTTCTGAGAAAACTTCATCCTTGGCGACGACTTCTGTAAAGATCTTCCCTTTTTCGTCAAATTCGACTTTCATCGTGATAACTCCATTAACCCTCATCGAGCGATGGCATACAATATCCCAGGCCCGATTTGGTGACGATGTGCCTGGGGCTGCGTGGATCATCCTCGATCTTTTGTCTCAAGCGGGAGATACTGACCCACAGGATTTCCTTGTCCCCGCGGTACTCGTCACCCCAAACGTCTTTCAGTAATTGCTCGGGGGGTAGCACCCGCCCAACGTTTTGCGCCAGTTGCAGGAGCAGGCGGTACTCGGTTGCCGAAAGGAAAATCATCCGTTCGTCGCGAAATACTTCGGCGCGCGCCAAATCAATGCGCAGGTTGCCATGGACAAAAACAGCTTGCTGCGATACCGCCCCCGATTTCTGCGTCCGCCGCAGAACAGCGCGCACACGGGCGAGCAACTCCGTAGCCGAGAAAGGTTTGACAATGTAATCATCCGCCATACCAAGCCCGTGTACGCGATCTTTCTCTTCGCCTTTTGCGGTCACGAAGATGATCGGAACATTGGAAAATTTCCGGATTCGCTCGCAAGCTGTGAAACCATCCAGCACCGGCATCATCACATCGAGAATAACCAGGTCTGGTTTGTGTTCTGCAACGATTTGAACCGCCTCCTGCCCGTTGAAGGCTTTGAGCACCTGATACCCTTCGGTGATCAGATTGGCTTCCATGAGACGGACGTAGCGGGGTTCGTCATCTACTAAAAGTATGCGCGTAGCCATGTTATCCTCCAGGTTTTATTACAGAAGGCTGCGACAATGGCAGCGTGATGTGAAAAGCAGCCCCTTTTCCAGGCTCCGATTCAGCATTGATGATCCCTCGGTGGGCGCTGACAATTTGACGACAAATGAATAAGCCCATGCCAGTCCCTCGAGCTGCGGTTTGAAGATCGGGAATGCGGTAGAACCGCTCAAAAATTTTATCGAGATGTTCCGGGGCGATGCCTGGGCCTTCGTCTTTGACGATGATATGAACCTGTTCTTTGTTTGCTTCGAGGATGATCGTTACGGGTGCCTGTGGGGCGTATTTGGCAGCGTTGCTCAATAAATTATCGAATACCTGCGCCAGGCGGATAGGATCACCCTGAATCACCGGGCTGCTTTTGATGACCAGCCGAGGAGGGGTCTCATCCGAGCGGGATTGTACTCGCGAAATGATATCGCGCAGCAGAGTATCCAATCGAACAGCTTCAAACGTCATCTTGAGCGTACCAGCTTGCAATCGGGATGAATCAAGTAGATCGTCAATCAATTCGCGCAGGCGATCGGCCTCTTCGTCAATAACCGTCAAAAATTCCAGGCGCGAATTTTCATCCCAGGTTGTATCCTTTCGTAATAGGGTCGTCGCGTAACCTTTGATAAAGCCCAAAGGTGTGTTCAATTCATGCGTAATCATAGCAATGAAATCATGCTGAAGCTGGCTCAAGCGGCGATCAGCTTCCAGGTTGGCGATACGTTCAACCAGATGTTGCCGGTGGACCAGTTGGGCAATATGGGAAGCGATGAACTCGGCCAAGTGAGTTTGATCTGGAGAGTACGGGGGGCCGCCAAACCGGCCGAAAACCAGGGCTCCCAGGATGCCCTCCGTCAACCTGAGCGGAATACCCAGGAAAAAGCGCGATGCCAGGCGGTCCTCTTGCCAGCCGTCCAATTGCTCACTGGCTGTCATTGTTTCTAATGAGTGGTAAACATCGTTAGCAAGTGCGTCTCCCCAAGCCAGGTTGGCTTCGGCTGAACGGCCGCGGCCGATGACCCGCGCATACCGGGGTTCGAGTGTCTCGTTTTCCCCTACGAGATACAAAACCATGTTGTCGAATATGAAAACCGAGCGAGTCAGATTGACAATATCATCCAGGGCCTGATTGATGCCTTCCGAGAGCGCTACCGCCCGGCTGATGGCATAAACCGCCTCTAGTTCTTTCGGTTTGAGATCTGCCGGGGAGGGAGATTTACCAACCATAATTATCCTTGACGCGTGGCATCGTGAATTCTAGGTGTGTGCCCTTGCCAACTTCGGAGCGGACTTTGATGGTGGAACCGTGCGATTCGATGATGCGTTGGGCGAGAGCCAGGCCTAATCCTGTGCCGCTGGCGTTGCGTTTGTCAGAACCGTCCAACTGGTGAAATGGCTCGAAGATCTCATCGAGCCGATTAGCTGGTATGCCAATGCCGGTATCGGTAACGCCCAGGGTAACGATTCCGTCGTCGTGAGTTGCACTGACCGTAACAGTTCCACCTTTGGGAGTGAATTTAATGGCATTGTCGAGCAATTGCAGGATTACCCAGGAAATCTTTTCGCCATCTACGATCACGAGGGGTAAATTTTTGTCAACCAGCACATTAATTGAAATCTTGCGCGCCTTTGCCAGTTTCTCGGAACGCGCCATTGTCGTGTAGATCAGATCACTGACACTGGTGGGGTTTAGGTTAAGAGTTAACTCGCCGCGTGCGGCGAGGGAAAACCAGATCAAATCTTCGATCAACTGCTCGAGGCGCGTCTCGGCGCGTATCAACACATCGAACGCCTCTTTTTGGGAATCATTCAATGATCCCAAACTGCCCTCGGCTAACAGGCTGAGATACCCCTTGATATGGGTCAGCGGTGTGCGCAGCTCATGAGATATATTCGATATGAAATTTGATTTAAGCCGGTTCATATCGGATAGTTTGTTAAGCGCATTCTGCAAATCTATGGTTCGCTCATGCACCCGGTTTTCCAGTTGCTTGTTTGTATCCTGAAGCGCCGCGTGAAGGTGTAAAATTTGTTCGGTAACAACCTGATCCAATGTTTCCCGATCTACGAGCTGTAAGTCCAGGAGCACTTGCCCTAACAATCGTGGTTTTCCCTCGGCAGCCAGTTTTTGGTGGTATTCCAGGGCGCGGTGTAATTCATCCGGTTTCAGTACCCCTCGCTCGATCAAGTATTCTCCCAGCCGGGGAACTAGAATCTCCGGCGTCATCGGGGAAGATAATTCATTGGGCGGAAGATCGCTTTCGGCCAGGAGGCGCGCCAGCAAAAGATCCAAACCACATTGAGGGCATTGACAATCTTTATCGGCGACCGTTACTCCACAGCGGGGGCAGTTTTTCAGCGTTTCAGGCATGATTTCAATCCATAATCCAGGTTCTCATAATCATATCGTTACTTTCATTTGAACGCAAGGCAAACGCCATTGTAAACTAATTGTAAGGTACACTCACAGGCTTTTGCGGGATAATCAGAACGACTGTAGGTTGATAAACGGGTGTGGGGGTTGAGTCATTTGAGTGGCTTTGGGTGAGTAGAATCATGACACAAACCAGCAAAATCTTCAACGCCTGGGAGGTTTAGATTGTACAGGGTACTTATCATTGATGATGACATTGATATGACGGACATGCTTTCGGTCTTGTTAAGAACGAACGGTTTCGACGTTTTGGTGGCGAACTCTGCTTCTGATGGGATTGCGGCTGCCGCCTCGACTCATGTGGATATTGTCATCCTCGATCAAGTTTTGCCTGTCATGATGGGGTGGGAAGTTTGCGAGTCCATCCGGAACTTCAGTGCTGTGCCTATTTTGATGTTGTCGGTGGTCAATAAGCCCGAGGTCATTGCGCGTGCACTCGATGCAGGTGCTGATGATTATTTGGTTAAACCGGTTTCGAGCAGTGTCTTGATTTCTCATTTGAACACACTGACCCGGCGCTCGCACGCCGAAATCGTCGCGACTTCGGTGTCTTCATCTCAACTCGAAGCCAGCCAGGGGTAGTAAAATTTTCCTGCTTGCGATAGAATCCGGTAGAACCCGGAGGTATCCCAGTGACATCACCCCTCGATCGCAAGCAAACAGTCCCTGAATTAGCATTTCAAATAAAAGATCGTGACTACGAAGCCTGGGCCAACAGCCCGGCAGCTCAAGCGTTAAAACGATTGCAAGCCAATCCACGCGTCAAGTATATTGTTATTGCTGTGCCGCCCGATGCCTGCCCGGCATGTGATGACCTAGCCGGGACATATCCGAAAGATCAAGTTCCGATGCTGCCTGTCGCATTCTGTTCTCATCCATTAGGCTGCCGTGCTTATTATATGCCATATTTGGATGATATTTACCCGTAAAAGTAATCTCGAATATAACGACGGTAAAACGAGTGTCAGGCGGGCATAACCCGTCCGACACTCGTTTTTACTGCGTCAGGTTCCATTGGTTTGGGGTATAAAAATTACCGCCTTTGATCCAGCATTTCCCGAACAAAAGTGAGCGCCTCATCGCGAGTTCGAATTTGCCCGGTGGCGGTGGCTTCGCGCACAGCTTCGAGCACATGTCCGATTTGTGGTCCAGCGGGTAAATCGAACAATGCCATCAGTTCGCTGCCATTCAATATGTCCGCCGGCCTGACGCTCTCTTCGGGTTTTTCCCACCAGGCTTCGAGCAAAGCCCGAACTATGTCGAGATGCCTGGCCCATGCCTCAGGGGGCGGCGTCGTTCCATAGGTTGCCAGGAAATCTGCCAGCGAAAGCAGGCAAATATCTACCCCCGCCGCTTCGACGCGCCGGAAGAAACGGTAGATCGCTCTTCGGCTGGGTATTTCTCCCGCCTGACCCAGCAGCAGGGGGCGCATGTGGTGGCGCACCACCATTCCAATGCGTTCGATTTCCAGGTTACTCAATCGTAAGGCGCGCCCGCGCCCAACTGCGAGCTTCTCGCCAACCGTGTCATGGTCGAAATAACGAACGCGCCCGGAGTCGTCAGTCGTTTGCGTGCTGGCTTTGCCGGTATCGTGATACAGCGCCGACAGGAAGAGCAGCGGGCGCAGTGAGCGGTCAGCGTTGAGTTGAGAGGATAAGTGCGCGCTCAATTGCTGGCGGTAGCGCCCCAAGCGGAGCACCGCTAACCCCAGGGTTAAATTGGCGGCCTGGTCGGGATCGTAGTCAGGTTGAAGGGCTTTCAGCAGCGCATCGAGCTGTTTCAGTGTATTAAGCGTGTGCGTCCACACATCGCTGACGTGCGGCGGAGATTGCTGCAAACCTTTGAGAGGGGGCAGCTCCGGCAAAATATGCGGCAAGACACCCAGTAAATCCAGCGCCCGCAAACAAGCATCAGGGGATGGCCCGTCCAGCATTCGGAACAATTCGTCGCGCAGGCGTTCGGGTGAAACCTGCCCCAACCGGTTGACCGACTGGCGCATCAGGGTGCGCGTATCGGCGTGGATGCGCAGGCCGAGCGCGGCGGCCTGGCGGATGGCGCGTAAAATCCGCAGGGGATCGTCGGTAAAGGTGGAGTCTGAACAGGCGCGCAGCGTCTTGGCTCGCAGATCGGTGGCGCCGCCCAGGGGATCGAGCAATTCCTGGGGGCGGCGAATCTCAACGGCCATGGCGTTGATGGTGAAATCTCGGGCGCGCAAGTCGCTCTCCAGGTCTGGCCCTCGGAATGAGCAAATATCCACAATCACGCGGCTCCCATCCGGCTGGGAGAGAAACAACCGGGCTGTGTCGTGGGCTTCGTCCATCGGAAAGAAGCCGGTTTCCAACGCATCGGCGAGTTTCCGCCCGAGTGCAATCCCTCCCGTAGGAACAACAAAATCCAGATCGTGGCCGGCGCGCCCAAGCAGCGCGTCCCTCACTGCGCCGCCCACCAGATAAGCGGATTTATTAGCCGGCATCGCCTGGGCGATTTTTTCCAGTATTGGTAGAAAACTGAGAGGTTGTGTGGTTGGCACGAATATCACTTGAGGGGTCTCTTTGAAGCGGAGCGCTTTTGCGGCCAGCATGGCCTGATCGGGTGTCCCGCCCTGCCCGACGATGCGCTGCCCCAGCCGGGCGACCCACCGCCCGGCGTAGGGCTTCAAACCCGCTATTTGATTGGGTTGAGAAACGGGCATCTTCACCCTTCGGGGTGATATTTAGCGATATCTAACACCCCAACGAACGGCAGATTGCGATAATACTCGTCAATGTCTAGCCCATAACCGAAGACGAATTTATCTGGAATCGTGAATCCGCAATAATCGAGCGGAACGGGGATCTCCCGGCGCTCGGCCTTGTCGAGCAGTGCGCAAATCCGCAGTGTTTTCGGCTTGCGGGCGCTCAGAATTTCCATCACAGATTTGATCGTGTAACCGCTGTCCACGATGTCTTCGATCAGCAGCACATTGCGATTATGAATGTCCGTGTTCAGGTCGAGGTTGATACGCGCCTGCCCGGTGGTGCTGCGCGCGCCGACCCCGTAAGAGGAAACTGCCATGAAATCCAATGTGTGCGGCACGGTGATGTGGCGCATCAGATCGGCCAGGAACAGGACGCCGCCGCGCAGGATACACACCAACAGCAAATCCTGCCCGTGGTAATCGCGGCTGATCTTTGCGCCCACTTCAGCAATGCGATTTTGAAGCACATCTTCCGGGATGAGAATTTCCGAGAGGAACTCGTGGTAATCTTGCATATCAATCTCGTGGAACATCGTGGTGTTTGCGGCAGCGCGCCTCGTATAGCTCCGAGGCGCCGACGATGACCACCGGATCGTGATACCGCGCCGGGCGGCCGTTGACCAGCCGCTGCGTGCGCGAGGCCGGCTCGCCGCACGTCATGCAAATCGCTTGCAGTTTGTCCACGCGTTCGGCTTGCGCCATGAGCACTGGCATCGGCCCGAACGGCTCACCACGAAAATCCATATCCAGCCCGGCGACGATGACGCGCAGCTCTCGATTAGCCAGCTCGTGGACGAGGGAAATGATGCCTTCATCGAAGAACTGCGCCTCGTCAATCGCTACAACCGTGGTGCCTTTTTCCAGGCAGGCAAGAATATCCGATGAATTCTGAACAGGGATTGCTTCGTAATCACTGCCTGCATGGGAAGTGACCTTTTCCACGGCATATCGGTTGTCAATGATCGGCTTGAAAACCTGCACTTTTTGGCGGGCAATGGTAGCGCGGCGCAGACGGCGGATCAGCTCGTCGGTTTTACCGCTGAACATAGAGCCTGTGACGACTTCAATGGAGCCGGTGTGATGTTTCATGGGCAGGATTTTACCACAGGCGCGATAACAAAAAGACTCCCGGAGTTTTTGGAAACTCCGGGAGTCTTGACTGCTGATCTCAAACCGAGGTGGGGGCGACCGTCTCGGTGGGTTCCAGCGCCCCCAGGCCCACCCCTTCGACCTTTAGCTCGCCACGGGCGTAAGCCGCCCCCTGGCGGAGCGCTTCCAGGTTGGATGGCAGCATCCGGCGATGGCGCTCAGGGAGATGATTGTTGAGCGCATCTTCGATAGCCTTCAAAGGCAGCACCGGCAGCTTCTGGACCAGTGCACCTAACATGACCATGTTGGTGAGCCGGCGGTTGCCGATGGTCTCGGCGATTTCTTGCGCCGGGATGAGCAGACCATCCACATCGGAGCGGGTCACGCTCCGGTTGACCAGTGAGGCGTTGACGATCAGGACACCGTCTTTTGCCAGCAGCGGCTCGTATTTTTCCAAAGATGGCAGGTTCAACACCACGGCTGCTTTGGCATGGCGTACCAACGGGGAACCGATCTCCTCGTCGGCGATGACCACGGTGCAGTTGGCCGTGCCGCCGCGCATCTCGGGGCCGTAAGAAGGCATCCAGGTTACATCCAGCCCGGAGTCAATTGCTGCGAAAGCAAGAATCTGCCCGGCGAACAAAGCTCCCTGGCCGCCAAATCCTGCAATAACGATTTCAGTTTGCATAACCTTCTCCTTGTGTCTATCCCGAGTATCGCTGGAGTGCGGGCTTTAGCCCGCAGAAGCTCGCAGACTAAAGTCTGCACTCCAGCTATCGGGTAGGCGCTTAGAACTTCAATCCCGCCAGCGTCGGCGCGACTTTGAAATCTTCCAGGGGGTAAACCGGGACCATCTTTTCCTCGATCCACTTGAGGGATTCGAGCGGGGTTATTCCCCAGTTAGACGGGCACGAAGATAACAACTCGACCATCGAGAAGCCCAGCCCGCGTACCTGCGCTTCGAAGGCCGTGCGAATGGCCTTCTTTGCCAGACGGATATTCTTGGGATCGTGCAGGCTGCGCCGGACGATATAACCGGAGCCTTCCATCTTGGCGAGGACTTCCGCCATGTGGATAGGAAATCCCATTGTTTCGACGTCGCGCCCACTCGGTGAAGAAGAGGTTTTCTGGCCTGGGAGAGTCGTGGGGGCCATTTGACCGCCAGTCATCCCGTAAATTGCATTGTTGATGAAAATCACGGTGATATTCTCGCCGCGCCCGGCAGCGTGCATGATCTCGCCCATACCGATGGAGGCCAGATCGCCGTCTCCTTGATAGGTAAACACAACCCGGTCGGGGAGCAAGCGTTTGATACCGGTTGCCATAGCGGGGGCGCGCCCGTGGGCTGCTTCGACAAAGTCTGTGTCGAAATAGTTATAGGCAAACACCGAGCAGCCAACTGGGGCAACGCCAATCACTTTTTCACGGATGCCCATCTCGTCGAATATCTCGGCGATCAGCCGGTGAGCCACGCCATGCGTGCAGCCAGGGCAGTAGTGAGAGGGGGTGTCAGTCAGCGCCGATGGGCGGATGTAGACGGTTTGGTTTTTTACTGTGGAAACTGAGGTATCCATGTCATATTCTCCAGCCAAAGCGCCTATTGGCCGCGCCCGGGCGTAAACCGCTGCATCCAACGCAGGCGGGGATCGCCGTCAGGTGATACCGGCTCGCGGGTGATGCGATGAATCTCATTGAGGATTTCATCGGGGTAGGGCACCACGCCGCCCATGCGGCCATAAAACTCGATGGGGCAGGCGCCCTTGACGATGCGGAGAACATCGTTGAGCATCTGGCCGGTGTTCATTTCGACGACCAGCATCGCCTGGGCCTTTTGGGCCAGCTCGGCGACCTGCGCCGCCGGGAAGGGACTGACAGTTACCGGACGGAGTAATCCAACCTTGATGCCTTCGGCGCGGGCTGCCCGCACGGCTGAGAGAGCGATCCGGCCGGCGGTGCCGAAGCCCACAATGACGAATTCGGCGTCATCCAGGTAATATTCCCGATAACGGATTTCGTTTTTCTCGACTTCGTACCAGCGCTCGAGCAGGCGGAAGTTGGTTTTCTCTTCCAGCTCGACATTGAGATAAATCGAAGAGAGGATGCGGCGTTCGCGGCCGACTGCGCCGGTCACAGCCCAATCGGGGCGCTCTTTGCGCACCGGGCGCATTTCGGGCAGCTCGGCGGGTTCCATCATTTGCCCGACGCTGCCATCAGCCATCACGAAAGCCAGCGAGCGGTACTTTTCGGCCAGGTCGAAAGCCAGCACCGTCAGGTCAATGGCTTCCTGTACGCTGGCTGGAGCGAGAACGATGGGGAAGTAATCGCCATGCCCGCCGCCATGAACGATCTGGTTATAGTCGCCTTGCGAGGGAGCAATATTGCCCAGGCCGGGGCCGCCGCGCACCACATCAATCAGCACCACCGGCAGTTCGGTGCCGGCGATATACGACAGACCTTCCATCATCAAACTGACGCCGGGGCTGGACGAGGAAGACATAACACGTGCGCCGGTGCAGGCCGCGCCGTATAGCATGTTGATCGCCGCCACTTCGCTCTCAGCTTGCAGGAAAGCGCGCCCGACTTCGGGCATACGATGCGACATCCACTCCAGGATTTCGGTTTGGGGGGTGATTGGGTAGCCAAAGTAGGCTTCGACGCCTGCCCGCACCGCGGCCTCTGCCATAGCGTAATTACCTTCGAGTAATTCGCGAGTCATGATACCTCCGATACCTTGGCGGCCGCCGCTTTGATCGGCGCTTCTCGGTAAATGGTGAGGGCGGCTTCCGGGCAAACCAGCGCGCAAATCGCACAGCCGGTGCATCCTTCGCCGGTTAATTCGACCGGGTGATACCCTTTGGGTGTCAGGCGTTCCATATCCAGTGCAAGAACATCTTGGGGGCATGCGCTGATGCACAACTCACACCCTTTGCAAAACAGTTCGTTTACTTCGATCCATCCCTTGACGGGCATTGCAAACCTCCTTTTTTGAAGGGGAAAATCGGATAGATTCAGTTTTCATTATCGCTACCTTGCACTTTTTGGGTAGTGCTAACTGTCATTATTGACAGGGACGGACGTAATACAAAAGCCGCCCTCTTCCCGGAGAGAAAGAGCGATAAACAATTATGCGCTTTGCATCAACGTTACTTCATGATTTAGAGGTTGATATGCAATATATTATGCGAATAAATTAAATGATGTATTTATAGTTGACTTTACGCGAAATTTATGCTATACTGAGAGCGATCCGAAATAGCAAACCCGGTGAAAGCCGGGGGCGCAAAGCAATGGGTCTAAAGCCGGGCTACCGGCTATGATCGCCAGGCTGCCGAAGATCTCAGATATCATGAATTCGATCACCGGGCCTGGCATGTTATCAGTCAGGTCTTTTCTTTTAACCGCACTCGTGCGCGGAGGGCAGAAGAAATGAATGCAACCAAATCCCCCCTTCTCAAGCAGTTGTTCGCTCTCTTGATCGTCGCCGGGCTCTTGGCCTCACTTTTCGCTGCTCCAATTGCAGGCAACCCGGCAATTGTCCGCTCATTCATCGTACAAGGGGGAAATTTGGATGCTGTTACCCGGCTGGTCGAGCAGTATGGCGGCACGGTGACCTCACGGTTGGAGATCATCAAAGGGGTGGGGGCGACTCTCCCGGTTTCAGTGGTCAACGCATTGTTGCAAGAGCCAGCCATCACCAACATTTTCCCGAATGCCGAAGTCAAACTTGTATCGAATACCGCTCTCGGTAACAATATCCCGGCTACCGATTACCCCGAGGTTATTGGGGCGGATGTGGTTTGGAGCCAGGGTACTAATGGCACCGGCGTTGCAGTTGCGGTTGTAGATACGGGTTTGGGCTGGCATCAGGGCCTTTTCAAGGATATCAACGGAAAGAATTTCAGAATTGTCGCCTGGAAGGATTATGTCGAGGGTAAATACCTCCCGAAAGATCCCAACGGCCACGGAACGCACGTAGCGGGCATTATCGCCAACAGCCAGAAAGGCCCCGATGGCAAATACAACGGGGTTGCGCCGGGCGTCAAGCTGGTGGGGGTGCGGGTTCTCGATGAAAATGGCGGCGGTACTTACGAACGGACGATCCAGGGAATCCAGTGGGTGATCAATCACAAGGATGATTACAACATCCGGGTGATGAATCTTTCACTGGTATCCCCTGTGCAATCACCCTATTGGGCTGATCCCCTGAATCAGGCGGTCATGCAAGCCTGGGCCGCGGGGATTACGGTCGTCGTAGCTGGCGGCAATGGCGGCTCCTCACCGATGACCATCGGCGTTCCGGGGAACAATCCCTATGTTATAACCGTGGGCGCATTCACCGATAATTACACCCCTCTGGACTGGAACGACGACTACATCGCTTCGTTCTCTGCGGCCGGGCCGACATTGGATGGGTTCGTCAAACCCGACCTGGTTGCACCGGGAGCGCACATGGTTTCGAGCATGATGCCGTGGAGCTATCTGGCGCAGAACCACCAGGCAAACTGGGTAACGGCAACCTATTTCTCGATGGCAGGCACTTCCCAGGCCACCGCAACAACGAGCGGTGTTGCCGCCTTGATCCTTTCTCATAATCAGGCGCTGACTCCCGACGAAGTCAAATACCGCTTGATGATCACGGCATTCCCGTGGGTTGACCCGGTGACGACCGATGCCTATTACAGCATGTGGCAGCAAGGCGCGGGGCGGGTCAATGCGCCGGATGCTGTATACGCCGATATCGCCGGCGCTGCGAATGGCGGTCTCGACATCCAGGCCGATCTGGCGGGCACAACCCATTACGAAGGGTTCTCGTATTATGACGAGACCACCGGCGAATTCAAGCTGCATGGTGATTTCGAGGGTTGGGCTGGCGGCTATGGCACCTGGTCGGGCGGGTACGGCACCTGGAGCGGCGGCTATGGCACCTGGTCGGGCGGGTACGGCACCTGGAGCGGCGGCTATGGCA
>DYIZ01000090.1:21602-27056 GCA_020723385.1 Candidatus Aquidulcis sp.
CCTGGTCGGGCAGCGAGCCATGGGCCGGGACAGCCTTCTTCGATCTGGCTTTTGTCGAAAATTTCCTGGCAGGCGTCAGCCCCGATTCGACCACCTCGACAACATCCATCGGTTACTGGGTCGAAGAACCGTAAAAAATCTAAGTCGGGTTTATCCCGAGGCGTTGAGCTGGCTGCGTGCCGCTCAACGCCTCGTTTTTTTGTATTCCCCTGTTATCGGCCGGACAGACTCATTGAAATCTTGGTCAGGCGGCGCAAATCCTGTTCGGCGCCCAATTGCCGGAAAATCAAGCGGGCTTCGTTCAGATGAACTCTGGCGCCAGTATTATCACTTCGAGCTGATGCCAACAAAGCCAGTGTTACCGCTGAACGTCCTTGTTCGAGCTGGTTGCCGACTGCGGTAAAGATCGCCGCGGCTTCCTCAAGAAATTTGTTGGCGTTTTCATATTCACCGGAATTTAAGACAATTTCACCTTGAAGGCGCAAAGCGCGGCCCAAGTTTTCTGCTGGGCCTTGTGCTGCGCTGCTGTTAGCCTGGTCGAACAGGCTGATGGCTTTGTCGGCTTGCTGGCGGGCTGAAGCGATGTTGCCAAGCCCCAGCCAGGCCTGACCCTGGTTGATATGAACGTCTACCAGGTTTTGAGAATCCCCCAGCTCTTCGAGGATTTTCATACTGCGGCTGCTGTAATCCAACGCCGTTTGCCAATCTTCCAGCGAGAGATACAGACGGCTGAAATACCAGTAAGTCACGCCAACGATGTATGAATGTCCAATCTTTTGGGCGGTCGCCAATGCAACCTCCAGATGCTTTTTGGCCTCATCCATGTGCCCCCGGTCGAGCTGGAGCAATCCCAGGTTGGTCTGCAGCTCGATAGCGCCCTCGACATCGCCCAAGTTGGCGTGTAATTCCAGGCTGCGAGTAAAGTTCTCCAGAGCGCTATCCCATTTACCCCGTTTCCAATCCAGCAGCCCCAGGTTATTGTGCGACCGCGCCACGGCCACGATATCGCCGATTTCCTGGCGGAGCGCCAGGCTTTTTTGGACGTAGCTGGAAGCCAGTTCGAGCTTGCCGGTGTTGAAATATACGCCGCCCAGGCGATTGTAAATCGAAGCGGTCAGATCGTAACGGGGAGTGTCTTGCGCCAGTTGCAGCGCGGCCAGTAGATTTTTTTCTGCATCATCCACACTGCCATGCCGGAAGTGAATCCACCCAATATCGTTGAGGATGCGGGCTTTTTCGGCAGGCAGTGCCAGGGGGAGCGTGTCCAACATGCGCTGCGATTCCGCCATGCAAACAAGCGCCTGGGTGTAGTCGCCCTGCCGCTCGTAGGTCATGCCGATTTTTCGTTTGAGATCACTGCACTCTTCGGCATATAGGTTGGGATCTTCGGCGCCGAGTAACTCCAGCGCGGTTTCATAGTGCTCCCGGGCTGGCTGGTATTCGCCAGCCAGGATCAAAACATCGCCCAAACCGCTGTGTACGTGGAATGCCTGGTAGGGCAAATGCTTGATTTCCGACAAAATAGAAAGAGCCTCATCGAAATACAGGCGAGCCTGGGAATTTTGATACCCGCGTGAGGATTTCTGCCCGGCAAGAATCAAGTAGTGAAGGGCCTTGTCCCTTTTGTTGCTCCAGGCGTAGTGTTTGGCGAGCAGGTCTGTCTGGCTATCCAAGCGATTGGCGTAGACTTGCTCGATGGCCTCCCCGATCTGGCCGTGAATATCTACTTTGTCCCTTTTGAGCAGAGTGCTGTAGATTGCGTCCGAAATCAGCACGTTTTTGAAGGTAAAGCCTGAGTCCGATGTATCCGGTTGGATCTGGATGAATTCACGTTCGACCAACTGGCCTAGCGCCTGCCGGACTGCCGGCCCGTCCACCGAAAGCAGGGAGGTTTCCAGCACCCGCCGGTCGAATTCCCAGCCGATTGCCGATGCGATTTGCAGCACCTGGCGTAAACCTTTTTCGAGCCGGTCGAAACGAGCCAGGATCAGGCCTTGCAGTGTGTCGGGAACACCTAATTTGGTTAAATCTGCCCCCTCGCCAAACACCCACTGATGGTTGACTCGATTCAAGACCCCCTGGTCAATCAGCATCCGCAAGATTTCTTCCAGGTAGAACGGGATGCCTGCCGCCCGTTGGACGATCTGATCCCGAAGGCTGGCGGGCAGATTGGGAATTTCCAACAGCCGGGTGAGTAACTGCTCGCTTTGAGGGGCAGATAATCCCTGAAGCTGGATAATCGTGAACCGGTCGGGTAAATTCTTACGGGCATATTCAGCCAGGTCTTCGAGCGGCCCGCTCTGAAAAGGACGCGTAACCGATAGAATGAGCAGCGGCGTCTGGCTGATCGAATCGAGCAGGAAACGCAGCAGTCCCAGCGATGCTTCATCAGCCCAGTGCAAATCTTCGAGGATTAACACCAAAGGGCGCTGACGCGCTTCCGCAACCAGCAAATCCCTGACGGCCAGGAAGACCTGCTGGCGTAGTTGGCTGGCGTCGAGCAGTTCGATCCTGCGGGCCGCGTCGGAATCCGATGGCGTCAGCAGCATCAGATGTTCGATGTATGGCAGAACTTCAGCGGAGCGGCTGTCGAGGGCCGCTGTGACGAACTGCCTCAACTTCGCTGAGATTTGTTCGCCCGGCGTATCCGGTGTGACTTTCAGATAATTCCGTAATAAATCGAGAAATACCCAATAGGTTACCGACCGCCGGTAGATCAGGCTTTGTCCTTCGAGGATGCTCACCGGCACCGGATGGGTGAGCATTTTTAGCTCGGAAACGAGACGGCTTTTACCCAAACCAGCTTCGCCCATGATCATCACGAGCTGACCTTGTTTATAAGTCGCCAGCGCGCCGATAGCCTGCATCAACTGGCGCATTTCGGCTTCGCGACCAACCATTGGAGCTTTGAGGCCCTCGATTCCGCGCAGCGATCCGGGGATGGATTTTTGCCCGATCATCTTATAACCCGCGGTAACGTGCTCGACGCCTTTCAGTGTGAGATTGGGCACAATCTCGAAGTCGAACAGCGCTCTGGTTTGCTGGTAGACGGTTTCGCTGACCAGAATCGTCCCCGGCCCGGTTGCGGCTTCGAGGCGCTGGGCGAGATTGACTGTATCCCCGATGGCAGTGTAATTCATCAGCAGATTCGAGCCGATCCCGCCAACGATAACCGGCCCGGCGTGCAGGCCGATCCGCACCTTTAGCTCGGACCCGATGCGGTCTTTCATTTCCCGGCTGAGGGCAGCCACATCGTTGAGCATGTCTATTGCCGATCGCACTGCCAGCTCCGAGTTGTTTTCGTGAGCAATCGGCGCACCGAACAATGCCATCAGCCCGTCGCCGGTGAATTTGTCTACCATGCCTTCGTACTTGTAGACATCGGAAGCCAGCAAATTGATATATTGGCGGATGAGGTCGTACAATTCTTCGCTGTCAATGTGCTCGGATAACCGGGTGTAATCAGAAAGATCGGCAAACAGCACGGTGACGGTGCGGCGTTGGCCAGCGGCTTCCAGCCCGGCGCGCCGGAAGCGTTCGAGCAAGTCAGCGCCTACCATCGCGCCGATTTGCTCAGGCGATACGGTTGTGGCCTCTTGGATACTGGTCTCGTCTTCGGGCAGGCGCGTGCCGCAATTGCCGCAGAATCGCATTCCGGGCGGATTGATGAAACCACAGTTCAGGCATTGAGTGGACATAGGTCGTTGTAGGCAGCTTTGTCTGGAATAGAAATCGTGGTTGACAGGGCCAATCAACCCTATTATAATTCAGCCCGCTCTGCCCCGGCAGGTATTGCTGGGGCATTATCTTGTCGGGTTTGCCGGGATCCCTGGCACACCCGCAAACCCCAACTTCCCCGTAGATCGGCGCATAGGATCTGCAAACAGGCGCAGGTTTTACGGTGAAGTGAAGCTTGGAGGAAGCTTATGAAATACGCCATTGTGGAAGATGGCGGCAAACAGTTCAAGGCCGTCGAAGGTGAGACCATCGAAGTTGACCGCTTCGATGCCGAGGAGGGTGAGCAGATTGACCTGGAACGTGTGCTCTTGATTGCCGATGGTGACCAGTATACCGTAGGAACGCCGCTCGTGGCGGGCGCGAAAGTTCAGGGAACTGTGGTCGCCCAGGTCAAAGGCCCGAAGTTGGTGGTTTTCAAGTATACCCCGAAGAAGCGCTATCGCGTCAAAAAGGGTCACCGCCAAAAGTATACCCGTGTAATGATTGATTCGATTGTGACAGCGTAGGAGGCTCTTATGGCGCATAAAAAAGGTGGTGGCTCCAGCCGCAACGGTCGTGACAGCCAGTCGCAGCGTCTGGGTGTAAAGGTTTTCAGCGGGCAGCGCGTTCTTTCGGGCCATATTTTGGTCCGCCAGCGTGGCACCCGCATCAAGCCGGGTCGTAATGTGGATGTTGGCAAAGACGATACGCTCTTTGCAACCATTGACGGCATCGTGGTTTACGAAACCATTCGCGATGATCGGACGCTCGTCAGCGTCTTCCCGGAAGTCAAACAGCAATAGCCATTAACCCCTGGTGCAACCATCCGTCTCGAACCGGCCTGGCTTGCATCAGAGAGGAAAAACAGGACATGAAAAAGAATATTCATCCCACGTACTATCCGGATGCTCAGGTAATTTGTGCATGTGGCAATACTTGGACGACCGGCTCGACTCAGAAAGTTATCCGCACCGATGTTTGCAATAAATGCCACCCATTTTATACGGGCGAGCAGCGCATCGTTGATACGGAAGGCCAGGTTGACCGCTTCTACAAGAAATTGCAGGCTCGCCAGCAGTTCATTGACGAACAGGAAGCCCGCGATTCTGCCCGCACTTCTCCCCAGCGCCCGGTCGAAGAGCTGGAGCTTGGAACCCGTGCAACTGAAGCATTAGCCAAAGCGGGTCTAACCCATGTCGGCCAGGTTATGGAAAAATTGGCCGAAGGCGAAGCTTCTATTCTGGCAATCGAAGGCTTTGGCCGCAAGTCGTTGGCCGATCTCAAGAAGCGCCTGCGCCAGTTCGGTTACGAGCTTCCCGAAGCCGCCGAAGAGATCGTTGTGTAAGCTGGATTGTTTTTTGAAGGTAAAAGCTGCCCGAAAAGGGCAGCTTTTTTTTGACCAATCGCTAAAGCAGTTGTTTTTTACTTTGCCGCATCAACCCATCAATTCCCCCTCGAACTTCGAAGTGATTTTCGGCTGTGCAGACACGGACACCGTACCGCTCGAAAATAGTTTGACGTTCTCTTTGGCGGAGCCTGACTTTACGCCCGCTGGTTAAGACGACACATGCCAGAAAATTTTTCGTCTCTACCAATGTTCGTAAATATTTGAGCGTGCTCTCGATTTGATTCAACGCTTCTCCGAAATTGCTCCCCTTTAGCTCGACCAAAATAGTTATTTCGCAATACCGCAAAAGTCACTTTTAGCTTGTAACCAGAATATTGGTCAATTTTAGT
>DYIZ01000091.1 GCA_020723385.1 Candidatus Aquidulcis sp.
TCATAGAAGGGAGCGATGATGGAGAAATGGTCGAGGATTGGCATGAGATAATTATAGCCCGACGCGAGCATAACGGCAAATACCGAAGCGCCCCAAAAACCCTGGGCAAAATGTGTGGTAGACTTTTTCTCGTGAGACAAACCACTCTTGCCCTGTTGATCATCGTCACACTGCTATCCGGCTGCCAGCCCATGAGAAGGGGCATTCCTGTCTATCAGCCGCCCGCATGGGGCTACGCTGATCTGCGGGCGCTCGATCCCGCGGGCGATGGACTCACTTCGCAAGATATCATCGCCCTTTTCACACGCACGATCCACGGGGAGGTGCAAATCCGGCTCGATGTGCTGGATGTCTCCACTACACAGGATAGCGACCTGTACATAGCACTCGATACCGAGTCCGGGGGGATAAATACACTGCCGGTCAACGCCAAAGCCGACATAGCCTGGGATGTTTTGATGACCATCCCGGCAGGCGGTGGAATCAGCGTGGTTGATGCTACCGGACAGCCCATTTCCAGCCCAAAGCTGCACGTTTTTCGAGACTCGTATCTCGACACAGTGACGGTCAGCTTCGATCCTAAGATTCTCCCCTCGACCCGGCTGCCATTCACGATACAGGTTTTCACCGCCTTCCCCGGCGCATCAGCTATCATTGACTCACTCAACCCGGTGCGCTCCGACGCCACACCGCCCGCGCCGGCGCGGGTGCTGATCGCTTTCTCGAACAGCTTCCCGGCAGTGACGCCCGCCCAGGCGCTGCGCCGCTGGGATGGCGCACACAGCGGGCCGGATCGTTCCCGTCACGGACTGCGGCATCTTCTGGCTGCGGTAGCCGAGACGCATATCCCGGCGGCGCTGCTTGACCTGAAAGACCCTGCCGCACTCTCGGCGTTGGATTATATCGGCGCGCTGCCACAGATTAGTGATCTGGCCGCCCGCGGGTTGCTGATCCTGCCGGAGACAGGATCAACCCTTAACCTGTCAGATTTCGAGGTAACTTTGCCCAATGATGTGCAAGCTACCGCTGAGGGTTTGTCACTGGAGAGCAAGCGATTGCTGATCCAATCAGTAAAAACTCCCTCAAAGGCGCTGCTGCTCGGCGGTGATCTCACCCGCATGGCCTGGGGCGAACCGCAGGCTGCCCTGCGCACGCTGACCTACATCGCCGCCCATCCCTGGATACAGCCATTGTCCGCCGACGAAGTAATGGCAGAATATCTATCCAATCCACCCCTCCACGCTGCAAGCTCTACACTTTACATTCAAATTCAAGAGGCGCTGACGCATTCCCCGCCCAATGTCATCGCCGAATCAGCCCGGCAAATGTACGAGTCATTGGCTGTTCCCAGCTCGAGCCAACTCACGGAACTGCGCGTCGGCTACCTCGGGCAGGTGGGGCATCTGCTGGCCGCAGCGCGCTGGGCCGAGTCGCCTGCGCCGCGCGCGGATTGCGCCGAAGACGTTGATTGGGACGGGCAGGCCGAGTGCATCCTGGCATCCGAGGATTTCTTCACGATTCTCGAAACCGATGGGGGACGTTTGACCGTGGCAGTCGCGCTCACATTCGATGGCATCCACCAAATCATTGGGCCAAGCTATCAGTTTGCGGTCGGGTTGAGCGACCCGTCGGAATGGGAGCCGGGGCGCGGTGTGGCAGGCGATCCGAGCGCCATACCCGGCGCGTTCAGCGACAACTTGCATTCATGGGATGTCTATCTACCGATGATCGCACCTGGGCAAATAACGTTCACTTTACCAGATGAATCACTACAAAAGACCTTCACGCTGACCACCAACGGGCTGCGCGCCGATTACCGGTCAGCGGTACCCTTGCTGGCGAGGATTCCGCTGGCGATTGACCCGTGGGTAAGGTTCACCCCCGGCTGGGGCGACCGCTACCGGTCAGAATCCATCCCCGGCGGCTGGTCGTGGGGCCTCGATGCTGGGCCGCAGGCGATCATCCGCGCCGATGGGGAGCTGACATCCGAGGCTTTCACCGACAGCCGGGCGGCGATCCTTTCTCCCGAAGATCCCAACTTCGACTATGGGGCCGGACATTTCCTACCGTTCCCCCTGGCGCTGGCTGAAGTGTACGGGCAGGAATTTTGGGTGGAAATTGAGGCGGGACCATGAGATTGCAGCCGCGCAGCCAGCGTTGCACTCCGGCTACAATCTGGATCTTCGTTTGCCTTTGAACGTAAAGGCCAAGGAACACAAGCCGATGACAACCGGCGCGGCGCAGACCGGACTGCCGGAGGGCTTTGCCTGGGTTGGGGAATTGGTGCTGGTAGCCTGAATTTGCGGCGCGCGGGTGACGGTTACACCGGATGTGGGGGTAGATGTGATTGACGGCGCGAGCGTGTCGGTCGGCTGCAAGTGTGTTGCAGTGGCTGTCGGGCTGGGGATGGACGTTGGGGAGGGGATATTTGTGGGCGAGGGAATTCCGATGGGGTTTCCTTCGGGAACAGGCTGAAGACCATAACGCAGAATTACGCCGTTTTGACCTGCAGCCCAGCCATCCTGATTGGATGCAAACGACAGCGCACGCAAGTAGTTCGTTGTTGGGCTGGGGGCGCCTTCCCATTGTTGACCGTTCCAATGAATGATGTCGCTGGAGCCTACCGCCCAGGCATTTCGATCATCTATCACGGCGAGGGCGTCTATACCAACATAGGGGCCTTCAGCGGGTATCCATTGCACGCCATCCCAGCGCAGGTAAGTTTGCGATGATCCTATGACCCAGCCCATCGCTGGCGAGGAAAAGCCCACCGCCGAGAGATAGCCCGTTGTTGGGCTTTCTGTGTTTTGCCAGGCGGCGCCATCCCAATGCAGCAGAACACCGCCTGCCCCGACGGCCCACACGTTGTTGGCGCTTGCGACGGCTACTGAAAGCAGCGATTGATCGGTGGGGCTGGTTTCACTATGCCAGCTTTGCCCGTCCCAATGGTAAATCGAGCCTTGCTTACCAACGGCCCAGCCGTTTTGGGGATCGAGAAATGCCATAGCGCTCACCGGATTGGGGCCGGGATGGGCTACTTCTTCCCATTGTTGGCCATTCCAATGATAAAAGCTGGATTCGCGATTTGCTCCAAAGCTCTTGTAGCCTTCGGTCCAGCCGTCATCCGGTGCGAGCATCACGACAGTATGGTAAAGACGCGTGGGGCCTTCCACAGACTGCCAGGCTGTGCCATCCCAGCGCAGCATCGTCTGCTGGCTGCCCACAATCCAGCCATCCTGCCCATTGCTGCCAGGGCTGATCGAAATCGCCTGGAAACTATTGAATTGAGGCTGAGCGACGGTCCGCCACGTTTCGCCATCCCAATACAGAATAGCTCCGCCGTCGCCCACGGCCCAGCCCTCGTCCCCGGAGATCATTTCGATCCCATAGAGATCGAGCGATATTACCAAGGATGTCTCCGCCCATTGGAGGCCATCCCAGTGCAGCATCAAACCGCCTTCCCCAACGATCCAGCCATCATCGGGGGATGCAAACGATACGGCAAACAAATCCTGCTCGGTTTTGTATTCCTCAACAGTCCAGGTAGTCCCATCCCAACGGAGCAAAGCCCCCTCTTCACCAACCGCCCATCCCTGGCTGGCATCGAGCATGGCTATATCTTCCAGATTTCCAACTTTGGGAATTTCGACACTCACCCACTTACTGCCATTCCACGAAAGGATGATCCCCCCAACGATCGGAATATCCCCAACAGCCCATCTGCTCTGCTCGGAAACGAACGCCAAAGCTTTGATCGTGCCGCCGAAGCGGTAAGCGCTCGAAGGCGTCTGCCATGCGCTACCCGTCCATTGTTGGATTGTCCCAAACCCGGCATAGCTGGCTGCGCTCCAAAACTGAGAAGTTTGGGGCTGAAATGCCAGCGTAAAGTAATAGTCGTTCGTTATGATGCTTCTGTCTTCCCAGACCTGCCCATCCCAATGAAGAAGAGTTCCCTTTTCCCCACTGATCCACCCATCATCGGCAGACGCCATTTGTACGGCGAAGAAATTTTTACTGACCGGACTTGGTATCCGCCGCCAGAGACCATCTTTCCAATGCAAGATTGTTCCAGCCCCACCGACAGCCCAGGCTTCGCCGCCATCTGTTTCCGGCACAATCCCAATATCATACAAGCGGTTCATGCATGGATCGAGAAGTTCCGGCCCCCAGCACTGCCACGTTCCCGATTCAGCCGCGCTTTGCCCTGCGGTCGCAGGCGCAAGAACAAGAATCGACACGCTCAAGATGATAAGACAAGCCCAGAGGATTCGATACATGGTGCGCCTCCTGAACATTGGATTCGGAATAGCGTAAGAACTCGGCTGCAGATCATAAGATGTTTGAGCTTTACAATCCTTTTGCGGGTGAGACTTGCAGATCCAGGGTCGCAATCTCCCGAATTATTGTGGCATACGTGCGGCATTGCCACACATCTAACAACCAGGCCGTGCAATTGAGGCGCGACCGTAAAATTATGGTTTTACAGTCGGTGTGGGGGTTTGATAAGGGGCTATCCCATGGGTGATCACATGCAATAGACCATAATTCTCTTCCCCCAAGTCAACGGTAATGTAATCGTCGAACACCCATTCAACGGCAGAATGATAATCTGGCCCTTCCAATAAGACAGTTTGCCGGTAATCGTCTAAATCCATCATGACGAGATAATAGACAATATTTTCGCATGCGTCAGTAAGCGTTCGCGCAGAAAACACGATCCGGGTTTCATCCGGCGACCAGATGACATCGCCAGCTTCGTCGTATTGATCGCCAATGGGAATGTGTTGTTCTTCACCCGTGACCAGGTTCTGGATATTGAGGATCGGATGCTCGAGCCAGGTACGGAAATAAGCCAGGTAAGTATCGTTCTTTGAGAATGTGAATCCATAGAGCTTCAGGCCTTCTGAACCTGGTTGAAGGGTCTGCGTTACTTTGCCGGTCTCCAAATCCAATCTTATGAGTGCTTCTCCACTATGAAAATCAGCGCAACCGCCATCCAGGTAACGCGGGAAAACGCTCAGATATAGATAATGCCCATCTACCGACCAATGCCAGGGAATAATGGATTCAAACTGGTTTAAACGCACATCTTCAAATCCAAAGATTTCGTTGTATTTCAACAACCATGCCTTGGAATAATCACTGAGACTATAAACTACCGTCATGGAATTGAGGCACTTTAAAGCAACCCATTTACCATCCGGGGAATAATAATGGTCACTTGGACCACACTCGGAGAAAATCGCTGCTTCTGTTGCATATCTGGCTTCGAAGGTAGCCATCACAATATCCTTGGCTTCGTGGGTAGCGTTCTCATTTAGCGATAGGGTTGCTGACGGTGTTTTGGTAATGGTTGGGGAAATGGTAGGCCGAAACGTCATGGATGGACGAATAGATGGGCGCGCGGTTGGAATGTTTGTACGAGAGGGTATCGTTGACAGAATCAGCGGCGTTTCTGAAATAACAATCCTGGCGACTGTCGAGGTTGGAGGCATTACCGTGGCTGACGAATCGTTTTCGCAGCCGGCGAGGAGGCAAAAAGAAACAAGAAAAAAGCCAAAAATCTTCATTCGACCGATCAAATTAGTGTTCATAATTGCCCTCCACAAGAATTATAAGGTCAATCGTCCGAGACTATCCGTCTCTCCCTATCATCTTTTCCCCTAAAAAGGATGAAAAGCGGGTATGCGACCCGCCCTTCATCCTTTTTAGGGATATGCCTTTATACGCAATGGAGCATAACTCGCTATTACGTTGGTCGAGTAGGCGTTTTTTGCCGTAATCGAGACCAGACATTGCGCCAAAACGCTGGTTTCGACAAACTCAACCGGCGTTTTGGTCACCGTTGATAGCGACTTATGCGGTACTGCCTTTATACCAATCATCCACTCACCAGCGGGCGCTTGACCACATACCATGCGGCCACGTAGCCTTCTAACCCGTCGAGCGAGCGAACTTTGAGCCACTGGTTGAGCACACCAATCTTGGCCTCGGCCTGGCTCACCGGCTCGAGGACGAGGAATTCACTGATCAGCGGGTACCGCTTGACGAGAGTCGCGTTCGAGATGACCGGCTGCTTCCGCAGGGCGAGATTGTCTTCGTTAGCACGCACAACGAGATTCTTGGGCGTGATGGCGGGTGGCGGGACTTGCTTGGGCGCTACCCCCAATGCATCCTGGCGGTATTGGGAAACCAGCCAGGCTGCCACGAAACCGCTGTCTCCCTCGACATCCTTAACTTGGAGCCACAGATTCGCCATGCCGACCTTTGGCGTCGCCTGGGCCGGCGCCTCGGTGACCAGAAACTGCGCATTGACCGGCAGGCGCTTGACCAGTGTGGCATCGGATATCACCGCCTGGCTGCGCAGCGCCAAGCCATCCGAAGCAGCGTAAACCATCAGGGTTGATCCACCCGGTTGGGGTTGGGGCTGTGGTTGGGGTTGGGGCTGCGGTTGCGGCTGTGGTGTGACTTCTCCCGAGGAGAGATACCAGCCGGCGACATAACCCTCATAGCCTTCCTGAGTTTCCTGCACTTTCACCCACTGCCCTTGCTGGCCCACCTTTAATTTTCCGGTGTTGATATCTTCCGTGATGTATAGCTTAACAGACAACGGAATGCGCTTGATCAGATTATCATCGGCGACCACGGGCTGAGAGCGGAGGGCCAGCCCATCCACAGTGGGGTAAACGCCATAGCCGGTGGCCGGAATCGGCTTTGGCTGTACTTTGGGCGTCGAAGGCTGCGATTCGCCGCCTTCCAGCCAGATTGCTCCCTGGATAATGTTTTCCAGCTTGCCCGCAAAACCGTAACGTTTCGTGAGCAGCACTTCTTTCGTTTCACCCGGATAAGGCCAGGGATCCTGGATCACGTAGTCGCTGCCCTTCTTATCGAGCAGGATGATCCAGTGATTTTGCATCCCCGGCGAGGGGGAATAATCCACCTCGACGATGACGGGTTTCCCGGCGGCCAGAGTAGCATCAATTTCATCGAGCGGAGCGGGATAGTCTTTACAGGGCAGGTATTTCTTATATCGCATACCCGGCACTGCCGAAGGCAATACCCCCGGCATAACCAGCGCTCCCTGGAATCCGCCAGCCGCCTTCATTCTGTCGTTCAGGCTGGCGGGGGTTTCGTTGAAACCAAAGCCATTGGTGACCATCGTCATGCAGGTCAGCAGGCAGCCATATTTTCCGATAGTTGTGCTGTTATTGCTGCCAAGGGATTTATTCTTCCAGCTAGGATCCATTTGCGAGAGGGGTTGGACTGTGAACATGATGAGGTTCCTCCTTCTGGACAAATTATACCCGACAACCCCTCATCACCGGCCCCTCTCCCAATCATGGGTATAACGCAAAACTGTCGGCAACCGTTAAGACCCCCGGAGTTTTGGAAACTCCGGGGGTCTTAACCGATAATTCAGATCATCTCCATCATCGCTGCACGGCTGGCAGGTACAGCCGATACCAGGCGGTCGTGGTGGCTGTGACCGATGCCGTGACTTCACTATCCCATCCAGATGTGACGATCAGCGTGGTCACATCGAAATCGCCGCCCACTGCGGTCATTGGGATCTCAACCACGATGGTTACAGTCACGCTGCCGCCGGGAGCTACCGGCGGAGTGGTCTCGCCATCGAGGATGATCGCGCCCCACAGGCCAGTGACTTGTAGTGAGAAGGTATCCGTCATCAAACCTTGATTGGTGATCGTGAAGACATAAGTCGGCAATTCGCCGGGGAAGGCTCCTCTCTGCTGGGGATCGCTCAGGCTCACTGCAGGCTGGGCATCCAGCTCGGTGAAGCCCTGCGCGTACAGGACGATTCCGGGAATGGTCTGCGACGAAGCGGCCAGCAGAAAATCGTCGCTGGTTACAGCGCGCAACTCGGGCACATCCACCTGCACTGTGACCGTAACCGAAGCGCCCAGGGTTACCGTCACCAGGTCGCCGCCGACAATCGTTGTCGGCCAGGCATTCCCCGAAACAGACAAGGCAAACTGGTCAGTCTCACCTTGATTGGTCAGCGTGAAGGTGTGCAGCACACTCTCGCCAGGCAGCCCGGTAGTCTGGCTATCCTGTCCAAGCGAGCTGGTGGGGGTACAGGCTGTTACAGCTACATCGTCAACGTACCATCCTTCGTAACTGACCGCATTATTCGTCCCCAGGCGGAAGCGGAACTGGGCGTTCTGACCAGCGTATGCGTCGAGGTCAACGATAGTCTTCGACCACGAACGCGGCTTGCCGCACCAGGCATTCGCGCCAGCCAGCGGGTTCTGTGACCCGGAGGCGATCGGCCCATCATAGGGGTTGGTCAACAACTCATCTTCCAACTGCGTCCAGGTCTGTCCGCCGTCCGTAGAAATCTCGAGGATGCCGCCATCGTAACAGCCGCCGGCGCGGTTTTCCAGCCGCTGGTAGTCCCAAAATTCGAGAGTCAACGGGGATTGGCCCGCAGGCAGGGAAACTCCAGGCGTCGTCAGTTGCTGATCGCTGACTGATTGTACATTTTGGGCCATGAAAGATGATGCGCCGCTGTGATAGCGCAGACTCGTCAGACCCCAGGTGTCGCCCAACCCGCTATGCGACCAGCCCGTCAGGGGGGTCTCGAAATCGGTGGAGAGCAGCGTGGTTAGGGTTGTGCCGAGAACACACTGCCCGATCACCGGCTCAGTCAGGAAACGCGACGGCTCGCTGAAAACACTGTCGCCGCAGGCATTGTGGGCGCGCACCCGCCAGAAATAGATCGTGTTTGGCTGGAGATCGGCAGCGGGGGTGAAGCTGGCAGTTTTCAGACCAGTTTCGTCAATCACGAGTTGCGTAAAGTCAGTATCGGTGGCAACCTGAAGATCGTACTCACCACCCTGGGCTGAATCCCATGAAAAGACCGGGCGCAGCAATTGGTTGTTGGTGTTGTCTGCCGGGGTGAGCAAAGTCGGCAAACCGGCGGCAGCGGTGAACACGCTGAGCGTGACCTGGGTCGTGGCCGACACCTCGGGAGTTGTCCCGATCACTTCGATTGGGTACACACCGGGGGCAGCGCTGCCGTTATTGGCCAGGGTCAGCTCACTGTCGCCGGGCAGGACGAACGAGGCAGGAGCAAACGTCGCATTGACGCCGGCCGGCTCGCCAACCGCATCCATCGAGACTGTTTGCCCGGCGGCAAGCACGGACTCGGCGCTGACGGTCGTCGTGACATCATCTACGCTGCACACAGCCATCTCGCCGGGATTGGCAGACAATTCCAGGGCTGGCCCTTCCGGTTCCAGGAAAATCTTCACAGAGCCTTCGCCCATGATGTTATAGGCTTCGTAGTAGTATTGAGCGCTGCTCGGATAATCGGCTTCGACTTGCGCCAGGCCGTAATCCGTCATCGTCCATACATCGGCGTGTTCATCGCCTTCGGCGAACAACGAGTCGAACATCGCTTTTTCGAGGACATCGTCTTCGTCCCAATAGGTGTTATGCGAAGCGCCCCAGAAGACGAGCGCCCCCTTTCCGTCTTGCAGCACCCAGGTTTCAGCATAAGCCTCGGTCTGGTTGAACGAGCCGGTGACGCAAGCGTGGCTGGCAACAAAGGGGTAGAAACCGCCATCGGTCAGGTTGCGCACGTCGGTCTGCGAGAATGACACATCGCCATCCGCCCAGCCGGTCTCGCTGCCATGCCCGGAGTAGATGATCGCCCAGCGGCCATCGTTTGCCGCATTGCGGATATTTTGGGCATTGCCGCTGTTGGTCACACAGTAAATTTTGTCGCCGCCGGGTTGGGGGTTGACAGGGAACATACCGGTGTAACCCTTCGGTTGTGTATAGGTGTTGATAACATAGTTATGGGTGGCTTCAGCGACCGTATAATTATCACAGGTGGCGATGTAGGCAATCTTTTTCAGCCACGGCTCGTTGCCGGTAAAGCCGTAATAAGCCAGGTATTTGTTGACCATGATCGTCGCCTGGGCTGCTGTGCGCACCGGGAAGCGGCCGCGTCCCAGGTCGGGATGCCAGTCGCTGGCCCCATCCATGGTGAAATAATACAGATCGGTATATTTCCCGGAGGATTGGGTGCTGCTCCAGGCCGGGATGGTGTCCGTATCGCCAGCCAGCAAAACATAGCTGGGCGGTACAGCCCAGGTGTCATAGGCGGTTTGGATATATGCCTTGACTTGCTCTTTGGTCGTGGCGGGGATTTGGGATAACTTGGTGAGCGTGACGGTGAAGCCGCGCGCCTGTTCCAGCGCCGCAAACGGCAGCATGGCATCGTAATAGGCGTCCGCCGTGATGATGAGGTAGCCCACGGGCACATTGGGCGAAAAGACGCGTGCCGTTCCCTGGTCGAAATTGAGGATGGTGCGGGCCATTTGGGAAGAGAAAGCAGGAGACGCATACCGGTCAGCTTTAACCTGGGTGAGCGCCATGTTGGAGCCGCTCAAGTTGATGCGGAAATCCACCTGCGAGAAAAATCGCAGCCCACCGGTGACGGGGTTATAAGCCACCGGCCAAACCTCGACGACCAGCACACGATGCCCGCGCTGGATGAATTCGCCGCTAATGGCGACCGGCGAGGCAGGGAAATACTCATCGCGCTGATAAACAGCCGCATCCGGGCCGACCGGGGCTGTCGCCGATGGATCGGCGCACTTGCAATCCGGGGGTTGCAGCGGCGCTACCGGGTTTTGCAACCCCAATTGGCTAAGGCTTGTCTCGGCCAATTGGGAGCGGACGATCTCCAAGGTCGCTTGCGCCCCGAAGGGAATTTCGACATACTTGCGCAAAACGGGCAAGTCTGGCATCCCCACCTGAGCGCCTTCGCCGAATCCGTTGCCGGTGATGGCGGTGTACGACACTTCGCCGATCATCCGGGCTTCAGTTTGAACGCCGGTAATTTCAGCGACCAGCTCAACTGCCTCGGCGCTCGAGGCGGTAACCCGCAAATCGGGCGACGCTGGCGCAGATTGGCCGTTAAAAACGATCCACCCGCCGGCTGAAACCGTTGGGTGGATCGGTGCGTCCTGCATCTGCGAGTTGAGCGAGGTGGCTTTCGCAACCTGGCCTGTGAGGCTAAACGGGAAAGAAAATGCCCCGATCAGAGTTACCAGGGCTACAATATGGAAAATTCTTTTCAGCATGTTCTATCCTTTCTGTGAATTATGGTGTGAAGGTGACAGTTGGCCCTCGTGAGAATGACACTCCGCGAGTATATATCAATGGGGGGCATTCCACAATTGAAGTTTGTCATGCAATCATCACTACTTTCGCACAATGGGATTGCGCTGAGAACGCTCACAACGACGCCATACTGAGAATTGCTGGTGAGGACTGCCGATTATTTCAGATGCATTCCCCTCATGGTACAATCCGAGAGAAATCCAATGAATGACTTATTTTCTCGTCATGATTTTCTAAATCTCAGCGGTCTATCCTTAGCTGCACTTTGGATGCGCCCTCTGCTCGATGCGATTCGCGTGGTTGAGCCAACTGAGCCGATTGGGCTGGCGCGTGTCACCGCTGAGATGATCTTTATTCGGGACATTCCGAGCTTTTCGGGTAACCGCATCGGCCAACTGACTCGCGACACGCTGGTCTGGCTGCGCGAGGAGATCATTTCACCCGATGGGCCGGAGCACAACCCCCGCTGGTTTCGTATCGACGCGGGCTACATCCACAGCGGCTACCTGCAATGGATGGATAAGCCCTGCTTCACCGATCCGCTGACCAGCCTGCCGGAGGGCGGTGTGCTTGGACAAGTCACCGTGCCATACGCCCAGTCCTATCAATACACGAGCGCCGACGGCTGGCAGAAGTTGTACCGGCTGTACTACCAGTCTGTCCACTGCATCACCGGCATCGAACAGCGCGACGACGGCGTCATTCTGTATCGCATCACCGATCATCTGATCAATGTGGATTATCACGTCCCGGCGATCTTTCTGCGTCCGATCTTCCCCGAGGATTACGCGCCGCTCTCACCGGAAGTTTCCCCGAATGACAAACGCATCTCAATCTCGATAGCGCAGCAATCCCTGACCGCTTACGAAGGGGACATCCCAGTATTCTCGACCCTGGTTGCCTCCGGGAAACATCAAGAAGAGGTCCCGGAGGGTGAGCTGCCCACCGATACCCCCATCGGCAGTTTCCGCATCCAAACGAAGATCCCCTCTCGACACATGGGCGAAGGCGATCTGACCGACGAGGTCATGGCTTACGAGCTGCCGGGCGTGCCCTGGACAATGATCTTCCATGAGACGGGGGTGGCGTTGCACGGCGCATTCTGGCATAATAATTTCGGCATCCGCATGAGCCATGGCTGCGTCAACCTGCCAAACGAGGCAGCGCTGTGGCTTTTCCGCTGGACGACGCCGGAGTACCCGCGCTACAACTCAACCGATTGGTATGTGCGCGAATCCGGGACACTGGTGCAGGTTTTTGAAGATTGAGGTACTCGAATATCGAAAAAGAGTGCGCCTCGGGCATGGCCCGAGGCGCACTCTTTATTGGTGAAATTCTCCCCAAAGTTGCAAAGAGGATTACTCTTCTTCCTCTTCCTTCTTGCCTTTTTCGATCAATTCGGGTTCGATAGCAGCCGCTTCAGCAATGACAGGCTCTGCTTCGGCCTTTTGTGACGTGACCACCACCACCATTTCCTCGGGATTGTCGAGCGCAACCACATTCGCGGGCAAGACCAGCTCGCGCACGTGAATGGCATCGCCGATCGCCTTCAGAGCGGTGATGTCTACCAGGATCTTCTCGGGCAGGTCTTTCGGGTAGCATTCCACTTCCAGCTCGTCCAGACCTTCTACCAAAACGCCGTTGAAATCCTTGACCGCCAGCGACTCGCCAACAATGACCAGGGACACGCTGACGCGCAGCTTGTCTGTCATCGAGACGACTTGAAAATCTACGTGCTTCAGGGTGCCACGGATGTAATCGCGCTGCTTTTCGCGTACCAGCGCCAGGTGCTTGTCGCTGCCAATTTCAAGCGTCACCAAAGCAGACGGCGACAGGCGGCTGAGGATATGACTCGTTTCCTTTAAGTCCATCCAGATCGAAATGGGCTGAATCGAGCGGCCATATATAACCGCCGGGAGTTTACCCTGCCGTCGAAATGCCTTGACCTGCTTGCCAATCACATCGCGGCGTTCCCCTTTGATAATGACTTCTTCCATCGTATCCTTCCTCGAGCGCCTCTCACAGTGCAAGCCGTTCTCTGGCTCGTACCATTACCCTCGCTCTTCTGAGTTGAATGACCGGCATCCGCCGGTGGATTTGGGTTTGCCGGCGGTTACAATCACCACACAGCAAAAAAAACCGCCTCCCAATGGGGGCGTCTTCCAACGGCCCACATTTTAGTCGTATTGACGGGTTTCGTCAATGGCAGTTTGTTGTAGAATTTTTACAACAAAGCCTGCCTGTGAATTTTAAAAACCGGTACTCTATTAAAAAATTTAGCTCTCCCGCAGGAAACGGGAGAGCCAAATTTTACAAATGGGACACGATATTCGAGAATAAATTTGCCACAGATGAGCCGAAGACGGTCAGTATCAAGAAAACGACAATAGCGACTAATACAATAACTAATCCATATTCCACCATCCCCTGACCGTCTTCACTCGGCAGGGGTAACATAAAACAACACCTCCTTTCGTAAAAGGTACCCCAATGAATCTGACTCTATTTTAGCAAAAATCACCTGCGGGCATCCAACCAATATCCATTTATGATTGACAAATTTGATAGCTTCCAGTAGATTTGTCCAAGTTACCCTCATTCATTCACCTGACCATTATGCTGCCATCTCTCCCATATTACCAAACCCATCCAATGAGTGTTGCCATCGCCGGGAAGACTATTTCGGTGATCGCCAAACCCGGCTTGCCTTACTGGAACACGGTGTCGCCCGCCGTTCATTTGCTGGCCGAAGAAGCATCACCCGGCGAGAAAACGCTGCTCATCGGGTGCGGGCGCGGCGAGCTGGCCGCTTTATTCACGCCGCGCACCCGGCTTTGGCTGGCCGACAACAATCATCTCGCCCTGCAGACCACCCGCTTGACACTGCAAGAAAACAACCTGCCGCCGGTCGAAATTATCCAATTGCCGCTCCCGACAGCGGAATTTGACACAGTGGCCATGACCCTGCCCAAAGGCCGCAAACTGGCGCGCCGCTGGCTGGTCGAGGCCCACGCCGCGCTGGCTGATGGCGGCGCGTTGTACCTGGCTGGCGCAAACGACGAAGGCATCCAATCGGTGCTTGCAGACGCTGACAGCCTGTTTGGGAATTCGGGCATTTTGGGATACAAAAAGGGAAACCGCATCGCCCGGATGCGAAAACTGGCACACGAGAGGAGCCTGCCGCCATGGGCGTCTGAGCCTGGCATTGCACGGGGTAGCTGGTACGAGTGGGAACTCACGGTTCTGGGGAAAACCTACGCCCTGCGCACCTTGCCGGGTGTTTTTTCCTATGACCAGTTAGACGAGGGCACCGCCCTGCTCCTGGAGCATCTTCAGGTTCCCGCGGGAGCGAGCGTGCTCGATTTCGGCTGCGGGTACGGCATCATCGGGATGGCCGCGGCGCAGATGGGCGCGGCATCCGTGGATTTGGTGGATGCCGACCTGTTCGCGATCGCCTCGGCGCAGGAGAATCTCGCTCGAAACGGGATCCCCAATGGCCGAGTCCTGCCCTCCGATGTGCTGTCAGCCGTCAGTGACCAGAAATATCAACTTGTCGTCTCGAATCCGCCCTTTCATTCGGGCAAATCTGTCGAATACACCATGACCGAGACTTTCATCACCCATGCATACCATTTGCTCGAAGCGGGCGGGCAAATGATGCTCGTCGCCAACCGGTTCATCCGCTATGACCGGCTGTTGCAGTCAGTTTTCGGGCAGGCGGAGGTCGTGGCGCAAACCGGTAAATTCCACGTTCTGAGAGCGAGCAAACTGCCATGGTCCCAGACAAACTGATCCATTCGCTGCGCGCCGCCCGCCAGGTGACCGTGCTTACCGGGGCCGGCGTCTCCGCCGAGAGCGGCATCCCCACCTTCCGCGACGCGCTGACCGGGTTGTGGTCGCAATACAACCCCCAAGAGCTGGCAACCCCCGATGCTTTCCGGCGCAATCCGCGGCTGGTGTGGGAATGGTACGCTTTCCGCCGCCAAATGCTGACAGAGAAAACGCCCAACCCCGGCCATTTTGCGCTGGCCGAGATCGAAAAGCATATCCCGGAATTCATCCTCGTTACCCAAAATATTGACGGTCTGCACCAGCGCGCCGGCAGCCGCAACGTAATCGAGCTGCACGGCAACCTGGGACGGGTGAAGTGTTTCGATGAAAATACGGTAATCTCCCAGTGGGCAGAGACTGGCGAGGTTCCGCCGCGCTGCCCGCGCTGCGGCGGTCTGCTTCGCCCAGACGTGGTGTGGTTCGGCGAATATCTGCCAGCCGATGCACTGGAGGCCGGGCAGGCAGCCGCCCGAAGCTGCAATGTGTTCTTCTCTGTGGGGACTTCGGGGATGGTGCAGCCGGCTGCCTCGCTGCCGTTCATGGCGCTGGAACAGGGAGCGATGGTTGTGGAGGTCAATCCCGACGAGACGCCGCTCTCCCGGTGGGCAACGCATACACTGCGCGGCCCGTCGGGCGTTTGGCTGCCGGATGTGGTGAAGACGGCATGGGGATGAGAAGGAGTCCCTGATATGAGAAAAATCGTGGTTTTGACATTTGTCACGCTGGATGGCATTATGCAAGCGCCGGGTGGACCGGAAGAAGATTCATCCGACACGTTCGAGCATGGAGGCTGGTCAGTCGGATATTGGGATAGTTTTCTGGATGAAGTGATGGGCGAACAGATGGGCCACCCCTTTGATATGCTTCTGGGAAGAAAGACCTACGATCTGTTTGCAAGCGCCTGGCCGAAGCTCGATCCAGAAAGCGTCATCAACAAATACAAAAAATATGTGGTGACGCATAAACCAATCCCTGGAGATACGGAAATCTGGAAAAACTCGATCCGCATTGACGGCGATGTGGCGGAAGAAATCAAGAAATTAAAAAAAGAAGACGGGGCGGAAATTCAAGTTCATGGCAGCAGCGATCTTATCCAAACGCTGCTCAAGAACGATTTGGTTGATGAGCTGTGGCTAAAAATCTATCCCGTCACATTGGGGAAAGGCAAACGGCTCTTTGGCGAAGGAACGATTCCTGCGGGGTTCGAGCTTGTCAAAAGTAAGGCTTCGCCGGGCGGCGTGATCGCGGCAACCTATCGCAGAGCAGGCAAGATCAAGTATGGCTCATTTTAGCAAACCTTTGTGATAGAATCCCCCTCGTCCAGCCGCCACCCCCGGCGGCTGGATTACTGTCTCGATGTCAATCGCTGAATTTACCCTCCCCCAACGTTATCGCACCGACCGGCGCGGCCCTGCCCGGTGGGTAGCCTCGCACGCCATTCGGCGCTGGTATTTGCTGCTCATCGCCATGATTGGGGCCATCGGCAATGCCGCGCTGGCTGCCGCCACCTATGTTCTCGTCGGGCAGGCATTTAATGCTATTCTGGCTACCCCGCCTCAATTGGGCCAAGTACTCCGTATCGCCCTCGCCATTACGGGGATCGCTATCGGGCGCGGCGTGCTCCAGTTTGGTCGCAACGCCGGATTCGAGTTGATTGCCCAGGGCGTCGAGCGGGATGTGCGCGACGAGATGTACACCAATCTGCTGGGCAAGAGCATGACGTTTCACAACCTCCAGCCGGTGGGTGACACAATGGCACGCGCCACCAACGATGTGCGCGAGATCAATTTCCTGTTCAGCCCCGGCCTCAATTTGGTGATCGGCTCGCTCAACTTTCTGATCATGCCGCTGATCGTCTCCCCGCGCTATCATCCGTCGCTTATCCTGACCCCGGCGGTATTCACGATCCTGTACATCCTGGCGCTGCGCGTCTACCTTCGCCAGCTCAAACCCGTCACAACCAACGTGCGCAGCGCTTTCGGGACGCTGAACAGCCGTTTGGCTGAGGCGCTCGACGGCATCGAGACTGTCAAGGGCACATCACAAGAAACCGCCGAAATCAGCCGCTTCGACGCCAACACGCGCCGCCACCGCAATGCAGTCGTTCGTCAGGGCGATCTGGAAGCGCGCTTCATCCCGCTGCTCATCCTGGGAATCGCTTACGGCTTTGGATTGCTGCATGCGCTGCTGTTGTTCCACCAGGGGCAGCTCGATACCGGCGAGGTCATCGCCTATTTCAGCCTGCTGCTCATGCTGGATTTTCCCACCTTCACCTCGATGTGGGCGTACTCGCAGATTTCGCTCGGCCTGGCAGGGGCGCGCCGCATCCTGGAATTGATGAACCGCCAGAATAATCTCGATCAAAACGTGGCGGGCTACACCCAGCCGATGAAAGGGGAGATCGAGTTCCGCGACGTTCGTTTTTGTTATAGCGGCGATGACGCCGCCCTGGAGGGTATCACCTTCAAGGCAAAACCCGGCCAAACCGTGGCCATCGTGGGGCAGACCGGCGCCGGCAAGACTACTCTGGCCCGGCTGGTGAATCGCACCTACGATGTTTGCGGCGGTCAGGTGCTGGTGGACGGCGAGGATGTACGCAATTGGAACCTGGAAACGCTGCGGCGCAATATCTCGATCATCGAGCAGGATATTTTCCTGTTTTCCCGCCCGATTGCCGAAAACATTGCCTTCGGCAAGCCCGGCGCAACACAAGAAGAGGTCGAAAGCGCAGCACGCGCCGCCCAAGCCCATGAATTCATTGCCGAAGCTGCCGAGGGTTACCAAACCGTCATCGGCGAGCGAGGGGTGACTCTCTCGGGGGGCCAGCGCCAGCGATTGGCCCTCGCCCGCGCTTTCCTCACTGACCCGCGTATTCTGATCCTCGACGACTCGACCAGCGCGATTGACAGCGCCACGGAAGATTACATCCAACGGGCCATCTACGCCGCTTCGCGCGGGCGCACCACCCTCATCATCACCCACCGCCTCTCACAAATTCGCTGGGCTGATCTGATTTTGGTGCTGCGCAAAGGCAAGTTGGCTGCCGTCGGCACACACGACGAACTGATGCAAACCTCCGAGGCGTATCGGAGGATATTCAGCGAGTAATCATGGGCTTCTTTTCTGGACTCGACGCCGAAAAATACGACCGCCAATATCCTGACCGGGTGCTGGCGCGCCGCATATTGACTTATTTCCGTCCGCATTGGCGCAAGCTGGTAATCGCGGTCAGCCTGTCGTTGGCGATTGCTTTGATGGGCGCAGTTTTTAGGCTGGTCGGGGCGCGGGCGGTGGATGCGCTCACAAAGATGCCGTCGTTAAAAACCATCACTGCACTCTCACTGTTCGTGATGGCGCTGGGCATCTTCACCTGGAATGCCCAGCGGGTGAACCGCCGCCTGATGGTGCGCACCATCTCTGATGTGGTGATGAAGCTGCGCACAGACGCCTTCCGCGCCGCAGCGGGACACGATCTGTCTTTCTACGATCAGATTTCTTCGGGCAAGATCGTCTCGCGCATCACTTCCGATACGCAAGACCTGGGTCAGCTCGTCACCATCGTCACCGACGTGATCTCGCAGTTCATCGAGTCGGCAGTGGTGGCGGTCCTTCTGCTGCAAACCGAGTGGCGGCTGGCGCTGATGGCGTTCGCGCTGATGCCGATTGCGTTCGGTTTCGCCATCGGTTACCGCCGCCTGGCGCGCCGCGCCACCCGCCAGGGGATGCGTGCCATGGCCCAGGTCAACTCGACGATCAAAGAGACCGTCAGCGGGATTGCTATCGCTAAAAATTTCCGGCAGGAAGCCTCCATCTACCGGGAGTTCGACGAGGCCAACCGCACCTCGTACCGGGTGAACATCTGGCGCGGGCTGGCGCTGTCAGTGGTGTTCCCCACACTCAACGCGTTGGCCGGTGTGGCAACAGCCGTGATGGTTTATTTTGGGGGGTTGAGCGTCAACGGTCACATCGTCACTGCGGGGTCGTGGTACTTGTTCATCATCAGTCTCGACCGTTTCCTGTTCCCGGTGATGAACCTGTCCTCGTTTTGGACGCAGATCCAAAATGGATTATCAGCCGCCGAGCGGGTGTTTGCGCTGATTGACGCCACGCCGGCGGTGGTGCAGACTGATCACCGGGCTGCGCCGATTCTGCGGGGTGAGATCGCCTTCGACCATGTGGGTTTCCGTTACCAGTCAGGTGATGCTGTTCTCAATGATTTCAGCCTGCACATCCGGCCCGGGGAAAACCTGGCGGTTGTTGGGCACACTGGGGCAGGGAAATCCTCGGTAGCGAAGCTGATCGCCCGTTTCTACGAGTTCCAAAACGGCAAGATTTTTATTGATGGGCAAGATATCCGCACGTTCGATCTGACCAGCTACCGCCGCCAGTTGGGGATCGTCTCGCAATCGCCCTTCCTGTTTGCGGGGACGGTCGCCGAGAATATCCGTTACGCCCGCCAGGAAGTGACCGACGAAGAGATCGAGACGTTGGCCCGGCAAATCGGCGACGGTGACTGGCTGGAAACCCTGCCCGATGGCCTGCGCACGGAAGTCGGCGAGCGTGGGGCGCTGCTCTCGATGGGTCAGCGGCAGCTCGTGGCGCTGATGCGGGTGTTAGCCCAGCGCCCGGCGATTTTCATCCTCGACGAGGCCACCGCCAGCATTGACCCGTTCACCGAGTGGCAAATCCAGCAGGCGCTCAACCTGATTTTGGCGCAATCTACGAGTATTCTCATCGCCCACCGTCTCTCGACGGTGAAATCGGCGGATCGCATCATCGTTTTGGATAACGGCCAGATCCTGGAGGAGGGTAATCACGAGGGGCTGCTGGCGAGCGGCGGGCAATATGCCACGCTGTATAACACGTATTTCAAGCACCAGTCGGCGGATTACCGCATCGAAGGGCTGGATTGGGTGTATGCCAAATTCGAGGCGAATCAGGGAGAAAGCCCAGCGTTGTCGGGATAGCCACAGATTGCATAATGCGCAAGGAGCGTTATGAAAACTTATCTATCCTGTTTTTTTGCGGCAATCTTTGTATTGGTCATATCAGCATGCAGCGCCATCAGTTCACCGAGTGCGACACCGTCGCAAACGCCTATCCCATCAGTCACGTCTCCTAAACCAGAAGTAACCAGATTAGTTGATTGTTCTTGGTCGGGAATTGTGAAAACATGGCTAGACACAAACGGCAATGGGATCTGGGATAGCAGCGAACATCCACTAGAGAATGTGCAATTTTTTGTAGATGATACCCATAATGGTTTCGAAAATGTCGGCTCTCTAGGCGTGAGCGATTTTCAAGGAACGTCCGAATTGTTTGTATGGCTTCCGGGTTGTCCCGAGGCTGTTTTTGAGGTCTACGCCGCAGCGCCTGACAATTATCTGCCGACCTCGCCCAGCCGTGTACCTGCTTCTCGGGCATGTGGAGATACATTCCAATTTGGTTTTATCTACAGGCCTGAAGCAGCCACAGCGACACCCCGTCCCGCTGCTGCCATTGCATGTACGTCATACACTTTGCATGGAATCGAACCGTCAGATATGGATTCGACTACTGACATGGCGGTTGCGCCCGATGGCGCAGTATGGGTAACGACTAGGTCAGGCTACGTTACGCGCTTCGCGGCTGGCGATCAGAAGCGCACAACCTATTCGTATTTCAACGGTTTGCCAGAAGTTACTTTCAATGCCATTGCAATCGGGGCGGATGGATCAGTTTGGATTGGAACAGACGATGGCGCTGGGTATTTTAATGGCTCGGCGTGGGCGGTTTATACCACGACGAACAAAACGGGCTGGGGAGAAAATCGGGTCGAAGATATCGCGATTGCATCCGACGGCGCCGTCTGGTTTGCAAACTATCTGAATGGAGTTTCCCGCTATACGCCGAACACAGGAATTTGGGAGATGGATGTAATTAGCGAAACTCTTTTGACCTCGGATTATGACATAGATGCAATACAAGTATCCCCAAGCGGCTCGATCTGGTTTTTCAGCAACACCTCTATTTACCAGTTGACGCCTTCTCCTGAATCTGCATGGATTATCCATAAACAAGACCGATATAACGGAGTTGGTGATGTAACAGCTATAGACAGCCAATCCGCCATTGTGATCAATGATAACGAGATATGGCTCATTGGGTCAGATGACGAGATGATCAGCGTGGTTGAGCTAAATCCATCTGATCAAAAATGGAACACGTACAATTACGCCACAACAGGCGGAGCCATGTATGGCGATGCTGTCACAAGCCTGGCAATTGCGCCCGACAATTCAATCTGGATCGGCTTCAGGAAGAAGGGTGCGATGCACTTTATTCCTGGAAACGACGATGGACAGCCTGGAACATGGTTGTACTACAATACCCAGAATGGCTTACTGAGCGATATTATCCACAAGATTGTTGTTACGCCCGATGGAAGTATATGGTTCGGCGGCGATACGGGGGCCGTCGCGCGCTGCACCGAGATCGAACAAGGGCGATGAAACCACATGCCAAAGCTTCTTTTGATCACTGCATCTTCGCCAGAAATTCGGAGGGTGAGGCGCTCGCGGGTTCTGAACTTCCAGCAGATCACCATGCCGTATCTGGCCGCCAGGGCGCCTGCCAACTGGCAGGTGATTCACGTTGACGAGGAGGCCGTGGCTGTCAACCTGAGTATCGAAGCCGACATGGGTGAGATCATCTTCCACACACCCAGCGCTTATCACGCCAATGATCTGGTCGCCCACTTCAGAGTACGCATGGCGTTCATTTCCTCACCACCGGCAAATACACTTCGACGCCGCCCACCAACAGATTCACCTGGATCGTGGCGGTAAATCCGCCGCCGCTGCTATTCACGGTCAGCGTGTACCAATGGGTACCCGGCGAGCCATCGTGGGTAACGGTGAGCGTGACCGCACCCGACGGGGTCAACGTGTCCGAGCTTAGCGTCGCAGTCAGATGGGATGAAGGGTTGATAACGGATAAAGTAACATCACCCAGCAAATCAGCAGGATACAGGGTGACCCTATACTGCGCCGCGCCGCCCGGCTGGATAGCTTGTGATAGCGGCGCGGCAAACAGTTGATAACCACCTTCGTAGCGACCGATGTCTAAAGCTGCCCCCCAATGCGAATCCGTCACCCCGAAATGGTCGAGCAGCGCAGCGAGTGAGGCGGGCAGCGCAGCAGTCCCGTGGTCAATCGCATTGAGGCTGACGGAGGTGAGATGAAAATCGGGCCACGAGCCATCATGGAGATTATGATCCTCGAGATCGTAATCCCAAAAAGCGGGATCACCCTCCAGGCCATGCGCCTCCCAGGGAGTATCCGCCTGCGCCTCGGCCAACGTCTGATAAGGATCCCAGGAGCAATCATAGAGATTGACACACTCACGGATCACCATCGCACCCGCGTGCCAGATCCCGCCCTGGGCTTCGGTGCGCCAGCCGTTGTCGAAATACAGGTTGTTGTCAATCTTCGTGTTGGCATAGCTGCCCTGGGCATAGCTGAGAGACATGCCGAAAACCTCATTGTTGACCAAAATGTTGTTGATGACCTGTGTGTCCACCGAGCCGTGGGTATCGTACTGTCCACCGCCCAGGCTCATGCCATACAGCGAATTGGCTGCGACATTGTTTACGTAAACCAGCGCGCCATCCCGCCAGCGGCCATACACCATATAGTCGGTGAAGGCGTTGTTGTACGACAGGTTGCGATAAGCATGGATTCCGCTGGCATGGTCAACGTACAGGCCGAAACCGCCCAGGCCGCGCACCTCGCTGCTGTCGCCGCCCATCCAGCGCCGGCGCTGCTCCGAAACATACGTCCAGCCGAAGGTGTTGCGGAAGATATTGCCGGTCACGAGCACGTCCCGGAAAACATGATTATCGGGCGGAGAACCCCAAAATTTCAGCCCGCCGCAGTCGGTGGTGAGCTGGCAGGCTTTCTCAAAAATGTTGTCCTTGATCAGAATTTCACCGGTTTTGATCTCGCCGGGGTCGAAGCCATACTCCCTGGGGGACTGGATGACCGACTCGGAGAACTGCACCCCGTTGTGGGCAATGTTATGTACATAGTTGTCCTCGAAAACCAGCTTATTGGCGAACATGAAAGACAGCCCAATGGCGTTGTCGCCATCGGTGCGGAAGCCCAGGTGGTGGAACTCGTTGCCCCGGATGGTGGTGTTCAGGATGCCGGAATGGGTGAACGAATCCGGGTCTGCGCCGTTATCCCACCAGTCAATCAGGCGGATGCCCTGGCTGTCGCTGAAGGCCACTTCCGAGTCCTCCAGCGTGAACCCGTTAATGACGTTGCCAGGTGGGGCATCGGCGCTCACATCCTGCTCGATAGAGACCCCATAGTTGGAGTATCGCAAGGTCAGGTTGCGCAGCGTGTTGCCGTAGGATTTGTGCTCGATCCAATTATGTTGGGAAATGGCACTGTCATTCACGAATTCGATGGTCAGGCCATCCAGCGTGGTGTACGAACGGTTGCGCAGGCTGAAGCCATCCACACGGCGGGAGATTTCGATGTTCTGGGAGGCCGGATTACCCGGGGAGCGCGGCCAGAGATAGAGTCTCCCGGATACTGGGTCGTACCACCATTCGCCGGGAGAATCCAGCAGATTGGGCTTGCCCTCGACGTAGTATTTACTGCCCCAACCCAGGCCGGGGTTACCGCTGCCGCCGTCGTGTTCGCAGACGCGATCCACCGTGATGCGCCCAGCCCCGACATCGTGAGCGGTGATGATGCGCCGGTAGACATAATGGCCTTGCAACGTGTCAATGGCGATCAGCGTCGCACCGGTCAGGTCGCCCAGGGTGGTCAGGTTGCCCGCTTCCACCCCAACTGGCACCGCGTCGCTGGTTTGATCGGTGAGCTGGAGCATGGAGCGCGAGGGAAGGTCGCAGTTGGGGTCGGCGTCGGTAGCCGGGTCGCAGCCAGCTATGCTCGATCCACCATCGGCTGCCCACCAGAATTCGTGGGTCTTCCATTCGGTGACCACCTGCCAATCGGGTTCACGCGCCAGCGGCAGCCGGGCGACTACCTCTCCACTTCCATCCAACTCGACCACGAACCTCGGCGGGCTGTCCAACCCCCAGCCGGAGAGATCGGCGTAATATACGTTGGTGGGGTCCATCCCTGGAGGCAGCCCGATACTGTTCGTGGTCAGTTGTGTCCACCCCAGGGAGGAGGATGGCTCGGAGCCACGAATCGCAACGGCGCCAGGACCGTCCTCGGCCACGTAGCGCACAGGTTCCGCGAGGCTGCCGTTCATCGCCGGCCAAACCATCTCGCGGTAGATGCCCGGGAGGATATGCACCGTCGTGCCCGGCCCGGCCAGATCGGCAGCCCGCTGGATGGTGCGCAAGGCGGCGGCGGAGGTCAGACCATCGTTGCTATCATCCCCATTCTCACCATCCACCCATAGATCATCGAGGCGCGGCACCTGAAAGGCGACATCATCGAAACGAATCGTGCCGGAAGGGGCGCTGCTGCTATCCCGAATCTTGCCAAAAAAGACGATGTCACCATAGGGGTCAGGATGAACAACGGTGATGTCGTTGTAGCGCACCAGAACGCCATTGACCCACGCGGCCACCCACTCGTCCACGTGATAGCCGACAGTGATCTGTTGCCAGCCGTTCACCAGATCAAAGGCGTTGTTGTAATCGTAGAAGCGGTCGCCAGACTCGTTGGTGGGCCAGGCCAGGTAGGCCTGGTATTGCTGGCCGGTGGGATTGCGCACATACAGGGCCGCCAGTGGCGGCCACCAATCGTCGCTATTGACCACCTCGGCGATAGACAGCGAAGTCCCCGGCGGCCAGTAGTTGGGCGTCGGCTCGGGGAGGCTCACGCCGTTGGGGTCGAACCAAAAGGTGAGAAAACCCTCTTCGGCCTTGGCGACATCGGTCTGGTAAATATAGTGGGCATCGGTGTCAATCGCAACCGAAAGCCCGCTGGAGTTATCGTGCCCGCCCCCAGGGGTCAAGGTCGGGTTGGCGGGCGAGGAGGTCTCCCATTTTTCCAGGTTTCCACTCTCGAAATCGTCGGCCAAGATGTTCCACGTGGGCGGAATGACCGGTTGGGTCTGGGCGGTATTATGGGAAGCCGCATTTCCTGCAACCGGGGAGGTGATGAGAATGAAAATCGTCAATACAGATAAAACTGTAAAAGTATGCCTTATCATAAATTCTTCTCTCATTGTCACAATCAGCATTCACTGACATATTTTTTTTCGCACGACCGCTAGAAGCCGGATTTTTATCCCCTTTGAGCGGATAAATCACGGCAAGTACGAAAGAGGCGAATCGTCGTAGAAATCGCTCACCGTGAGAATATGCTATACTAAAAGTGTATTGGGTGGCAAGAGTGTATCAGTACTAAGCCGAGCATCATAATTTTACCTGGAGAATAGCTTACCCAGGTCCGCGTGGCGGATACTTTTCGAACCATGGCAGGACAGTTTGCCGCGATCAAAGAAAAACACAACAGGGCGCGATACAGTATCGCGCCCTGTTGTGGTCGAGACAAAAAGGTGAACCTTTACTTCATTGCCAGAACCAGGCTGATCGGTAAGCTGATTAGAAGCGGCATGCCGACAATCTGTGAAATAACAAGCATTCGCTGCTGGCTCCAGTTGATAACCTTATTTGAGATTGTCGAAGGGCGTAAATATAATGGCCTCGAAACGCCGCTGGGATATTTGCGGCGGTTCAAATCATTAGCAAGCACCGATAGGAACATTAATACCGCAGGTATCGCCGCGTAAAGACAAGCGGGGTAGAGAAAGCCAGGAGGTAATACACCCTCGATGCCCCCCGCCCATTTGGCTGCCGCAATGAGTATCCCAATGTGGATCGCCTGATCCATCATAAAATAGGGCGATTGGATAGTTGTAGAAAACCGCAGCTTTATCCAATCCGCCCCCATGTGGGCCAGGCCAAGCACGAGCAATTCAGGCCAATGCTGAAGCGGAGAGCGAATTAATAGAGCGGTTACAACGACATGAATCCCGGCGTGAAACGCCACGCCCAGGGTACAGCGACGCTTGAAACGGTAGACCCAGTCAACCTGGAGAGGAAAATCAGCAATCAGATGCGCAAGTAGGAGTGTAAAAAATAGGTTCATCTCGATTTCCTGTACGATAGGAGAGGGGAGCTGCCACTCCGCTTTTTCTCCTTGAAAAGGGACAGGGATGGATGATGGCCTTTCATGCCGAAATCATTCTCTGAACACTCTCGATACCAGTATATCAACCCCCTCTCGTGGCGCTCTCGTTTTCTTGGCCTTTTTGGTGTTTTGGGGAGGCATTTTGACCTGCCTGACGCTTACCAGCAATTTCCCCGCCGAATGATTTCGATAAACGCTTGGTGTGGATTAGCATGACTGATTCCGTTGCCCGATGCCGCCGATTGAAATCGGCGGCTGAGATAACTCAAAACCCGCTGAAGCGGGTTCAAAGCGCAATTTGTAACCCGCTTCAGCGGGTTTTCTGAGCTTTCAGGCGTCGGATTCATCCGATGCCGGGGCTGATCGGTTATTCACACCAAACGTGATAGGAGACGCAAAAGGGTGCAAACTGCCTTTGCACCCTTTTTGATCTCTCTCGTTGTTTATCACTAACCTGACAACGCCGCCTCATACCCCTTCTGCTTCACCGCAGCGATGATCTGCGCTTCGCTGACCTGCCCCTCATCGAACTCGACTTCCATTTGACCCTTCAGGTAGCTGGCCTTCACCCGCTTGATGCCGGCTAAATCATCTTCTATGCTCTCAACGCGCATCACACAGGAAGGACAGTGCATATCGGATACTTTGAATAGTTTCTTGATCATAGCGAAACCTTTGTGTTTGCTGAAAAACTAATTTCACCGTCGAGATCGCAGAGCAATTGTGTTTCCTGTCAAGGGCTAGCTTGAGGCGGTGGCAGGATTCC
>DYIZ01000092.1 GCA_020723385.1 Candidatus Aquidulcis sp.
GTGATATCTTGAGCAATTCCCGTCACATTAAATGACGGAGCGATCATTTGCCCATTGATCATGACGGGAATATCCGAACCAGGAAATTCCAATACCCCGATGGGATCATGGTCTTCGTGCAACATTGCATAGAGTACCGGTGTGACCAGGTTCATATTGACCTCGACAACGACGTTGGTATTAATCCCGTTTTTTATCAGAGTTTGTCCGATATATTCACCCATTTCCCCATTTAGATTCTGCCTATGGATAACCAGCCACCAATTTCCATTGCTGACAACCTGTGGAATAGTAACCGTTCCATCCTGGATGGCCTGATCTGAGACCGTGATGGAAGGCTGTAGGATGGCGGGGGTCGCAGCTCCAGGGGTTGCCGCAGTTCCAGCGGGCGCCGCAGTTCCGGTAGGCGTTGGAGTGCCAACAGGTGTCGGGGTTCCGGTGGGTGTCGGAGTTTCGACTGAGGGCTGCGCACTGATAATTTTGAATGAACTGGCAATCATCTGCACTCCATTCATGACCGGCGCATCCACGCCAGGGTACTCGAACGTTCCGATTGTTCCTTGATCTACATGAAGCTGAACATACAGGGTTCCTTGGGCCTTGGTTGGGTCCACCTGCACCATCACCATCTGGTTGTCACCATCGCTTACAGCCGCATAACCGATCGGCTGGTCCGGTTGCCCGGAAGCATTCGTGGTGTAGATGACTACCCAACCTGACCCAGAACTGACCACTTCATCCACCATGACAGTATCGCCAGCCAGCGCCTGGTCTGAAACTTTTATGGACAAGTTCGCGCTTTCACCAGAAGGAGTAGCCATAGACATATTCGCCGCGCCAGGCGTTGGGGTCATCATCGCCGTAGAAACAATGGTCGCATTGAAGGCAGGCGCGATCATTTCGCCGTTGACCATGACAGGTACATCAGGCCCTGGAAATTCATATTTTCCCACCGTCCCGGCATCTTCATGCAACATGGCATACATTACCGGCGTCGCTTGAGCGGGATCTATTTTTACGACAATATTCTTGCTAACGCCGTTATCGAGTTTTATCTCACCGATCGCATCTCCCAACTTTCCGTCAACTTGATTATGGATTACCATCCAGGCTGGGCCTATGCTAATAACATCATCAATGATGACTGATGCACCATCAGTTTCCTGGTTGTGGACAATCACAGAAGGATTTTCCCCTGCGGTAGGGGTTGGAGTAGCCTGAGAATTTTCTTGACTTGGGGAAGCTCGAAAGGAATTGCATGCAGTCAAGGTAAGTAAAAGCGATAAGACAAGTAGTCGCAACCACGAGATATATGAGGTTTTGTTCATTTTTTCTCCCTGCTTTCAGCTAAATACAGAAGGTCAATCAGGCGTATAGAAAATAGCGTCTCTTCGGCCTTTGGCCGGTAATGTCAATTCTTCCCATTGGAAATGGGAGAGCCAAAATAGGCTGATGTGTTGTTCCAGGCGGCTTAGACGACATCCCTTCGTTTTTGCAAGATGACCACTCCGATGAACAGGATCAAGCTGATGATGGATTGAGCTGCCCAGGTGGTGACCAGGGTTCGGAGGTAAGCCGGCCGATCATTTTTATTGACGAATGTCCATCCGTAGTCATCCTTGAACCGGCGGATGGTCGCTTCTGCTGACCCTACCGCGATGGCCCGTTTGATTACCAGTTCGGAAAGATCGTTTTGGTAGGTTTCGATCTGCGTTTTGTAGTCTTCTTGTTGTTGCTGCCAGGCGTTCATTGATGTTTTGTAATCATTCTGAATTTGGGAAACCTGGGTATTGTAAGCCGTGAGATCGCTCAGATATAGCTGGAGCATTTGAAGGTTGTTGGGATCGGCGGGTTGTGCTGGGGCGGTAGGAAGCGTTGGCTCGGCAGGCTGGGGACCTGGATCCACGGGTTTCACAGGGTCTTGTTGATCTATCGCCGCATTGTAATATTCCCCAAGTCCGGGGAAATTACAGCTACTTTGGTGAAGCGCATTTTCACCCATGCACTTGCATTGGGCGTTCTTCTGGTCGAGGCTGAGATGATCCTGTTCTGCATCGGGGAGTTGCCAGCATGAATCTGCCGCAGGGTCCGAGCCAGCCCCGCTGATGGCGATGACGGCCTGGAAAGCCCAACTGCTGGAGGCAGGCGCTTTAGCAGCTTTTGGAAGGGGCACCAACGCGCCGCTGAGTACCATTTGGGGAATCACGAAGAGAATCAGCAACAGAGGCGCGGCGTTGGCATTTGGCGCCAGGGCGGATGAGAACAAGCCGATCATTGTCCCGGCGACGACCAGCAGAAATTCGGTAATGAAGAATAATAATTTTTCTTCATTGCCGCCGGGCATATCGAAGGCCAGGTAGCGAATTACAGTAAAGCAGCCAGCCTGGTAGACGGCGAGAAGCAGAGCAATCCAGACTTTGGACAGAATGTACGATGATAAGCGTAGGTTCACCATCCGCTCGCGTTTATAAATATCGCGCTCTTTAACCAGCTCGCGCATAAACGCCAACCCGCCGACCAGGATCGAAGTGTTGGTCAGAACGATCAGGGTAATGATCACGTTATTGAAATTGCCATTGCTGAATGCAGTTGGGCTGCGGCCTACGCCGGAGGCGAGGACGAAATCAAGTGAGGCCATCAACGGCGCAGTTAAAATAAGCAGCGCCAGGCTGAACCTGTCGCGGGTCATGATTTTTATATTTCGCCTGGAAAGGATCAAGAACTGTCGGATGGCCGAAGCCTGTCTGGAAGATGTCAGCGGTTTTGCACGACTCTGCTGGCTGGCTTGCTTTCTGATCCCGGTATCCTCCTGCAAAGGTTCAGAAATGTATTTCTGGTAGGCAACATCGTTACGGAAGCGTTCCGCCCAATCTGCGCCTTTGCCCAACTCTTCGTTATCGAGCAAGGTATAGATATTATCGAATTCCATCGGGCTTGCCCGACGGTCACGTTCGGAGCGGTATTGGTCAAAATATGCCAGGGCTTCATCTGGCGGCCCAAACCACGCCAGGTGCCCGCCGCGGGCCAGGAAAACCACCTTGTCGGCAAGCATCACATTTTTCGTGGCGTGGGTGATCATAATGATTGTGCGCCCCTGGTCGGCCAGGCGGCGCATCAAATGCATCAGCTCGGTTTCCATACCCGGATCCAACCCGGAGGTCGGTTCATCCAGGAAGAAGAGACCCGGCTTGGTTAGCAGCTCAACGCCAATGGATACCCGTTTTTGCTGGCCCCCGCTCAATTGGCTGATCTGAGTATCCTTGCGGTGGGTAAGGTCCATCTCGTCCATCACTTCATTGACCCTGCGGGTGCGCTCTTCCCGGGTGGTGTCAGTAGGCATCCGCAGTTGGGCAGCGAAATCCAGAGCCTGGAAGACGGTTAATTCCATGTGGATGATGTCTTTTTGGGGCACATAGCCGATCGTTGAACGGATCGCGTCGAACTCTTTATAGACATCTATTGTTTTGTTGACGATAACCTTCCCGTGCGTCGCCGGGCGATAACCGGCGATGGCGTCCACGAGAGTGGATTTGCCGCCGCCGCTCTGTCCAACCACTACGATAAACTCGCGCGGTTTGAATTCCAGGGAGATATTCTGGAGGATATTCAGTTTTTTGTTTACCCATTTATTCAAACCAACGATTTGGAGCAGCACACCCTGCCTGGTCTGATCAGACTGGCTAAATTCATGTTCATCAACTCTGAATCGGTATGGACCAATCTGTATCGCGTCACCTGGGCGAACCCAGATCTCGCCATTTACGCGAGCGCCATTGACAAACGTGCCGTTGCTGCTGCGTAAGTCCCGCACCCGGTAGCGTTGGCCGACTTTTTCCACCTCGGCATGAAAACGGGATACGGATGGGGCAGGCAGGATAATTTTGTTTTCGTTATCCCGCCCGATGGTCATAACGCTATTTTCAACAAACTTTATGGGATGTTGGGGGATAGATTCGATCTCTTCACCTGACAGCACGTAATCCAAACTAACGACTTCGCCCGGCGCGTAACCGCCGATCCGGATTTTTGCGCCGTGGTGCAGCGGGGTGGGTTCCATCACCGGTTGGTTATCCAGCAGCAATGAATTGTTGTGGTTGGGGGAGGGGATCAGGAAATAATCCTGGCCGCGTTTTTCCAGTTCAGCGTGATACCTGGAAACATATCGGTTTTCGATCACGATATCGTTATCTTGCTGGCGGCCAATACTCATGTGAGGAGCCGCCAGAGTATAGAGTTTCGGTTCCTGGCCTGGAGCAGTTACCACCAGCTTCGGCGGAGGTTTCGGCGTGGACGGCAACACATTCATCAAGATAGTCTCGCGTTTGGGATTCACCTTCGCGTTGGACAATGTGTTGTCGGCGAATGACGAATGGATCGCCTCGGGAGAAACCAGATTCGTGTTGGGATCAGCCGGCGTGGAGGGGGTTTCTGGCGGAGCCGCCAGGATGAATTCCACATCCGGGCCTAGATTCACTTGATCGCCATTCGCCAGCAAGCGCGGGGCCTGGATTCTTTCCCCGTTCACAAACGTTCCATTACTGCTGGAAAGATCTTCGATGACGTAGCCAGTCGTATCATACGAGATGCGGGCATGCTTTCGGGATACGTTATCAACCCTGAAAATGATGTCGGCCGGCTCTACTCTGCCGATGAGCAGGGTCATCTTAGAAAGGGGGATTTCGTCACCCTCCCGAAGCCCCTTCGTAACAAGGATGTGATCTCGAACTTTGTCCACATAAACCTCTACTTGTTAATCGCGATCTTTTAGCCTAAATACGATATGGCGGACGTTGAACACCGCCGCAGCGACAATGAATAGCTGAAAAAGCCTGTTTTGCAAGATCAAACTCAACCCACCAGCAAACGTAACCGGCGCGTTGATAAGATAGTGGCCGAGGTTGACTGCGCCTAACGCGACCACAGTGACCAACAATATCCGGCCTATCATACGGCTGAGCACACTGGCGGCAAAAACCCATTTATTCACAGTCGAGCCGAGATGAACAATTGGCTTGCCCAAAGTTGTCTGGGCGCGGATTAAAAGATCGTTCAGAGCTTTCCCAAAATCTTCGATATTCAACAGGAAATTATCGCCAGCGTTCTCGCGCAGCTTCTTTTTCCATTTCAGCTTAACCAACTCTGCCCGATCCTTCATAAACTGGGTGTACTCACGATAGCGATCCAACTGATTATCCAGGCGGAGCACGATCGAATCATAGAGCAGGGTAGCCCGGATCATTCGCAGCATGTGGAGGTTCATCGGTATGTTGAATTTTCGGGCGACATTGATCAGGGAGAACCACTGCCTGGCCGAGGTGCGCTCCCAGTATTGGGTATATTCAGCAGGCGTATTGAAGGTGTGAAGCACGCGCATATACTCGTCTTGGGCCATCTTCACCAGGGCAGGCAAATCTATGGGAGGCAGAGGCTCCATGAGGCTCAGGGAGGCGTGGGTCATTGTTTCGACATCCTGGTTCTTCATGCTCAGAACCATCTGCTCCAGGGCGATCCGCTGAGAATTATTGAAACTGCCGCAGCTCCCAAAATCAATAAAGGTAATCTCGTTATTTGGCCGGACGAGGATGTTGGCCGGGTGAGGGTCAGCATGAAAAAATACATGCTCATCCATGCTCCAGAACGCCGCCCACAAGATGCGCCGGGCCACGACCTCCGGGACGATAGCCATCTCCCGCAGCAAAGCTCTTCCCTTGGGGTCTTTTTGTTCGACCGCCGCAATCACCTCCCAAAGCCAAAGACCGGAGATGAACTCCTGTACCAGAACTTCTGTCCCAGACAAATCGAAATAGACCTTTGGGGCGGTAAAAAAAGCCTTGCCCGATTTCTTTACGTTTCTGCGAAAAATATCCTGGAAGCGGGCTTCGCGCTTGAAATCTAACTCTTCTGTCAAAATCTCGCGCAGTTCAGTGCGCAAGTTACGGGTCAGGCCTGGGCGGAAGATGGTCAGAAATTCAGCCAACTCCATAATCCAATCCAGGACGCGTAAATCTGCCATGAATAACTTTTCGATCCCTGGCCGGCGGACTTTTACGACGACTTTGTCGCCATTTTTCAATGTGGCCTGGTAAACGCAAGCGATCGAAGCCGAGCCAATCGGATTGGGATCAATAACAGCAAAGATCTCTTGCCAGGGGCGGCCAATCGTGCGCTCGACGGCTTTAAGGGCTTCTTCTACAGGGAAGGGAAGCATCCTGTCCAGCATCTTGGACAATTCGACGCAGTATTCCCAGGGGAGCAGATCAATCCGCATGGCGACTTGTTGGCCTAGTTTCACAAACGTCCCGCCGCCGCGCTCCAAGGTCTGGCGCAGGCGGACTGCGCGCCTTTCCATGCTATCCCGCCGCAGGAGTTTATCCATCAGGTTCCCAAACAGCAAATTCGTCAACAGGCCAATCCAGGTCAGGAAACGACCCAGGCTTTGCCAGAACGTGGCGTTTACCGCAAATGGTTTGTAATAGGGCAGCCAGATTTGGCCCTCCGGGTGAGCGATCATCTGCTTACGGCGCGGCATGCTTTTCAAAATACTCTCTACAGCAGGATAGCTCTCTTTCCCGCCAGCCGGTGTTGCCTTTGGCTCCCGACGGTGAAGCCATAATTCAATCGCTTCGGAGACCGACTGCCGAATGGGGATCGCTTTGGGATTCGCCTGGGCTGTCACTGCTAGACCTCCTTGTCATCCATGCGAAACAGAACCGTCCGCCCGCTCACAAACGTCAAGATAAGCAGAACGGACAAGTAAATTGGATTGGTGAGGATCATTTTTAGCAGGGATGGCAAGTGGGCCGGCTGGCCATCAGTCAAGCGGATCGCGAATCCAAGGATGGATGCCAGCGCGGTCACCCCCAGAATTTGCCCAATGTACCGAAAAAGGATATAAAACGCGAACGACCATTTGCTCATCAGGATATTGAAGTTCACCGATGGCAGTGAGAGCATGTGGCGAATGCGCAGGAGAAAGTCTTCGGCCGTGTGGAGGGCGCGGTCCAGCCGAATGACCGTCAGCTCGTTTGTTTTTCCATCCAGTTGGTCGCGGATGACATCGGTAACTCTGCGGCGAGCCTGCCTGGCCCTGAAGCGGTCGAATTTCCAATATTTCTGCACGAAATTGATTTTCGGGTGCAGGCGTACGGCCATCGACTCAATCAATAAAGTTGCCCGCAGCATTCGCAGCACCTGGATATCAATCACGATGCCATATTTGCGCGCCAGCCGCAGCATCCCGATCCATTGGATAACAGAGGTTCGTTCTTGCCAGGATAGGCTTTCGGGCGCAGCTTCCAGTGCGTACAGAAGCTGCCAGTTGTACGATTCCAATTCTTGAGTCAACTCGATCAAATCAACCGGCGGCAGCGGCTCCATCAAGATCAAACTGGAGCGAGCCATGTTTTGGGGATCGCGCTGCGTGGCGTAATACAGGTTCTGGCGAATCGCCTGGCGTTTCGATTTGCTTAATGTACCGGTGGCTGTGAAGTTGATAAAATATAACGTGCTATTCCGCCCAATGATGATATTACTGGGGTGGGGATCTCCATGAAAAAACAGATTCTCTTCCCATGACCAGTTGTTCACCCACAAGAGCCTCTTGGCTACTGTGTGAGGATTGATAGCCATCTCAGCGGCCTGGGCAAGAACAGCATCATTCTTCTGTTCGACAGCGGCGATAAGCTCCCACAGCCACATCCCGCTGGCAAAATCGGTCACTACAACCTCTTCATCGGATAAGTCCAGGTGAACGCGCGGCGCAGAAAAGAAATCTTTACCCGTTTCAGCAGCCGCTCTGCGGAAGGAATCCTGACGCCGGGCTTCTTGGACAAAATCAAGCTCTTCGATCAGCAGGCTGCGAAATTCGTCGCACATCCCCTGGGTGAAACCCGGCCGGAAAATGGTCAGAAATTCGGCGATTGAAAGCAGCCAATCGAAGGCCTGAATGTCTGCCATGAACTGCTCTCCAATCCCTGGGCGGCGCACTTTGACTGCAACTTTACCGCCGGATTGCAAAACTGCCTGGTAGGTGTTGGCTACCGATGAAGAAAGAATGGGCTCGGGATCGAATTGAGCAAAAGTTACAGCGAGCGGCTCACCGGTGGAGCATTCGATGATCGAAATCGCCTGATGGACCGAAAACGGTTTCATGCGGTCGGTCATGCGCGTCAGCTCATTGCAGTAGACCCAGGGCATGAAATCAACCCGCATCGAGAGATAGATCCCAAGCTTGACAAAAGATCCGCCCTCCCGTTCGAATGCCCGCCGCAGACGAGCCGCGCGCCGCTCCTGGTTGTCTTTGCCCAGGATAATATCTGCGGTGGTATCGAGCGTGAAATTAAAAAGGAGCCTGATCCAGGTAAAAAGCTGTCTCATCGAACGCGCCCAGTTGGCCTGAAACGATACAAACCTCATCTGAGATAGAGCCGCCTCGTTGTTCGACACTTCGAGGAACCGCCTGCGAGGCAGATCTGCCATCACTCCTGGGGTTTGGCTATCGGTTTCAAGCGCTTCTGAGGCTTGCATGGATTTTCCCACTTCACAATCTTTTGCTCCCGCTGGATAACCTGCGGGAGCAGTTATTCGCAAAGGCTCTAAATGGGCCACCTGAGAATTCTTTTGGATCCGCGGCGCAGGCTTTTCCGTAATTTCTTCCGTAACGATAGCCTGCTGACCGAGTCAGCCACGTCTACCGGGATATCGCTGGCCTCTTTCAAGAAAGTGCTGGCGGCTTCAGCGGAATTATGGAAGAAATCCTTCATCGCGCCGTCTGTTTTTTTCTTCGCGGATCGCTGGCGTTCTCCCTCGTACGTGTCAATACTCTTGGAAAACGCTCGGGCGGCAGTTTGAGCAATATGCACGGCGTCACCTTCCAGGCGTTGAGCATCCTTCAAAGCCTTCGAATATCTCGGTTTGCCTTCTTTGTCCTTGTTCTTGGCTTTCTTTTTCCATTTCTTGTAATCCAGAACCACAGGTTTCAGTTCGCCGCCAGATTGCTGTAAAACATGAACGTCTTGATTTTCATCTGTGCTCATGGTTATTCCTTCCAAATGTGATCACTTTATTCTTGGGAAGATCAATTTATCCAATCGCCGACGCTTTGGAGTCTTCTGATAAATCATAACCACCGGGACGATCACTTTATCGTTCGCTTCCTCGCCCAGCATTTCCTTAACTTCGTCCACAACGTTAAGCATGTCAACCCAAAGCGTACCCTCGCCGTTCTTTAATTTTTTTATGTTATTTGGTTTCTGCTTACCCAAATCAATGACGACCGGCTGGGTCATTTCTGTCGTTTTTTCTACGGGTTCGTCTGTCATATATTTCTCCCTTGATCCTTGAGCTGCATCATTAGCTACTTTATCCGCAGCCGAACTGATACACCATTTATTCAAAACGTACATGTTGACAAAAAACAACATCGGGTATATGATATATTTTATCATATTTATCCGATTTAGGAAGGCTAGTTTGGATGTAGAGGGTATATGACATTCCATCACCAGGAAAACCTACCAAATGGAGTTGAGCCAATTGCATTGATTGGAATTGGCTGTAAGCTTCCCGGAAAAATCACAAGCTCAGAGGCCTTATTAATGGCCCTGCGTGAAGGTCGGGACCTCATCACCGATATTCCACCAGACCGCTGGAATGTAGATGCCTATTATGATTCTGACCCGTTAGCCCCTGGTAAAACCTACGTACGCAAAGGTGGATTTATCGAAGATATTGACAGCTTCGACGCCGGTTTCTTCAATATCTCGGATGCCGAAGCTGCGCGCATGGATCCACAACAACGCCTCGTTCTCCAAACCATTTGGCACGCCCTGGAGAATGCCGGGCAACCGGCAGAAGAGCTTTTCCAGAGTAATACGGGGGTATTTCTGGCGATGATGAATACCAATGGTTATTCACAATTGAAAGGAGTTTACGAAGGCGTCTTAGGGATTACCGCCTACGATGCCATGGGAGATGCCATGAGCATCGCCGCAGGCCGGATTTCACATTTCCTCGGGCTTGAAGGCCCCTGCTTGACTCTCGACACAGCTTGCTCCAGCTCCTTGGTTGCGCTCCATTTAGCCCGACAGAGTATCCTCGCCGGCGAGATTGATATGGCAATCGTCGTTGGGGTTAATACCATCCTGCATCCCGGCATTCATGTCGCCTTTTCGAAGGTCGGTCTGATGTCCAGGCAGGGGCGATGTGCTACCTTCGACGCATCGGCTGATGGGTACATTCGAGGCGAAGGCTGCGTTGCCGTAATCATCCGCCGCCAGTCCCAGGCGATCGCCCGCGGCGACCGGATTATCGCCAGCATCGTGGGGACTGCGGTAAACCAGGATGGTCATACCCCGGCTGTAACGGCCCCCAATGGGCGTTCGCAGGAGAAGGTGATCCGCAGCGCGCTGGCGCGGGTGGGCGTAAGCCCAAGTGAAGTTGGCTACCTGGAAGCGCACGGGACTGGCACCCCCGTGGGCGACCCCATTGAAATGAGTGCAATCGTCAATGTCTATGGGCCTGGCAGAACAGAAGATCAGCCGCTCTACGTCGGTTCGGTCAAGAGTAATTTTGGGCATATCGAGGCCGGTGCCGGGCTGTTGGGCCTTGCCAAAGCCGCTCTCTCGCTGCAATCCGAAGAAATTTATCCCAGCTTACATTTCAAACAACTCAACCCAAACATTGACCTCGGGCGCGCCCCGGTGCGAGTGCCAACCCAACGCATCGCCTGGCCCCGGCAGGAAAAACCTCGCTTCGCCGGAGTCAATTCATTCGGTTACAGCGGAACCAATGCTCATGCGATCCTCCAGGAAGCTCCACTCGGGACAGCAGATTTTTCGTCCGATGTTGACGCCGGCAGCCTTATCGAGCAGGATGGCGGCCTGGTGGTCATTTCCGCCAAGTCGGCGGCTGCATTGGACGAGTTGGCAGATCAGTATATTGAAATCCTGGCCGAACAAACTGATATCCCCCTGAAAGATATTGCTTTCACGGCAGCTTTGGGTCGTACCCAGTTGAACCACCGCCTGGCGGCAACCGGCCACACGAAAGAAGAGATCAAACAAAAATTCGAAGCCTGGCGAGAGGGCCGTGTCCCTAGGGGGCTGGTTACCGGTCAGATCTTTGGGCGTACCAAACCCAAGGTCGCTTTCATGTTTACCGGCCAGGGCGCTCAATACCCGGATATGGGACGTGAATTTTACGGAACTGAAACTCGTTTCGCCGAAACCATCCGGCGAGTGGCTTCGATCATGGATGCCGACCTGGGCGTCTCGCTGCTGGAAGTCCTATTTGGCGAAAAATCGGCAGAGTATTTGAGTAATACCCGCTACGTCCAACCGGCTCTGTTTGCGATCGAGTATGCGCTGGCAGATTTGCTTCGGTCTTGGGGCGTTGAACCAGACTTTGTGATTGGGCATAGCATCGGCGAGCTTGTGGCAGCCTGCATCGCCGGCGTTTTGGATTTGGAAGATGCAGCCCGGTTCGTGGTGACACGCGGCCGGTTGATGGGCGCGCTGCCTGCCGGCGGTAAAATGCTGGCAATCGGCGCTTCGATTGAACAGGTGCAGAAGTGGGTCCAAGGCCGGGAAACCGAGATCTCGATTGCAACCGTCAACGGCCCACGCGCCGTGGTTGTCTCGGGTACGGCTGAGGCCATCGCTGAAGTGAGCGAGCTTGCCCAGGCGGCCGGCCGGCAGGTAAAAGAGCTGGAAGTTTCACATGCTTTCCACTCCCCCCTGATGGAGCCTATCCTGGACGAGCTTACCCGGGCTGCGGCCGAAATGCGCATTTCTTCAGCCAGGATACCAATCCTTTCCAATACTGCTGGAGATTTCTTCGGCGACGAAATCCAGCCCGATTATTGGAGCAGGCAGGTGCGGCAGCCAGTCCTTTTCTATCAAGGCATGGAAAAAATTCTTGACGCCGGGGCTTCGATTTTGATCGAGATCGGCCCACACCCGGCTTTAACCCCGGCAGTGGCCGCGGCATTCGACGCCCCGAATATACAGACAGTGCTCACCCTGAAGCGGGATAAAAAGGATCGAGATAATATTCTGAACTGCCTGGCGTCTCTTTATGCCTATGGCGCGCCGCTGAAGCTGGACAGGCTCTTCAAAAGCCCAGCATATCGCAAGGTCTCCCTTCCCCTGTATCCCTTCCGGCAGGAGCGATACTGGCTGAACACGAATGGCATGCTCGATGCTGCTCCCGAGGCGTTCTCCATTGTAATCAATACTGAATCCAAAGAAGAATTGCCGGAACTGCCAGAGCTTCATCCACTGCTTGGAAAAGTCATAACCTACACCTCCAAAAAGGTGGTTTTCGAGACCAGCCTAAAAACCTCCAGCCCGTGGACCGACCATCGGGTGCTCGATTCGACCGTTTTTCCAGGCTCGGCCTATCTGGAGATGGCGGCACGCGGTTTTGCCGCCTGGAACGGCCAAATTTGGCAAGCCGTTGATTTGAAAGATGTGGCTTTCGAGCGCCCGCTGCTGTTATCTTACCGGGAAGAAAAGAAAGTTAGATTGGTTCTCGAGGGCGGATCCAATGGATCTGCTGGCGCAAAATTCAGCATTATCGCGGGCAATGACAATGCCACTATTTATTGCCGAGGGCGGATCTACCCGGCGAAGGAGAATCCCGGCCCCGTTGATCTTGCCGCCGAGCTTGCCACCCGTGATACAGAAGTGAAGTCAGGCGTGTTCTACGGTGAGCTGCGTCTTCGGGGCCTGGAATATGGCGCCCAATTCGCCAACGTGCGCGAGGTCTGGCTGGGGAAGCCTGGCTCTGGCGAGGCATTTGGCCGAATTAGCAACGCTCCAAATGCAAATGGGAGTAAGCCGGAACCGTTCAAGAATGCCGCCCTTTTAGATAGCTGCCTGCAAGTATTTGGAGCCGCACTGGGCGCTTTGAACGATGCGGAACATCCCGGAGCGTATGTGCCAGCCACAATCCATTCCATCACCCTCAGAAATGAGTTATCGAATCAGATCTGGAGCCACGTTAAAGTAGTCTCTGGCCAGGATGGACGGGCTGCCCTGGCGAATATCAGGGTACTGAATGATGAGGGCGTTCTTTTGGCAGAATTCGATAAGCTGGAGCTGCGCCGCACACTATCCATGTCAGCCGGAATCCAGGCCAGTTTAGCGGCCAAAGGGAAGGGCAATGCGTCATCCACCCAGGTGTATAAGAACCGCAGCCATCTCCTGGAAATGCTTCAGCCTCTTTCGAGGAAAGAACGGATCAGCCAGCTTTCCAAATGGCTCTCGACTGAAATCAAAGATACGCTCGGCCAGGCGGCTGAGGGTCTCAATATTGATAAGCTGCCCCCCTCGACCGCGTTTCTCGAGATCGGGTTGGATTCCCTGTTGGTCACTGAGCTTCAACGCCGGATTCAGGAAAAACTGGAATTCCGCTTCAAACCGATGCAGGGCCTGGGATATCAATCCATCGAATCCCTGGCAGAATTCATTCATGACGAGGTGCTCTTCGCTGGTCAAAAGGCGGATGTCCCAGTGGTAGGCGGCCAATAAATGCCTGGACACGAAAGGAGATAAAGAACATGCAAAAGATCGTACCATCGCTGTGGTTCGACAAGGAAACCGAGGAGGCTGTCAACTTCTATGTCTCACTCTTCAACGGCTCACCGCACAAGAGCGACGATTCCAAAATCATCAGCATCACCCGATATGAGAAGGGCATGGAAGTTCCTGGGGCAGACAATATGGAGGGCAAGGTGCTCACCGCCATCTTCGAGCTTAATGGGCAGAGATTCATGGCCCTGGATGGCGGCCCGATCTTCAAGTTTACTGAGGCTGTATCGTTCTATGTTGAGTGCGAAGACCAGGCAGAGGTAGACTACTTCTGGAAGAGGCTCTCCGCGGTTCCAGAATCCGAGCAGTGCGGCTGGCTGAAAGACAAGTTCGGACTCTCATGGCAAATCATTCCAAAGCAATTGGGAGAGCTGCTAGGCGCACCGAACAGGAAGAAAGCCTTGGCCGCCACAAATGCCATGCTTAGAATGAAGAAGATCGTGATCGCGGATCTCCAGAAAGCCTTTGACGAAGGATAAGAGAATGAATAACCCGCTCTCTATTGATTACGACTTTGCACGCAGCTTCATCGAAAGTCACCTCGATAAACGCCAGGTGAATAAAATCCAACATTCATTTCCTTCCCCGCGTTTCTGGAATGAAACAAATGTCCCGGTCCAGCGCATCCTGGAAGACCGGCAAAAATTGCATTCCCTTGAGTTGGGATCGCCCATAAACCTGTACCTGGGCGTGCCTTACTGCATTCAGACAGATCCTGGAAAATGCGGCTATTGCTTGTTCCCGGTAGAAGTTTTCACCGGCAATATTGATCTCGAAGTCTATTTTGGATATTTGAAGCGGGAAGCGGCGATGTACAAGGATGCGGTGGAAGGTTTGCCGCTTGGGGCAGTTTTCTTCGGCGGCGGAACATCCAACCTGTACAAGGAACCGAAGTATTTTGAATTAATGGACCTGGTACATGACCTGTTCCCTCAGATTCCCTCGTACGTTGATATTACCCTGGAAGGTATTCCTCAGCTATTCACCCGCGATAAAGTGAAAGCCATCAAAGAAGCCGGGATGAACCGGATCAGCATGGGCGTTCAGCAAGTGAATGAACGCCTGAACAGTCTCAGCGGCCGTAAACAAAAAACCAGGCATACCATCCAGACTCTCGAGTGGGCGCAAGAATTTGGCCTGGCCGCCAATATTGACCTGATCTTTGGGTGGCCTCAACAAACCGTGGAGACGATGATCGAAGATCTGGAAACAGCGATCTCCTGGGGTGTTTACGACATCACCCATTATGAGCTGAATGTCGGCGGCCCCACCGATTTTGCCCTCAATCGCTATCACGAGCTGCCCAGCACGTTGAGCAATCTCGAAATGTACCGGGCTTCACGCGATTTGCTCAAAAGCCATGGCTTCGAGCAGATTACCGCTTATAACTGGCGCAAACCCGGCGATCCAAACGCCAGGCCCTATGAGGAAGGCGTCACCCGCCGGTTTGACAGCATGGATACCCTCGGGTTGGGGTATGCCGCATTGACTTTCTTCGGCGATGTGGGGTTGGATGAAGGCCACCTGTGGTCGTTGATCAATTGGAGCAATCTCAACGAGTATAAAGCTGCCGTAGATGCCGGGCGTTTCCCTGCGGAACATGGTTTCCGGCACTCCTGCGAAGATTTTATGCTTTCCCTGGTCTGGCGCAACCTTTTTGGCCTGGAAATTGACCGTGAGAGATTTCGCAATACTTTTCAGGTGGATGCCTACGAGGTTTTCGAGGAGGTCTGGAAGGCGCTCGAAGATTATGAATTCGTGAAGGTAACGCCGGAAAAAATCCAGCTCATCGGCGATGGGCCTTTTTACACTCCCTTGATTCAGGCCCTCCTGGCTGAAAGCCGCTACCGTCAATTGCGAGAGAAAATGATCTCGGAAGCACAAACCAAAGAAATGTAACCTGTTCTTCCGTTTTGACGGGAAAAGGCTCCAGCATGGCTGAATTGGATAGCTCTCAAATCCGGGACGAACTGCGGCAGATCATTCTGGAGGTGATCAGCGTCCCATTGATCCCAATCCCCGATGATATCCCGATCTTAGACCTGGGGATCAGCTCATTAGAGCTTGTGGAGGGCATGCGCCGCGTCTACGAGCGGTTTGGCGTGTTGGTATCCATTCGCCGGATTATCGAGGGGCAGATAACCCTCGGGGGAATAGCGCTTTACCTCGAACAAGAATTGAACTCCCGGAAGTCGCAAAAACAAAAAGCCGCTGTCAATTCCCCTCGCTGGAAAGCGCAGCGCGAAATTCCCCTGGCGCCTTCGCAGCAGCATGTCGGTTTCCTGAGCCGCTACTCGAACGAGGCATCTGCGGCGTTCAATGAGTCCCTGGTCGTCAGATTAGAGGGAGCATTGGATGGCCCGGCGCTTCAAGCTGCGGTCGAAGAGGCGGGGAATCGGTACGACGCGTTACGCACCTGGCTTCATCCAGACACAGACAGCTTGATCGTAGGCGCTGGCGAACCTTTGGAGCTGGCCGTTTCGACCGTCCAGGCTGAGCGGTTGGATCAGCGTTTGAGCGAGATCGTATCGCAACATTTCAAAACCGGCAGCCGCCTCTTCCGGGCGGAGCTGCTGCGGGTCAATGAAAGCGACCATAGTCTGGTTTTGGTTGGGCATCAGCTCGTACTGGAACAGCAATCACTGTATGTTGTATTGGAAGATATTGCCCGGCTTTACCGGCTCTTTTCGCAAGATGAGAATGCGGATTCACTTGAGGCGATTTTGCAGTGGACCGATTACCTGGCGATGGGCGAAACCGCCGAGGCCAGAGAAGCCCGCCTCCGGGCCGAGGCGTATTGGAAGAATCTCCCTGGTGCTGGTTTACCCAATCTGGAGCTGCCCAACGATCACCCCCGCCCGCCGGTAAAGAAATATTCCGGTGCACGTTTATCAGTGGCATTAGATCCGGTTTTAGATCAACGACTCCGGCAGTGGGCGTCTCAGGAGGCTGTTGATCCATCCATCATTATTTTGGGCAGTTATGCCTTATATCTTCACAGGTTGACGGGCCAACGGGATTTGATCGTCGGGGCGGAAAGCGAACCGTTTTACGCCGACATCGGCATGCCGGCAGTCGCCCGGACGCGGAATATGCTGCCCATCCGCTCCGAGTTCGATCCGCAGCAGAGCTACCTGGCCTATATCAGGAAACTGACGGAAACTCTGAAAAACGCTCAAAACCACCGGCATTACTCATTGGCGGAACTGATCCAACTTTTGAACCTCCCCAGGGATCAGAGCCGTTCAGCGTTGTTCAGCGCGGCCTTCAGGGCCACGAAGCAACCCCCAGTCCCAGGTTTCGACGCCATCCACGCCTCATACACCCTCTCGCCAGGCTCCGGCGCTCGTTTCGATCTCGAGTTGATTGTGCAGTACGAAGAAACCAGCGCCCGCCTCATCTGCGATTACAGCACAGAATTATTCGAGGCTGACACCCTGATGCGCTGGATGCGCGGATTGCAGACTTTGCTACGCGCCGGGCTGGACGATCCGCAGCAGACTTGCGGCCAGCTTCCCGTTATGGAAGCGGATGAGCGCCGCCAAATCGAGGTCGAATGGAATGATACGAAGAAAGCTTTCCCCCGAGAGCAGACGGCCCTCGATCTGATCCTGGAACAGGCTCGATCTCGCCCGGAGAGTCCGGCAGTTCGCTTCATGGAAGATACATTGTCCTACCGCCAGTTGGCCGGACGCATTGACCAATTTGCCGGCCTCCTGCTCAGCCGGGGGGTAGGCCGCGGCGACCGGGTGGGGATTTTGATGAAGCGGTCGTTGGATCTGATCCCGGCAATGCTGGCGGCCTGGCGAATTGGGGCTTTGTACGTTCCAATAGACATTAATCTTCCGCCAAAACGCCTGGCCTATATGATCGTTGATGCGGATGTCCAGATCGTCTTGACCAGCCAGGAATTTCGCGAACGGGCCGAGGCGGAACCGGGCGTGCGGGCTGTCTGCATCGAAGAGATGGGGGGAGGCGCACAACTGGAAGCGGTCTCCCCCGCGGTTGGCTCCGACAGCGCGATCCTGCTGTATACTTCCGGTTCCACAGGCAGGCCCAAAGGGGTAGAAATCTGCCACAGCGCCCTGTTCAGCCTCCTGCTGGCGGCTGCGGAGGTGCTGGAATTCCATCAAGACAGCCGCATGTTAGCCCTCACCACGATCTCATTCGACATTTCGGAGAATGAATTATTTATGCCTTTGTTGGCAGGCGGATGTGTTGACGTTGCCGAAGACGGCCTGTCAGCCAACGGGATCGAGCTGGCAGAGCGCATCAAACTCCGTAAACCCAGCCACGTGCAGGCCACGCCATCCACCTGGAAAGCCGTTCTAACCGGCGGGTGGCAAGGCGACAATGACATTTGCCTGCAATCGGCTGGCGAAGCGTTGAGCCGCGATCTGGCGGAACAGCTCCTGGAAAAATGCGGCAGCCTGTGGAATTTGTATGGGCCGACAGAAACGACAGTCTATTCCGCAGCTTACCGCGTGGTTTCTTCCCCCGGCCAGCCGATGCGCATCGGGCGGCCTTTGCCCAACACAGAATTCCATATTTTGGATCAACAGCTTCAGACAGCGCCGCTCGGCGCAGTCGGCGAGATTTACATTGGCGGCGAAGGCCTGGCGGTCGGTTACTGGCGCAAACCCGAATTGACCCAGGAGCGATTCATCCCCAGCCCGTATGACCTATCCCAGCGACTCTACCGCACGGGCGACCTGGGATATTATCTGCCCAATGGAGACATCGTTTGCCTGGGAAGAACCGACGACCAGGTAAAAATCCACGGGGTGCGCATCGAATTGGGCGAAGTGGAGATGGCCCTGCGGGAAACGACCGGCGTGAAAGATGCCGTGGCGGTCTCCTGGCGAGACCCGCGCGGCGACTCACAACTGGTCGCGCATATCATTCCCGATGGGGAATCCAATCTATCGGCCACCACGCTGCGCGCCAGCCTGCGCCAGCGCCTGCCGGATGCCATGATCCCGGTCTATTTCGTATTCACACAGACTTTCCCATTGACTCCGAATGGAAAAGTACACCGCGCCGCCTTGCCGCCGCCTGGCGGGCCCAGTCAAAACGAGACTGGCCTCGATAAGCAGCCGCCTGCCACTCCGACCGAGCGAGCATTGGCTGGGATATGGGCCGAGGTTCTCGGAATTGACCCCAAAGGAATTGGCCGCGATTCTGATTTTATGGACCTGGGCGGTCACTCGCTGCTGATGACCCAATTGATGGTCGAAGTGCGCAAATCATTCCAGGTCAGTTTCAACCTGCGCGAATTCTTCGACGCTTCGACCATCCGTAAATTCGGTCAGCTTATTGATGATCATAAACGCCTGGAAACGGGCAAGATCAATTCCAATGGGCAGAACGGCTCGAAACACAACGCTGAATATGCCCGGCAGCGCATGGCTTTTCTCCAAAGGGAAGCCCAGTTACCGGCCTATATTGCGCCCGGGCGAAGGATGACTTATGAGCCAGGGTCAGAGCTGCGCAGCGTGTTGCTGACCGGCGGGACCGGTTTCCTGGGCGCCTATCTCGTGGCAGAAATCCTGAACACTACGCAAGCTGACCTGTATTGCCTGGTGCGTCCAAAACGCGGTGAAAACAGCAAAACGCGCATCGAACGACAAATGCGGCACTATGCCGTGTGGGGTGATGGCGAAGCCTGGCAGCTTGCCTGGGAAAATCGTCTCCATGTTGTTGATGGCGATGTCACCCTGCCCCGGTTGGGGATAGAGAACGCCAGGTATGAATCCCTGGCAGTGGATGTAGATGCGATTTTCCATGGCGCAGCGCACGTAAATTTTATTTACCCCTATGAAGCCCTACGCGCGACCAATGTCCTCGGCATCCACGAAATCATCCAATTTGCTTTCCACAAGCGCATCAAGCCGGTTCACCATCTGTCCACGGCGGCTATTTGGCCAATGGGCGCTCGATACACATTCTTCGAGAAAGACCCAATCGAGCATCATGGCATCCTGAACCTGGGCTATGATGAAGCCAAGTGGGTGGGCGAAAAAACCTTGCTCAACGCGGCTGAACGCGGCTTGCCGGTGGCGCGCTACCGGCCTGGCGAAGTGGGCGGTGATAGTATCACCGGTCACTGCGTTACCGATCATTTCCTCATTGCTTCGGTCAAAGGATTCTTGCAATTCGGGGCATTCCCCCAGCTCGATATTCAGGTTGACGTTGCCCCGGTGGATTATGTCGCCAAAGCCATGGTTTACCTGGCATTCCATCGTAAACCATTGGGGCGGGCCTTCCACCTGACCAATCCCTACCGGCGTCCGATGAGCGCCGCGCTCGAATATTTGCGCAGTTGCGGGTACCAGTTTGAAGAGCTTCCATTCGAAGAGCTGCGCGACAGGCTGGTGAACAGTCGTGACTTTGCTGCCAACGCCCTGTTTGCTTATCAAGCCGCGCTGGAAGATATGAATAACGTCAGTATGCAGTTACCGACCTATGATACCCGCGAAACTCAGCGCGAGCTGAACGGCTCTGGGATTTCCTGCCCTCCGGCCGACGAGAAATTGTTTGGAACCTATTTGCGATATTTACAAGGAATTGGTTTCATCCCACACTCAGAAGCGCTCCTCGCCCAAGCGGGGGTAACTGCTCAGATCGAGTGAATGCCATGCAACAGAGCGCCCTGCCGAAAGGTTTCAACTTAAATCTGATCCATACCTGGCGATTGGTCAACCAACCCCAGGATTACACGGCTCAGTTGAAAAGCCGGTATGGCGAGCTGGTCTCGATGAGATACAGGGATTCGGCGCTGGTGGTGGTGCTCTCCCCCGAGGGCGCCCGGCAAGTATTTACAGGCGATCCCGAAGGTTACGATCCGTTCTGGAAAGTTGGCTTTACCGGCGTGGCTGGCCCGGGTTCGTTGTGGGTGTTGGGCGGGAATAGACACCGCCAGGAACGCCAACTGCTTTCCCCGGCATTCCATTCTCAGAATTTCCGCGGGTATGGGGATATCGTGCGCGAAGTAGCTCGCAAGTACACCCAGGACTGGCAGCCTGGACAAACCTTGCGGGCGATTGACACGACGCTGGCGATTTCCCTAGACGTTATCATGCGCCTGGTGTTTGGAGTGCAAGAAGAACGACTATTATCGGAAGGCCGGAAGGTTTTGACCGCGGTCTACGCCAATCTTCACCCGATGATCGTCTTCTTCCCATGGCTGCAGAGAAACTGGTTCCCCCTTTGGGTGCGCTACGACCGGGCGAAGGCGGCTTTCACGAAATGGGTGAACCGCTGCCTGGGTGAACGCCGCCGGTCGAGCGTGGAGTCGAATGGTGTCCTGGAGCGCATGTTAAGCGCCCGTTATGATAACGGCGCTCCGATGAGCGATGAGGAAATCCGGGATGAATTGATTACCATCTTGCTGGCCGGTCACGAAACAACCGCCACCGCTTTAGCCTGGGCGCTCTATGACCTGGGATCGAATCCTGCGGAACTGGAAAAACTTCGGACAGAACTGGCCCCCTTTGGTTCAGACCCCGATCCCGAGGCGATCCAAAAACTCCCGTTCTTGAACGCGGTCTGCAAAGAATCGATGCGGCTGCACACCTTGCTCCCTGAAGTCGCCCGGGAGCTGGTTTCACCGCTTAATTTGCTTGGATACAATATCCTGCCGGGTAATTACGTGCTGGTTTCGAGTATGGCGATCCATCACGATGCGGATCTCTATCCCGAACCCGATAAGTTTCAGCCTGATCGCTTTATCACCCGGAGTTATACACCTTTTGAATTTTTACCCTTTGGGGGCGGTCACCGGCGGTGTTTAGGCGCTCATCTGTCGGATTACGAGATGCGCATTACGTTGGCTGAGATCATCACCCACTGGGAGTTCGAGCCGGCCGCCGTGGAGCGTGAAATCCGCCATGACATCGCTATGGGGCCAAAAAATGGAGTCCTGCTCCGCATTAAGGAGCCGCGCATCGGCAATTGAGAGTAGGGTGGACGAAAATGGAGAGTTATTATGACATTACTGGCCGATAAAATTGTGTTGGTGACCGGCGGGAGTCGAGGCATTGGAACTGGAATTGTGCGCGAAGCCATGCAGGAGGGTGCGAAAGTGGTCTTTACCTACTTGAACAGCGAAACCGAGGCTCAGACGTTGGCTCAAGAGATGTCCGACCGTTACCCTGATCAGAGCTGCATCGCGCAGCGCTGTGATGTCGCAGATACCAATGCCATGCAAGAATTGGTAAAAAGAACCCTCGAAAAATTCGGCCAGATTGATGGGTTGGTCAATAATGCCGGGATCAACCGGGATGCGGTTCTGGCGCGGATGAGCCGCGAGCAATGGGACAGTGTGATCAACACTAACCTGGGCAGCATGTTTACGGCCACCCAACCCCTGGCTCTGCAAATGGTCAAACAACGCAGGGGGTCAATTGTCAACATCAGCTCGGTGGTGGGCGTCTACGGTAATCCCGGTCAAACGAATTATGCAGCCGCCAAGGCAGGTATCATAGGTTTCAGCAAAGCTTTATCTGCCGAGATTGCGCCGTATAAGGTTCGGGTTAATGTTGTGGCGCCTGGTTATATTCGCACGGATATGATTGCGATGATGGACCAGGATTCAGTTGACTATGTAAAGTCCCGTATATCAACCCGCAGATTTGGCAACGTGGAGGATGTCGCGCCGCTGGTATGTTTCTTGTTGTCCGATAAGGCATCTTACATCACTGGTCAGGTGATCCAGGTGGATGGTGGGATTACCTTGTAGTTAGCATGTCATTCCAAGTGAAACGAGGAATCCCTGGGATATTTGCCATTTCGAGCCTTCACAGGCACATCTTGACATCCGTCGGAGAGATTCCTCGTCGCGGCGCTCCTCCTAAGAAACTTACTTTTTGATGTCCCTGCGAGCCGTTCCTTCGACAGGCTCAGGACAAGCCTTTGGCGAAGCAGTCTCACCAGTGCCGGGAGATTGCTTCGCTCGCAAAGTGTGCTCGCTACTAATAACATAATTGTCATTCTCTCAGGCGCTCCGGCGCCATAGAGGAATCTCGGAATGACATTCAATAGCGAGTTTTGCTCCATTGCAAATTTTCGGATTTTTCCTCCGGTCTGCGAAGCAGCCATCTATGATATGGTTTCCTCCTCAAATCAACCCAGCACTCCCAGACGATGAAGTTCATATCTGGAGGGTTGTGCTGAATATTCCCTGCGAGTTGGATGTGCTCGCCCAGGTTTTGTCACCCGACGAGCATGATCGGGCTAGCCGGTTTGTATTCTCCCGTGACCGACAACATTACATTGTGGCTCGATACGCTCTCCGAACCATTCTTGGGCGTTATCTGTATATCCCTGCCGCACAGGTCGAGTTTACTTACAACACCAACGGCAAACCTTTCCTGGCAACCACTCTCGGAGGGAAAACCCTTTCTTTCAATTTGTCGCACTCAGGCGAACTGGCTCTCGTTGCCGTGGCGCGCCGGCGGGCGGTCGGGGTGGATGTGGAACGCATCCGAGAACTTAGAGACTACGAAGGTGTCGCGCGCGACACCTTTTCTCCTGCGGAGTACAAAGCAATTCAGGTTTTACCTGCTCCTATGCGCTTAGCGGCTTTTTTTGCTTGCTGGACACGGAAAGAAGCCTACGTCAAAGCGATTGGCGGCGGGCTTTCGCATCCCATGGACCAGTTCGAGGTTAGCGTACTACCGGGAGAAACTTGTGTAACCCTTCGGACACCGCTCCAGTGCGATGAAGCCACCCATTGGACACTACGGACCCTTTCACCGGGGGATGGTTACCTGGGTGCATTGGCCGTTGAAGGAGGGGGCTTACAGCTTAGAACCTGGCAGTATCGCCAATGCCTGGCATTGATGAGCGATCGAAGCCTTTCCTGACCGAAAACGCGTATTGCCCCTGGGGTCGCGGAAATCCAGCCCAACGAACAGGGCTATCTCTTGCACACAAACGCACGAAAAAAGTTCGATATCCACATAGCGAACTGGCTCTACCCTTGAAATGGGTAGAGCCAGTTCGTTTTTTGAAGGAAATGATCAATAGACTTTGTGGCTTTTTTGCAAGAATGGCAGCCGCCAACTGCCCTCCCCGCTCAAGCGGATGTCGCGCCGGATAAAACGCAGCCAGGCAATTCCAGTCATCACGAGGCCGGCTGCCAACAAGCCGAACAGCCAGGCCAGGTTCACCTCGTTGAAGGACAGAGTCATCTGGAAGTAGTGATAGGGCATGAGTTTCGATACGGCCTCCATCTTTTCATCCAGGAAAGCCAGGGATGAGATGAAATAGCTGGCGACCATCACCACCCCGCTGGTCATAGCGGCCAGGCTGCGCGAGGGCAGGAGCATACTCAGCAGCAATGCCAGCGTGGTGTACACCAGGGTCTGGGCGAACAGGGAAAGGAACGGCAGCGCCATCTCGCCCCAGGTGAAGCCCAGGCTGGAACTGCCCAACAGGAGGCAGAACCCCAGCCAGCCCAGGAACAGGATGGCGCTGGCCGCGGTCAGCACTCCCAACGACCGGCCCCAGAAGAAAGCGTTGCGCCCAATCGGGTGCGCCAGGATCAAATCCAGGCGGCCGCGTTCTTCGTCGTTGGCGATCAGGCCGCTGCCGACGATCACGGCGAAGATGCCGACGATGACGGGCATCATCGAGAAAGCGTACATGCCCAGGAAACCGGCCGGAGTAAGCAGACTGTTGGCGTCTCCGCCAAAGAAGGCCAGAAATTCAGGGGGATAACCGGCGATCAACTGCTCGAGTTGTTCTTTCTGAGCGCCCATTTTTTCATACATCGCTACGATCAGCAGGCCGTAGACGGCCAGGCCCGACCCCCAACCCAAGACTTGCCCGAGCAGGCTGAGGAAGGTATAGCGGAAAGTAGTCCATAAACGGTTCATGTGATTTTCTCCTTATTCTCGAGGAGACTTCCGAAGTTTTTCGGGAAGGTTTCTTTGAGAGATACCGTTTGAAAACTTCGGAAGTCTTACAACTTTATTTCTGGTAATAAGTCATGAAAACTTCTTCAAGGCTGGGGCGCTCGGTCTCCAGGTCGAGCACGGGCAGGCTGCCCAGCGCTCGGACGATGGGTTCCATATCGCCTGCGACCTGCAAAGTGATGAGATTCCCGCCATCCTGGGAGAGAATCTGCACCCCAGGTTGGCTGCTTAGCTCGCCGATTTCAACCGGCCTTTTGAAGCGCACCGTCAGACGGTTCAGCGTGCGCCGGGTGAGACTGCTGGTCTCAGCCACTTCGACAATTTCACCGGCCCGGATGATGGCAACCCTTGCGGCCACGCTCTCAACCTCGCTCATGATGTGCGAACTGAAGAAGATCGTTGTTCCGTCGGTGTTGGCCTGTCGCAGCAGATTCATCACTTCCTGCTGCATCAGCGGGTCGAGGCCGCTGGTGGGTTCGTCGAGCAAGAGCAGTTCGGGGCGGTGCATCAACGCCTGGACAACGCCGATTTTTTGCTTGTTGCCTTTGGACAGATTCTTGATCTGCAGTTTCATATCGAGACTCAACCGTTCGGCCAGTTCACCCACGTAGCGCCATTCGACGCGCCCGTTACGCATATCGCTGAAGAAACGCAGTTGGCGCTCGACGGTGAAGTTGTCGTAATACTGCATTTCACCGGGCAGATAGCCGGTGCGAGCCTGGACGGCCACCGGTTCGGCCTGAGGGTTCAAGCCCAGCAGCAGGGCTTTCCCGCCATCCGGGCGGATCATATCCAGCAGGCAGCGGATGGTGGTGGTTTTGCCGGCGCCGTTTGGGCCGAGGAAGCCGAAGATTTCGCCGCGTTGCACTTGCAGGTCTATACCGCGCAGGGCGCGTACTTTGCCGTAGGCCTTTGTCAACCCATGAATTTGGATGGCCCAGTCGGGGCCAGGTTGTACTGTGTTGCTTGTTTTCATCGGAAAACCTCCTGATTTGAATTGGGATCGATCTGCTGAACAGTACGCAGAGTCAGATTCAAATCCCATAGATGATTCAAGATGCCGCGCAGGGCGGCTTGATCTGCGATGTTTCCTGACAGGATGGTCACATCCACACCAGTGACATCCTTCGTTGCGCTCAGTTGCATCCCGCCCAGCCAATTGCTCCAACTGGGATCGAGCTTTCCTTCCACGATGATTTGGTAATGCCTGGGGGTGGAGGCTGGAAGGTTGGCCTGGGTAGACATAAAAAACTCCTGTGTGCTTGTTCATAGCATACAGGAGCGATGGTATGGTTGTGACCAGTCGAAAGTATGGTTGGAGTAGGGTTTACCCCCCTTCATCCCCCATTTTCGCCCATCGGGTTCTCGATATAACGCTGCGGGAATGGGCGAAAATGGGGGGAAAGAGGGGGCGAAGCGATTTAGATCACCCCCAGGCCCCGCGCCCGTGTTACGGCCTGGGTGCGGTTTTTGACGGCCAGCTTGCCGATGATGTTGCTGATATGACCCTTGACCGTGCTCAGGGAAATGTACAGGCGTTCAGCAATTTCGCCATTGGACAACCCCTCGGCAATCAAACCCAGAATCTCCAACTCGCGGTCGCTGAGCGGTTCGATCATCCCCTCGGGGGCTGGCTTTTCGAGCGGCTGATCGCGCTGGCCTTCCTGCACAATGACCGCCAGCAGCCGGCCAGCATATGCGGGGGAGATTTTTTGGGCCACGGCCTGATACAGCAACCGGGCCATCGGTTCCCCTTCGTCCACGAAGGTGCGCTGATACCCTTCCGGCTCGGCCAGGGAAAATGCCTTTTCAAGCGTGCGCAAGGCAGGTTCAGTTGCGCCCATTTGATGCTGCGCCAGCGCTTTCAAAGCCAGAAGCTCAATCACGCGGCGTTGGTGTTTGCGCTGTTCGACCAGGTTCTGTAGGAACGTGATGCACTCCAGGGCCAGTTCGGGCTGGTGCTGCGCCAGGGTCAGGCGGATCACGGCCAGGTACTCGGCATAGAGCAGTTCGTTGATGGCCGCATTGCGCCCGGCCTCGCCAAAGATTTCGGCGGGTGTGCGATCCAAAAAGCCACGCTGGCGCGCCCACTGGATGGCCGGTTCCAGTTCGCCGCGGGCAATCCAAAAACGGGCCTGCATCACATCCACCAGGCGGTCATCCATCAGGATGGTTCGGCTGGCCTGGGCTTGTCCGCGCGCCTTTTCAATAGAAGCCTGTGCGGCCTGCCAATCGCCCCGGTTGATCTGGATGCGGGCAATCGCCAGGTTGGTCAGTGGCAGCCCGGCTTCTGAGAAATGCTCCATCATCCTGGCGGCTTCGAGCAGGTTTTGCAGTGC
>DYIZ01000093.1:0-1988 GCA_020723385.1 Candidatus Aquidulcis sp.
CATTGTACCCGAAACCGGTCGCTGAGGGCGGGTTTCGCAGACCAGGTGACTGTGAAAAACTGTCGGCAGCGACAAAAACTCCCGGAGTTTGTCCACTCCGGGAGTCTGACCCGATAATTTGTCGCTCCGGCCCCTTATCTACAAGGGATTACCCGTTCAAATCGAAAACTGGCGGGCAAGCTCCAGCTTGAGGCGCATCTTGACATCGTTGTCCACGAACAGCGAGCCGTGGTACTGCTTGACGGGATGAATTTCTGTATTTTCCAAAACCGCGCTTTTTTCCAGGACCGTGCTGTCCCCGCTCGCCTGGCTCTGGTAAGCGATATCCTTCAGCTTACCGTCTGAGCCGCGCTTCAATGTGACGCCGGAGATCGTCTTAAGCCCATAGCCGTAAATCGAAATGGCCGGAACACTCGACCGGTTGCCTAACTCCTTTCGGAATTGTTTCCCCGCTCGAAGCAGCGGCAAGCGCTCTTCAGGCACCCAGCTTTCGTCTTCCACGAAGTTGATCTTTTCCCCATTTTGATCTATGGCGCAAGGATAAGTGGGAAGGATTTGGTAGCTGGAAGGGAAGGTCAGGATCACCTGCCGCAGCCGCTCACCCATCAGGCCAAAAGGCAAGATTTCTGGGGCGATCAACATGCTGGTGAGCGCCTTCACAGCGCCCTGGTGCGGGCCGCCCATCAACATAAGGCGTTCCACACGCTTCTTTCCGCCAAGAACCTCGACGTAATAGCGGCTGACCAATGTCCCCAGGCTGTGAGCGATGATGGTCACAGGCTGATTATTGGACAGGCTCTCGATCAACTTGCTCAACTGCCGGGCCGAGAGGCGCACGTCTTGACGCCAATCGTAGGCGAATTCGAAGAGATCTTTCCCGCGTTCATAACCCAGGTCTTCCACCAGATAATCGCCCATGCGCTTGTACTGGTCGAGCTTGATCAGGTTGGGGACGATCACGATCTCGTCAATAACCCCGCCCGGTTCGAGGGGAATCTCAGACGGGTAGCTCACCGCCTCAGGATGTTTGAATAACTGCTTGATGTTGGGCCACACCCGGTAGTTGTCGGCCCACAGTTCTGATCCCATCAGCCCCGGCACGAAGACGACCGGCCGGCGGCTGGTCGTGCGGGCAAAAGATGTGTCAGCGATGGTCATCGCCTCGCCGCCGTAGCCGCTCTTGAACACGATCTGCGCTTGCCCCACCCGGAATACATCGCCATCCTGCAAGATCATCTCGGCAACTTTTTCGCCCCTGTGCCATGTGCCATTCGAGCTTCCCAGATCGTGGAGGATAAACAGGTTTCCCTTCCGGGTCACTTCGGCGTGATGCCGGGAGACATTGGACTGTTCGATGAACAAGGTATTTTCCTCGGTGCGCCCCATCGTCACGAGGTCGGTATCTTCCAACGAGATATCCCAGGTTCTATCGCTGGTAAACACGATCAGGCGAGGTGTGTCGGTCTCGTTGATCGCCATCGGCAGGAATTCCTGATCCAGGGTGTAGTTCAAGTCGGCTTCCGAATCAATCATGGTCATTCCGGCATCAGCAAACGGCCTGGAAACTTCAAAGCGAAGCTGGATATTCCCCACGCCGATCGTATCCCCAGGTTTCAGGTTTGCCCGACTCGTGCGAATATCGTTGATGCGGATGCCATTGGCCGAACCCAGATCGAAGACCGTACAGCCTGAGATACTGCAATCCAGGCGGGCATGGTTGCGCGAAATGCGGTCGTCATTCAGGACAATGTCGTTGGTCATCGCCCGGCCAAGTGTGACGCTCGCCTTACCCAGCTCGAATTCTTGTTCCGGCCCGTCTTTCTGGAGCAAGATTAGCTTGCCATAGGATTGTTCCATAAAATAATCAATACCTCCTCTGCTTCCCTTTTGCTTCTGCTCTTTCCAAATTTTCCTTCACCCTGAACGCCACGAGCCGGGTAATCAGGTCGAAAGGGACGAGCGCTTCAGGCGGTCTGTGTGAGCAGCCG
>DYIZ01000093.1:2088-26791 GCA_020723385.1 Candidatus Aquidulcis sp.
CAAGAATTCGGTCAGCCCAACCATTGCTATGGTATGTCTGGTAGTTGCAGGCAGTTGCCGCTGGCGAGAACGACGCTGTGATCCGGGTTGACGACTGTCACGCACATTTGGGCCGCTTCCGCAGGGCGGTCGCCGGTCTTGTATCCGGTGAAAGGCGACGGCCCGCCATACAGCAGGTGTGCGCCGGTCCCGTTCAACCCGGCCTGGTCGGCAGGCACGGTATCGAAGAAAAAGTGAAGATGCATGCCAGGCACCTGTTCGGTGAAGCCTCGCGTCACGTACTCGACCACATAGCGGCCTTGATCGTCAACCGTGATTTGCGTGATCTCGACGGAAAAGCTGACCGCGGACTCTTCATCTGGCAGCGGCACGCAAGTACCGCTGTCGGGAACGACGCTGTGATCCGGGTTGACCACCGTCACGCACATTTGAGTTGCCTCCGCGGGACGATCGCTGGCCTTGTATCCGGTGAAAGGCGACGGCCCGCCATACATACGGTGGTCGCCGTTTCCGTTCAGCCCGGATTGGTCAGCCGGAACCGTGTTGAAGTAAAAATGGATATGCACGCCGGGCACTTGTTCGGTAAAACCCAGGGTCGCATATTCGACCGCATAGCGGGCCTGGTCATCAATCGTGATCTGTGTAATCTCGACAGAAAAATTGGCAGTAGAAACCCCCTCAGGCAGGGATGGCGCTTCGGCCAATCTCAGATTGCTGATATCACCGCTGGCGGTGGTCACAGCCCGCGAAAGCCAGCATGAATCGTTCCGGTTTAGCGGGCTGGCAATATTCCACCATTTCTCATCGGGCGAAATCCCTTTCACCAGCAATCGCTGCCCGATGAACACTGGCGTAAACACCTCGAATGCCGGATCCGGCCCCAGCAAGCAAGCCGTATCCATGAAGGGAGTCGCCACCACGACATCCGGCAGGTCGAAACAAGTACCGCTGCCGAGCCGCACGGTGTGATCGGCGTTGACCACCAGCCCGCACAACTGCATGGCGTTCTCCGGGCGGTCGCTCTGCTTCGCGTCGGCGAAGGGAGGCGGCCCGGCGTAAATCATCCATAATCCGAAGCCCAAGGGCTTGCCGCCTTGTTCTGGCGGCACAGTATCGAAGAAAAAGTGGATGTGCATCCCCGGCAACTGCTCGGTGAACTCGAATGTTTCATAATTGACGATGTAATGCCCCTCGATGTCAAGCCCGATGCCATTGATGCGCACGAATGGGATGCCTGGGGGAATGGTAGGCGTCGGGGTAAGGGTCGGTGTAGGGGACAGTGTAGGGGTGGGAGACAACGTCGGCGTGGGCGTGACCGACGGTATCGAAGTGGGCGTGATGGTTGGGAAGGCGGTGGGCGTCGAAGCAGGTGTATCTGTTCTCGCCGGGAGAACGACAGCCACTGGAAGGGAGGCAGCCGGCAGATCGGACAGCTCCGCGGCCTTCTCCCCGCCGTTTCCTTTTGCCGCCATGGCAATGACGACCCCACCCATCACGACGATTAACAAGAAGATGGCAGCTACGCCGATCCAAATGACAGGCTGAATACCTTTTCTAGCCGTTGCAGGGCGTGTAGCGGGCGCAGGCGCTCGGGGAGCGTCATGCGCGCCGCTGTTCATCTTGCCATCTGGTGGAGCGGGTGGCAGGCTGCCTGTCTTTCCCGCGCCGGGTGAGGCAGGCTCGATGACTGTTCTAGCGCCTGTTTCGAAGACAGCGGCAGGTGGTCTCGGTAAAGTATTATCTTTCTCTCGAGGACGGGACGCCAGCGGCTCGATGAGTGTCGGTGAAGTGGCCTCGGGCGTCGGCGGCCGGCCATCGCCAGTGGGAGCATGGCTTTCAAGACTCGAGGCAGGGGTTTCGATCAGGGTACTTCCTGCCGCCCAAACAGCAGGCTTACTGACCTCCGGCTTTGGATCAATCTTCGTATCACTCAGCAGCCTGCTGTCCTGAGGGCTGGCAGGCATCGCCTTCAACGCCGCGGCCATCTCGGCCATCGAGCCGTAGCGGTCCTTCTGGGCTTTGGCCAGCGATTTACTGATCACCGCGATCAATTCCTCCGATACATCGGGGCGCAACTGGCGCACATCGGGAAGCGGATCGCGCAAGTGCATCATCATGAGGGTCATGGCTGAATCGGCCTCGAAGGGCGGCCGCCCGCTGACCATCTCGAACAGTGTTATCCCCAGCGAATACAAGTCCGAGCGCGGTTCGGGTGTTTCACCCCGGATCAGCTCGGGCGACATATACAGCGCCGTTCCCACGATTGCGCCGGTGGCTGTATGCTTCTCGCCGCCGGTAATCTTGACGATGCCGAAATCCATCAAAATTGCCCGCCCATAAATATCCAGCATGATATTGGCCGGTTTGATATCGCGGTGGATCATCCCGCGCTGGTGAGCGTAGCCGGTTGCATCACAGATATCGAGGGTGTATTGGATAGCTTCGGCCACTGGCATCCGCCTGCCAGCCTTATTCACCCGCCGCAAGCGGTCTTGCAGGGTTTCTCCAGGCACGAATTCCTGAACCATGTAATAGAGATTCTCGTCATGGTCGAAATCAAAAACCTGCACGATATTGGGATGGCGCAGTTGAGCCACTGCGGCCGCCTCCTCCTCGAAACGACCGAGAAACTTTGGATCTTCAGCCAGGTGGGCATGGATCACTTTTATCGCCACGACCCGCTTCAGGTTTGGATCGTAGGCTTTATAGACTGCTGACATGCCACCCTGGCCCAGGATTTCGTCAATCCTGTAACGCCCGCCAAGGGTCTGTCCGGTTAAGCTGATGCGGCCCATAATTCCTTCTCAATCATCGAATCAATTCTTTCGGTATATCGCGACCAGGATCACTGCCAGCAGGATCATAATAATCGCGGCCTGCACTCCCCAGGCTGCGAAAAGCTTCGACCAATAGGCGCTCGCATCACCTTTGTCCACGAAAGCCCAGCCGAAATCCTCATGGAACCGGCCAAGCAGCCCTTCGGCCTTGCTGACCGCTGTGTTGCGCCCGATCTCCCATTCGGCCAGGGCTTCCTGGTAATCGGTCGCTGCGGTTTTGTACGCGTCTGCCTTATCCTGGTAATCGGACAGGGCTGTCCTGTAATCGGCTTGAATCTGATCAACTTCTGTCTGGTAGGCCTGCAAATCTAGCAGGAACTGGCCCATGGCAACCTGATCGGTCGGGTTGGCCGGTGGCTGGGGGGCAGTTGGCGCCTCCGGCTCGGGCGGCGGGTCGCCGAGAGCCTCCGGCTCAACCGGCTCAGGTTCATCCAGCACCGGGTCGTAATAACTGCCGAGACCGGGGAAACTGCACGACTCGGGGTCCAGGGCATTCAGGCCCAGGCAGCGGCAGCCGCGCGCTTCTTTCTCATCCAGGCTCATCTCGTCGCGCACGTCTTCTGGCAGGATCCAGCAGCTATCCGCTGCCAGATCCGATCCGGCGCCAGAGATGCTCGTCAGCGCTTCGAAGGACCAGCGGGTGGAAGTCGGCGCACTGACCACGCTCGGAATGGGGATCAATGCCCCGCCCAGAACGACCTGCGGCACGATCAACAGGATGACGAGCAGGGGCGCGGCGTTGGCGTTGGGCGCAATGGCCGAAGCGAACAGGCCGAGCGTCATCCCAGCCAGGGAAGCCAGCACCAGGGTAACGTACATCAACAGAAATTCAAGCCAACCGCCCGGCACTTTGAACGCCAAATAATGGATCACGGTGAAGGCTGCCGCCTGGTACAGCGCCAGCAAGATCGCCACCCAGAGCTTCGACAGCACATAAGGCGCGACCTTGAGATTGACCAGGCGCTCGCGGCGGAAGATGTCGGCTTCTTTGACAAACTCCCGCGTCATCGCCAGCGCGCCCACCATGATGGCGAAAATCGAGGGCTGGAACAGGGTAATGACAGCGTTGCCCATGTTGCCGTCGGTGTACGAGAACAGGTCGCGCCCCAGAACGACAGCCAGCAAAACATCCACCATTGCCACCAGCGGCGCCGAGGCCAGCATCAGAAACAGGCTGATTCGGTCGCGGGTCAGGATTTTGACGTTGCGCGAGGACAGGATGCCAAACTGCCGCAGGCCGGACACTTTATTGCGCTGCGCCGGGGCGGCCGGTTTGATGACTGGTTTTTCTGGCGCGGCTGCCGGGGCCGCAGACGGCGCGCCAACCGGTAAGGCATCCCCCACCTTGCGTCCCAGCGCCCGCAGAGGTTCGATGATTTGTGCCTGGTAGATTGGGCTTTCCAGGTAACGCTTCGCCCAATCCTCGGCCTTGCCTTTGGCGGGATCATCCAGAACGGCGTAGATTTCGTCGAATTCCATCGGCCGGTCACGCCGGTCACGCTCCGAACGGTACTCATTGAAATATTTGAGCGCCTCATCGGGCGGGCCGAACCAGGCCAGGTAACCGCCGCGCGCCAGGAAGACCACCTTATCAGCCAGCATCACATTCTTCGTGGCGTGCGTGATCAAGATAATGGTGCGGCCCTGGTCGGCCAGGCGGCGCATCAGGTGCATCAGCGCCGTTTCGGTGCCGGGGTCGAGGCCGGAGGAGGGTTCGTCGAGGAAGAACAGCCCCGGCCGGGTGAGCAGCTCGACGCCAATCGAGACCCGTTTCTGCTGGCCGCCGCTCAACCCGCTGATCTGTACATCCTTGCGGTGGGTCAGATCCAAATCCTGGAGCACCTCCATCACCCGCTGGTGGCGCTCCTCGTTGGTCGTGTCAGCCGGCATCCGCAGCCGGGCAGCGTAATCCAGCGCCTGGTAGACAGTCAGCTCGGTGTGAATGATGTCCCTTTGGGGCACGAATCCGATCTCGTTGCGGATGGCATCGAAGTGGCGGTAGATGTCCACATCGTTCACCAGCACCTGGCCGTGGCTGGCCGGGCGGTACCCGGCGATCGCGTCCACCAGGGTGGATTTCCCGCCGCCGCTTTGCCCAACCACCACCACGAATTCGCGCGGCTCGAAGATCAACGAGATGTCTTTGAGTAAATTCAAATTCGGGCGCACCCACTTGTTCAAGCCCAACACCTCGACGCGCAGGCCGTGGGTCTCATCGAATTTCGCCAGGCGGTTCTCGCCCACCACGAGACGATATGGCCCGATGCGGATCGTGTCGCCGGCCTTTAGCCAGGTTTCGGCCTCGATGCGCTGATCGTTGACGAATGTGCCGTTCGTGCTGTGCAGGTCGCGTACCCGGTATCGCTGCCCCACCCGCTCGACGCTGGCATGAAAGCGCGACACCGCTACGGAACCCAGGATCACATCGTTAGTGGCATCCCGCCCGAGTTGGAGTTGATCCTTGTCGCCGAAAAGGATCTCACCGGACAACCCTTCGAGCATCGACTCGGCCGGCCAATGGTAGAACAACGTGACCATCAGGCCGGGGTCCTGGCTGCCAATGCGCAAGGCATCGCCATCGTGTAAAGCCAGCTCGCCATTTACAGGCGCGCCGTGATAATAGATGGGGTTGGTCGCGTTGGGCAGCACCTTGAGCTTGTAGCCCTGCCCCCCCTTTTCGAGAACAGCATGGCGGCCGGAAACAATGGGCGAGGCGATAACCACATCATTCTCCGCATGGCGGCCCAGGCTGATTTGATCCTTAACCAGCGGGAAAGAGCGGGTCTCGCCGCCAGCGACGGTCACCACAAGCTGGGGAGGTTGGCTGAAGTCCGAAGGGGATTCAGGGGCAGTCAGGGTGCGCGTCTCGCCCGATGGCGCGGCCTCCTCCCGGGTCAGACTGACAGAGGGGGGCGCGGCGGCGCCGGGAATCACGGTCAGCTCGTCGAGTCCGTCTGTTACAACATAAGACAGGCGGATTGCGCCGCCAAGCCGTAAAGAATCTCCCGATTTCAACGGTTTGGCCACATCCAGAAGCTGCTCGTTCAGGTAAGTCTTATTGCTGCTGCCCAGGTCCTCGACGAGACATTGGCCATCCTGCCAGAAGAGGCGCGCATGGCGGCGCGAGACTGCCGGCGAGGGGATCACCAGATCGGCTTGTGAATCGCGCCCAATGATGAATTCGCGCCGTTCAAGCTCGATCTCCGTTCCCGGAACCGGGCCTTCGAGGATGATGAGTTTTGGAAGCGATAGTTTTCCCACTTATTTATATCTCCAATCAATACACTCACTGTTGGGAGAAAAACCAATTCCCCCAAAATGGACTAAATATGTCCAATTTGGAGATTGTAGGAATTATATATTAATGCGATGATCTGTCAAGGGAATCAGAAATCGGGAATCCTGGCATATTCAGGACAAAACCTACCAGCAATCGCCAGGGAGTATTTTGCCTCTTGACTAAGTGTTTTTATGACACTATAATAAGTGTACAAGACACACTTACTCAGGAGCACTCCAATGAACTTCCATCCCACCGCCCCGCTCGACCAACAGCATCTCACCCCCGCCGACGTGTTCTCCGCCGGGCTGGCGAACCACCACATCGCCAACACAGCTTACCCTATCGGGCACACCGTCACTATGCGGCCCTACCGCGTCTCCCGCTCGCAAGCGCAAACCCTGGCGGCGCAGGCCTGGCGGGATATTGACCGCCTCGGGCTGTATGTCCACATCCCCTTCTGCCAGACCCGCTGCCGCTACTGCGAATACTGCGTCGTCCCGCCGGAGGAATTCGCCGCCTCGGAAGACGAGTATTTCGACCTGCTGCTGAAGGAATTCGAGATGTATCGGCAGGCTGTCGGGACGGAATCCAAAACACTGATCGGATTCGACATCGGCGGGGGGACGCCGTCTGCGCCGAAAGCGGGCAACATCCAGCGGGTGGTGGAGGCGGCCCGCCGGGGCTTCCATCTCCCGGAGCGCGTGACCATCAGTATCGAGACCACCCCCAAGATCGCCGCCCTCGAGCCGGAGAAACTGCGCGCCTTCTACGGCATGGGCATCCGCCGCATCAGCATGGGTGTGCAGACCATCAGCCCGCGCCTGCTGGAAGCGGTGGGACGCCCGCATACCTCCGTTGCCTTCGATCACACTGCCGCAGACAACATCCGCGCCGCCGGGTTCGAGAAGTTCAATGTGGACGTTATGTACGGCTTCGCCGGGCAAGCGCTGTCGAGCGTGGAGGCCACGCTGCGCCATGCCATCGCCCTGGAGCCGGAATACATCACCCTCTACCGGATGCGCTACAAAGGTACCGCCATCGCCGGTCAGGCGGAGGCAGTCTCGCTGGCGGAGGTTAACGCCCAATACGCCCTGGCGCGAGACCTGCTGCTGGCCGCGGGCTACGCCGGAACGCCCGGCAAGAACACCTTCAGCCGGGTGCCGGGCGACCCCGGAACCAGCGATTACCTCACCGAGCGTGTGATCCACGGCGCGCCATATCTCGGCCTCGGGCTGGGAGCGCAGTCGCTCTCGGAAGCGACGCTGGCTTACAACGCCGGCGCGGCCGACAAACGTCTCGATCACTACCGCCGGATGGTCGCCGCTAACTGGCTGCCCATCCAGGATTTGTACCACCTCTCACGCGAGGCGGCCATGGGCAAGATGATCGCCGTGTCGTTCTATTTTGGCGAGATCGCTCTCGACAGCTTCCGGCGCAAGTTCGGCATCGCTCTCGATGAGGCGTTCCCGGAGGAGATAGATTTTGTGTTGCGGGAGGGGCTAATGGAATATCATCGGGGCGAACCTGAGTATTCGCCCGAATCGGGGTTAGGGCAGACACATAGGTCTGCCCCGACCAAGTCTGCCCCGACCAAGTCTGCCCCGACCAAGTCTGCCCCGACGCTGCGTTTGACCAATGACGGCGTGAAAGCGTACAACGGCGTGATCGCGCTGTTCTACGCCGGGGCGGTGAAGGCGCATTTGGTGGAGATGACCGATGACGGTGGACCGATGACCGTGGGACCGGACAACAGATCGTATGCCGCAGGTCAAGCTACATATTCCAGTTTAGCTTCAACAGCAAACAACCCTCAACAGGGATGGGCAGGATTTTCAGGATAAAAAGTCAGGCCACTCAATCCTGTATATCCTGTCCAGCCCTGTTCAAAACAACTACTCTCGAAGGAGATTTATATGGTAACCCTAACCCAATTGTCCGGCCAACCCGTTCCGACGCCAGAACCGATTTACAACAATCTCAGGAACGCTATCCTCACCCTGTCGCCCGCTGACCATGGGATCGCGCCAATTGCGGGGGATTCGGGTGTGTGGGGCGTGCTGATGGAAATGGGCTTCCCGAACGCGGCGGTGACACTCGTCTCGCTGGCGGATGGCACGACCAGCCTGTACTTTGGCACGGGCGGCGGGATCATCGGGGGCGGCCAGCACGCCGAGGTTGCCGAGGCCTCGCTGGCCCTGGTCAAAGCCGCATCGCGGGCGGCGCGCCAGCTCCCGGCAGCCAGCAGTTTCCCGCTGCCATCCATCGGCGAAGTCAAATTCTACGTACTAAAAGCCGACGGCGTGGCTGCCGCATCCGAGCGTGAGATCACGCTGGAAACAGAAGCCCACCCGCTGGCGGAATTGTACGCCGCCGGCCAGGCCGTCATCACCCAACTGCGCCTGATGCCGCCCCCTCCAACAAACTGATCACTGGTAACTGATCACTGATTACTGAAATGTACGACTTCGCCAACCTCCTCTTCTCCGGTCCGTGCAACGCCCGCTGCCCAACCTGCATCGGCAGGCAGCTCGACCCGCGCCTGAACACGAACAACCTGGACGAGTTCCCGCCGCGCAATCTCGACCGGTTCACGGCGCTCATCCGGGAGCATGGTATCCGTGAGGTGGTGTTCACCGGCACGACCACCGATCCGCAGCTCTACCGGCACGAGGCCCGGCTGCTGGCCCACCTGCGGGAGCGGCTGCCTGCCGGGACGCGCTTCTCACTGCACACCAACGGACGTCTGGCGCTGCGCAAAATGGACACGTTCAACCTGTACGACCGCGTCTGCCTGTCGCTGCCCAGCTTCGACCCGGAGACGTATCGCAAAATGATGGGCGTGGCGGGCATACCCGACCTGGCGGAAATCCTGCGGCGGGCGGCGATCCCGGTGAAGGTATCCTGCCTGGCGACAGACGACAACGCCGCGCAGTTGGAGAGTTACCTCGAACAGTGTGCGGCGACCGGCGTCCGGCGGGTGGTGCTGCGGAAGTTGTTCGGGGAACGCCGGGGATGGGAAGAACTTACCCCCTTCTTTCCCCCCATCGCCGCCGGTTACCTTCCTGTAGAGTCAATAATTTCCAGTGGGCGGCGATGGGGGGATGAAAGGGGGGTGTATTGCGGCGATTACCGCGGCAACCCGGTGTACGAATTCAAAGACCCCCGGGGTCTTGGAGATCCCGGGGGGCTGGAAGTCACCCTGTGGGATTTCGACCGGAGCGAGAGCACGTCGCTCAATCTATTCAGCACGGGGGTGATCAGCAGTGAATATCTGCTGGCGCGGGCCAGGCCGGGAGGGAATGGCGCGCGGATGGCCGCGGACTGATGTGGAAAGACTCGTGGGGGGTATTGGCAAATTGGAGGCTGAAATCAGTGGATAGTTATACAGAAAAGCTATAAAATCACGTTGTCAGCCTGTTCCACAAACGCAAGCCAGAGACCTCACAGAAGCGTAAACAGAGTATTGGCAGGCACTCGCCTTAGCAGTTGCCGGGGCGCCCGTGAAAGCGCAGGAGTACGATGAGACAAAAAGCTGCTCTCTATTTCTTGTTGTTTGCAGGACTCGTGATCTGCGCGTGGCGGGCGACATCGCTCGCGCGTGCGAATCGAGGGCTTGAAAGCGCCGGCGCTTACCTGGCCCCAAAACAGGCCGCCGCTCACGATCAAAATTCAGCAACACAAATGTCGGTGGAGAGCAGCACTCTTCTGACGTACACATGGGCCGTGGCCGGAAGCCCGGTTGATTACGCCTTGACCTCCGTTGATATGGTATCAGCTACAGAAGGCTGGGCTGTGGGATACTGGGATCGCGCCGGGAACGGAGACCCCTGGGGCGAAACGATCCTGCGCTGGAACGGGGTCGAGTGGTATGAATGGTATAGCTGGTCCGATGATCCCCCGTTATTCTCCGTAGAAATGATCGCTTCGGGTGATGGCTGGGCTGCGGGCAGCGGCGGCAAGATCTTGCGTTGGGATGGAAACGACTGGAATACTGTCAGTAACCCAAGCAGCGATCGCACCAGGTCCGTGTCAATGGTTTCTGGTACCGATGGTTGGGCTGTAGGGGGATCTGGAATTTGCTCAAGTGGAATCCACGGTAAAATTTTACGCTGGGAAGGAGATGAATGGAGCGTCTGGGCATCTTCAATTCCCGATCGGATACTCAATTCTGTGGATATGGTTTCAACCAATGACGGCTGGGCGGTTGGATATTATTGCAAATTTGGGATTCCCGTTGATTATGACTCTGTGATCATGCGCTGGAATGGAAGTAGCTGGAACGAGGTCAGCAGCCCTGTCGAAAATATCCTTTACGACGTAACCATGGTTTCAGCTACGGACGGCTGGGCAGTGGGAGAGCAAGGCGTTATCCTGCGCTGGAATGGCAGTGTATGGAATGAGGTGGACAGACCAGCCCTCTGCCAATTGAATTCAGTATCCATGGCGTCAGCCACTGAAGGTTGGGCAGTCGGAGGCGGTGGGTATCCTTGTTCTTCTGGCGAGCCATCGCTCATCTTGCATTGGGATGGGAATGTCTGGAGCAAAGTGGACAGCCCGGTTTCCCAGGCGCTCAACTCAATCAGCATGATCTCGAGCGAAGAGGGCTGGGCGGTGGGCGAAGGGGGGACGATATTGCACTACACTTCTCTGGATAAGCTGGTTCGCGTGGTCGGCGCGGCAACCGCCGACTATGATTGGAATTGGAAGTCAGAGTTCAATCCTGGCGATCCGATCCGGTATATTATCCTCATCGTCAATGAGACTGGCAGTGATGCCGAAATCGAATTGACTTACGAGGCAAAAGGCCCCCATAACGAGCCAGTTTTCGATGATCATTATACCGATACTATTCCTCCAGGGCTATGGCAATGGGGCGGCGACTGGACTGTGCCCGAGGGTATGGGCGGTACACATACTTTTACTGGAAGCGGTCTCTACATGGAAACAAGCTCACAAGCCGTGATTACATATACCGTCACCGGACCGACAAGCTACAGCGTTTATTTACCATTGGCGCTAAAGTAAAAGACAAGGCAGAAAACCGACCGCATCTCTCGTTCCGACGCCCTCACTCCCCGCTCTGCGGCCAGTCTGCTACGCCCCAATCGGCAGCCTCACATGGAACTGGCTGCCAGGGCAGCGCGTCTCATCGTAGCCTTCGCTCTCCACCCAGATCTGCCCACCGTGGGCCAGGATAATCCCTCTCGCAATCGCCAATCCCAGCCCCGGCCCGCCCCCCTTGAACTTCGTCCGCCCCGATGAGTGGAACGAGACCTCGCCGGTCTGGTAGAACTTCTCGAAGATCACTTCCTGCTGATCTTTGGCAATCCCGATCCCCGTGTCGCTGACCACTATCTCGATCTCCAAATCCCCTTGGGATGATTGAACCACCTTCCCCGAAATGGTGATCTTGCCGCGATCCGGCGTGTATTTGACCGCGTTCATCAGCAGGTGCGTGAACACCTTGAACAGCAGCCCCTGGTCGGCTTGCAGCATGGGCAGGTCTTCGATGCCGACGATTTCCAGCGTTTGGCCGCGCTCCTGGATGGCCGCATCGAAATCCCCGCGCACCTGTGTGATCACCGGGGCCAGTTTGATCCACTCCCGCGTGAGCTGCAAAGTCTGATTGTCAATCTTCGCCACGTCGAGCATCGAATTGACGATCTCGTGCAGGCGGTTGGTGCCTTTGAGGATGCCCTGGCTCAAAGCTCTCATCTCCTCATCCTGGGCTGCGGTGGGGTGTTCGAGCAGCAAATAACTGTAACCGTGAATGGTGGTGAGCGGTGTGCGCAGTTCGTGGGCGGCAATGTCAATGAAATTGGACTTGGCCTTGTCCAGCCACTTCAAAGAACGGTAGGCGCGGTTCAATTCTTCCGTGCGCTCCAGGACTGTTTGCTCGAGTTGCTCGTTGAAGCGGGTAATCGCCTCGTACAGGCGGGCGTTTTCGAGCGCAATCGCCGCCTGGCTGGCGAAGGCCGCCGCGCGGCTTACATCCTGCGGGCTGAAAGCGTTCTTCCCTTGACGGGTCAGCGAGATCATCCCGAAGACGCGCCCCTGGATGATGAGCGGCACGCCCAGCCACGAGTGATTGAGCGGCAGCCACTCGACCTGCTGCCAGCCCGGCTCACGCGTCACATCGCCCACCAGCACCGAACGGCGTTTCTTGACGATCTGCTGGTACACATCCCCCTTGCGGATCGGGACGCGCATCGCCAGCGTGCGGTCATCCGACGGGAAGCCGTGATGCCCCATGATGGTCAGCTCTTTGTCGTGAGACAGCCAGATCGCCCCGCGCTCATACGGGACGACCGTCGCCAGTTGCTGGAGGATGCGGCCTGGCACCTCGCGAATATCCAGGCTGCCGCTGATCTCGCGCCCGGTGCGCTCCAGCGCTTCGGCAAGCTGGCGGCGTTGATATTCTTTTTGATAGAGCTGGGCGTTGCGGATAGCGATGGCGATCTGGTCCGCCAGGGATTGCAGCACCATGCGGTCTTCGTCGTCCAACGGGGAGAGGTGATCCCAATGGATATCCAGCGCCCCAATGGTGCGCCGTCCCATATTCAGCGGGAGAGCCAACTCCGAGCGGGTTTGCGGCAGCTCGTCGAGATGGATATAATCTTGCGCCGCGCTGACATCCGCAGCGTGACGGTAGCGCCCGGAGCGGCACACGCCGGGAATGATGCCCTCTCCCTCGATATCCAGGCTCGCAAAGGGCAAGGGAACGCCTTCCGGCATCGTGCCAGCGCTCAAAACCACCGCATCCTCTTCATCGGTGAGCAGCCAGATCCCAACGAAATAATACCCAAACTGGGCCTGGATGAGCTGGACGATCTCGGCCATCAGCCGCTCCAGATCGAGGATCGAGGTGATACGGTTCGCCACCTGGCCGCTGGTCTGCAATTGCAGGGCGCGGCGGGTGAGATCGGTGTTGACGTTCTGGAGCTGTTTCGTGCGCTGGCGCAGCTCGATGGTGCGCTCGTTGACGCGCCGCTCCAGAGTCAATGCCGATTTTTCCAGCTCTTTATTGATGCGCTGGCTCTCTTCGTGCAGGCGGGCGTTTTCGATGGCGGTAGCGGCCTGGCTGGCGAAGATGGTCAGCAGGTCTACATCAGCCTGGGAGAAACGCCCGCTGATCGAGCGGTTGTCGGTATAGATCGCCCCGATCAGTTCGGAATGCGAGAGCAACGGCACACACAGTACCGAGCGCAGATGCAGATCGAGCACGCTGGACTGACGCCCAAAATGTTCATCGGACAGGGCGTCTTGCAGCAGCACCGGCTGGCGGGATTGGGACACCGTTCCCATGATGGTGTAGCTCAGTTGGGCCTGATCGCGCTCCAATTCGGTTTTGGACATGCCGCGCGTGACCTTGAAATCCATCCGCCCGGCGCCATCGAGCAGCACCAGGAAGCCCCGCTCCGCGCCGCTCAGCTCGATGACCTGATCCATCACGTAATCCAGCAGCGCAGTCACGTCACGCGTTTCATTCATCCGCAGGCTGATGTCGAGCACGCGCTTGAACTTGTCTTTGACCTGTTCCAGCTCTTCAGCGGCGACGCGCGCCTCATCGGTCGCCGCGGCGATCTCCGGCTCCTGCTCCACCGGGGCCAGGCTGGTGTAACGCACCCACTCGGTGAGAATATCGTGGTTGACCCGCACCCGGTTGAGGTAATTGCGGCGCAGGCTTTCGTCGCTGAGCGTGGCAATGGACGACAGCATCGTATCATGGGCGCGCTGCAAGGCATTGCGGATATCGCTTTCGAGCTGCATGTCGCTCTGCGGCGCGAGGGCCGCCTTGCGGCGCAGAGCCTGATAATAGGCCCACCACACATCCTGGGACGGGAAACTGCCGGTGGTGCCGATCTTTTCCAGCAGCGCGATGGCCTCGCTGGAGGCCTGGAAGGCTGGCTCGACCTCATCCAATGCCAACCGGGCGGTAGCCAGCCAGGCCAGGGAGGTCACCAGATAAGTGGGAGTTTCCAAATCCCGGTGCATGGCGCAAGTCGTTTCGAATAGCTCGCGCGCCTCAGCAGAACGGCCTTGCGCCAGGGCCATGCGTCCCAATGCCAGCCAGTAAAGCGACTCGTTCACCGGGGAGCCGGTCTCGTGCGCCAGGCTGCGACCCTCTTCCAGTACCATCCGCGCCTGCGTGTACTCACCCAATTCCAGATAGACCCGCCCCAGGCTTTCCAGCGAATACACCAGATTCGAACGGCCTTTCGACTCGCGATCGTAAGCGATGGCTTTTTCGAGATATTCCTGCGCCTTGCGATACAACCCCAGGTTCGAATAGAGCAGCCCCAGGTTATTGAAAGTGCGCGTCATGCGGTAGCGGTCACCGACCGCTTCGGCAATCGCCAGGGTTTGCTCGAAAAAGCTGCGTTTGTGAGCAAAATTGGCAGCGATCACCCCCAGCGCGTTCAGCAAATCCGCTTCGCCCAACCGGTCGCCAATGGAGCGGTAAAGCGTCAGCGAGCGCTCGAAATAGTTTTGCGCCTGTGTCATGCGCTCCTGCCGCCTGGATACCACCCCCAAGAAACGCAGGCTTTTGGCCTGGCCGCGGTGATCTCCCAAAGCCTCGTACAGATCGTAGGCCTGCTCGCAGCATACCTGGCAGTAAGCAAAATCGTCCAGCCAATAGCTGGCCTCGCCGATAGCAGCCAGGCTGTCAGCTTCCAGCTTGCGATTGTTGACTTCGCGGGCCAGCACGCGCCCGATCTCGGCGGCTTTACGCGCTCCGGCGTGATTGCCCAGCACGACAGCCAGGCTCACCCGGCGGTTGATCACATCAATCTGGCGGGCCACATCCCCCAGGCGGCTGGCGAGCACTTCCATCCGGTCGAGATCAATTTGCTGGGCGGCGGTGTTGCCCACCAGCCGGTGGCATTCCTCGCACCCGGAGAGAATATCGTATTCTGTTTGGTCGTCGGTCAAACCCTCGCAGGCCGCGATCAGCTCCAGGGCATGGGTATAATGTTGGATGGCCGACTCGTTGGCGTACACCTGGCGAGCTTTTTCGGCGGCGGCGCGGGTAAATTCGAGCGCATGGCACAGGTCGCCGGCCCGTTCGTAATGCCACGCCAGCCGTTCGGGAATGTCTTGCTCGCCGTAGAATTGGCCCAGCACTTCAGCGATTCTGGCGTGCCGCCGGGCCAGTTCCTCCATCGGGAGTGTTTCGTAAATGGCTATCCGCATGGAATCGGCGCTGAACCGGTAAGTGCTGCGCCCATCCTGTCTGCGGCTGATAGCAAGCACATTCGATTGCACGGCTTTGGTCAAAATCAGGAACACCGTTTCAGCGGGCAGCCCAGCAACTGCGGTGAGCAGGTTCAACTCGACAAGCTGGCCGATGGCCGCGGCCCATTGCAGCAGGTCGAGGCTTTCGGCGTCGAGACGGGCCAGACGGCGCTGGGCCACCTCTTGAATGCCAGCCGGGATGTTCGTCAGGCTGGCAATGTCAATCTGCCAGGAATCGCCGTCGTAGCGCAGCAAATCATCGTCCACCAGGCTGCGCATAACGGACTCGACGAAGAGCGCGTTGCCGCCGGTCTCCGCCATCAACCGGGGCATCAATTGGGGCAGCAGGCCCCTGGTATCTTTGGTAATCCCCAGCATGGCTTTGACCAGCTCAGCCGTGTGCGCCTCGTCCAGCTCGCGGAGATGGAGCAAATCCGGCGGGGGCGATTTCTCCCCCGCGGGCGACGGGCGGTTTTCAGCCGGGCGGGATTCAGATTCCCGCTCTATCAGCGCCGCCTGCTTGAGCAGCGCCCCCAACGGCTGCGTCCCGTTCACTTCGTCATCGCGATATAACCCAAAGGCTAGCAGATGCCCCTGGTGGGCGCGCTGTCCGATGTATGCCAGCAGTTCGATGGTTTCGGCGTCGGCATAGTGCAGATCATCGAACACGAGCATCACCGGCCTGTCGTGGACGAACAGGAGGCGTGCAACGGCATCGTACAGGCTTTGCTGGTCTTGCGGGCGCTCAACAGCAATTTTTTTCGAGCCAAACTGTTCTGCCAGGTCCGGCATGAGGCGCATCAGCGCGGCTGTGTCGGCAGGCGAGAGGCGCTCTTTGGCGGCATGTTGATGGGCGATCACCTGGCTGAGGATAGACACCCACGGATGATACGGTGAGCGTGTCTGCTCGTGACAGATGCTCTCACACACCAGCACGCGGCGCATCTGGGCTTGCAATTTCATCTCGCGAATCAAACGGGTTTTGCCGACCCCCACCGGCCCGCCAACCAGCACCAGCCGCCCCACTCCCTGGAGCATTCGCATCAGCCGCCCTTGCAGGTGGGTCAGATCGAATTCACGTCCTACCAATCGCCCGCTTTGGATGTAGCCATGCTTGGTGGCGCGGGTTTCCACCGGGTAAGCCGGGCCTTGCAGGAGGGCGTTGATGGCGTGGATTACCTGATCGGCCGAGGCGAAACGCTGCGCCGGCTCTTTCGCCATCAGTCTCAGGATCAAAGCTTGCAGCCCTTCGGGAATATCCTGGACGAAGTTGCGCGGCGGGCTGGGCTGTTCCTCGACGTGCTGGCGCAGGATCATGATACTGCTGTCGCCGGTAAAGGGCAGCCGCCCGGTGACGATCTCGTAAAGCGTGACGCCCAATGAATACAGGTCGGCGCGGTGATCCACAGCGTCGCCGCGCACGATTTCGGGGGCGATGTACTCCGGGGTGCCGCGCACTTTGAGGTTGCCCTCGCCGCGCGGCTCGCCGATCAGCCCAAAATCCATGAGCTTGGACAGTCCATCGGGCAGCACACGAATGTTGGCGGGCTTCACATCGTAGTGGATCAGCCCGCGTGAGTGCAAATATTGCAGGGCGCGGCATACATCCACAGCGATTGGATACAGCCAGCCGTAGTCCAATGGCGCGCCCGCTTCATGTTCGGCCATGCGCTGCCGGACGAGGCCGGGCAGGTCTTCGCCGGGCACGTATTCCATCGTGAAGAAGAACTCCCCGGTCTCGACGATGGAATCGAAATCGTACACGCCCACCAGGTTGGGGTGCTGCAACTGCCGCAGGGCAGCGAACTCGTGTTTGAATTGAGCCAGACTATGGGATTCGAGCAGATCGGCGCGCACCATTTTGAGCGCCGCCAGCCGGTTTTCGCATTGCGCGTCTTTAACCAGGTAGATGGCGCCCATCCCGCCTCGGCCCAGGCGTTTTTGAATTCGGTAGCGGTGGTTGATCAGTTTACGCACGGCGGCATTGGGAGAGATGAACCCGCTGAACTAATTTCCTCGACCGATACACCCTGATTATAGTGTTTCCAGAGATAGGTGCTACAGACAGTTTTGTGAGGAGCGCCTGACGCGCCTCATCCGGCTGTTTCCGGAGTGCGGGCTTTAGCCCGCAGAGATACGAAGGCTAAAGCCTGCACTCCGATAAACAATAATCCATCATCCAATGGTGAGCACCACGATGCCGCTCACGGTGAGCGCCAAACCCAGGGCAACTTTCCAGGTAAGCGGCTCGCCGCCAAAGATGATGCCCATCAGCGCCCCAAAGAGCGGGGAGGTGAAAGCGATAGGCATGACTTTGGTGAGCGGCGCGCCTTTAATGGCGGCGTAGAAGCACAGCATCCCCACCGCCCCGGCGACGATCCCGCCGCCGACGACCATCATCACGATGGCTTTTGTCCCAGCCTGCGGGAGCAGCTTCCACTGCGGGAAACTGACCGCCCCGAGGATGATGAGCGCCACGAAAGTGCGGATGGTGATGCCCATCTGGGGTGAGAGGCCACCCAGGTGCAGGCCCTTCTTCTCGAAATAGCCGCCGATGCCCCAGGCCATGGCAGTAATGAGCGCGAGGAGCTGTGGTTTCATAGGTTGCCTCCAAGCATGAGTTTTGCCGCCCGCCGCCCGATTTCCACTGCGTAGTTCGTGCCGCGATCCCACGGGTACACCTGGCTCATGCTGGCGAAATACAGGCCAGGGATGGGCGTGGGAATGGCCGGGATATTGTGCGAATGATTGACCAGCGGGACAGGCTGCGCATAAGTCGTGCGGAACAGCCAGGTCTTACGGATCCATTCGGGGGTGAATTTCGGGTTGAAGCGCGTCAGTGATGGCAGGTAGCGCTTCAATATTTCTTCCTGGCTGAGTGAGAAATACTCGTGATCGGGTTCGAGATAATCGCCAACGTAAACGATGTGATCGCCGCCGAAAAATTCGGGTTTCATAAAGTTGGTATGCTCGACCAGCGCCAAAAAGGGAAACCCCGCCGACTTGGGCAGGTTATGCCAGTAATAGCCTTCTTCGGAAAGCTGGTGTTTGAGCGCCAGCACGACCACCACCGCGCCCATACTTCTTAGGCTCAACAAGCCTTGCAAGTAATCGGCGGGCAGACCGGGGGCAAGACGGGCAAGGAGAGCGGGGGAGGTGGTCGCCAGACATTGGTCGAATGTCTCTGGGCCGGAGGGGGTCGCCAGGGAGAGAGTCTCCTCTGGCCCCTGGATGATTCCCGCCACACCGGTCGAGAGGCGGATAGTCACCCCCATCTCCCGCAGCCGACCGGCGAAAGCGTCGCAAAACGCCTGGAACCCGCCCACGAACGTTCCCAGTTTCGTGGTGCGCGAATGCAGCCGCGCCCACAGCCAGGCCATGTTGACCTGTTCGGCGTTGCGCTCGCCAAATTTGCTATTCAGCAGGGGCTTCCACTGGAGATCGTAGACGCGTTTACCGAACCAGCGCCGCGTCCAGGCGTCGGCGGTCACTTTTTCGAGGGGTTTCCACCATGGCGAGAAACGCAGGTACGCCCCGGCCATGCCATAACGGACGACATCCAGCAACGGGAAATGCTTCAGCAAAAATAGTGGGATGTTGGTGTAAATATGATCGAACGGGTAGAACTTGCTATCCCAGTAAATGACGGTGTATGGGCGGGGGAAGAGCACCTTTTCACTCCAACCCAGCTCGGCGATTAGGCCCAGCATATCTTTGTCGGAGGCGAACCAATGGTGGTAGAACTTCTCCACCGACCAGTCCCAATGTGGCTCCTTGAAACCCGCCGCCAGCCCGCCGACGTTATCCGCGGCCTCGAAGATGGTGACGTTGTGCCCGGCGCGCACCAGGTCATAGGCGGCTGCCATGCCGCCCACCCCCGCGCCGAGGATGGCAATATTCATACTCAACTCCGTTTGATATTGATTTCGATACCGGCTCTTCCGGCTTGAGCGGGAAAGAGGCCAGATTTTTGGGTGTGTGGGCGGCTACGCCGCCCACACACCCGAAAATCTGGATATTCTTCACATCGAACGCGAAAGGGGCTTAATTTTACTGCCTTTCCATCAGCAAGCCTGACCACTCGAGTGTTTTATCGGCCCATTGTTTGGCTTGCAGGGAAAGCAGGCTGCGCTGCTGGCGCGAGTGCTGCGCCTCCGGCCAGGCTCTACGCCATAAAGACAGCATCACCTGGATTTCGATCAACTCGCCAGCGACTTCAAGATTAGTTTCAGCCAATTCCGGGCCGGTCCATTCGATAAAATACTGACTCTCCTCCAACATCAACGCCACGCTTCCACTGCCGGCGGCATGGCGAGCCGACGAAGCCATCCGCGCCAAATCGGCTGCCAGCCCGCCTAACCTGCGCGGCAAGCCATCCTTGAGGAAACGTTGACGAATCCGCTCTCGATTGATCATCGAACGCCTCCCAATAATTCATGCGTGACGGCCTCCACAGATTGGCGGATTGCCTCGCTTTGGATCACCATGCTGCGATTGCCCGAACGCGGGCGAATATTGATGAGCGCCTCGAATTCAACACGTTGCTCATCAGGATACCAGTTGGCTCCCCACAGGTCATCCTGCTCGCTGCCGTGCTCGATCAGCACAGTTTCACAGTCGGCGTGCATCTCACCGCCTCCGGCGAGTATCCGCTGGCGGATGTCAACGACAATTTTGATCATGCTCTCGTAAACTTCGAGCATCTCTCTAAGCTGAAAGGGGGTCGCCTTTGTTTCCAGTAGATAGATCATAGCGGTCAAATTATAAACTGGACTCTTGCTTTACCCGGCTTTCACCCCTACCAACGTCACATCGTCGGCCTGGGGGGCGCCGGATTGGTAAAATTGTAACGCGGCCAGCACGCGGTCGCACACGGTCTGAGCGTCGCCGCCCAGGCTGGCGCGCACCACCGGCTCCAGCCGGTCGAAACCGAGGCGCTCGCGCGCCGGATTTTCGATATCGGTGGCGCCGTCGGAATACATCAAAAGCGCGCCGCCCGTCGGGATGGCGACCGTCTGCTCGTCAATCAGCACATCGGGGAAGACGCCCAACATCTGCCCGACGCCGCGCGTAGCTGGGATGCGCTCGCCGCGCTCATCGTAAACCAGGGGAATTTCATGCCCGGCGCGGGCGTAGCTGAACCGGTGGGTTTCCCGATCCAGCACGCCGTAGATCAGCGTGACGAACATGCCGGCATCGTTCATATCGAGCAGAAGGGTGTTAACGCGGCGCAGCACATCCGCCGGCGGGCGATCGCGCCCGGCTTCGGCGCGCAGCAGCGAACGCACCAGCGCCATGAACAACGCGGCCGGCACGCCTTTGTCGGACACATCTCCGATCACAATGCCGAGGGCGTCGGCGTCAAGCGGGATGAAATCGAACAGATCGCCGCCCACCGCCCGCGCCGGAACCATGCACGCGCCAAAGCTGTAGCCGGGCATTTCCGGCAGGGCAGATGGCAGCATACTCTGCTGGATGCGCCGCGCCACTTGCAGCTCGCGCTCCAGCTTCTCTTTTTCGATGATCTGCGCCTGGGCCGCTTCGAGCGCGGCGTAGGCTTCGGCCAGGCGGCGATTCTTCTCTTGCAAATCGCTGATGGCCGATGCGTCGTCTTCGCGCAGGCGCAGGGTCAGCTCACGCACCACCTCGTAAGCCAGGTCGGGGGATTGGTGCAGCAGCGCGTCGAAACTGGCGTGGGTGATCTCCAATACGGTCACCGGCGTGCGCGCCCGCCCGCTCGCCGAGCGCAGGCTTTGCCGGTCGAACAGGCTCATCTCGCCCAGGAATTCGCCCACCCCGCGCACTTTCAGCAGGCGCTCGTCGGGCGTCCCGATGGCCTGGATGATCTCGATTTCACCCTCGAGGATGGCAAAAAACTTGTCGCCGCACTCACCCTCGTGAAACAGGAACGCCCCCGGGGAGAGATTTACCGGGCGGGTGCGATCCGCGAGCTGGCGGATCTCATCCGGTTCGAGAGCAGCGAATAGCGGAATTTGCCGCAGCAGCGATTCGTTCACGGGGTGACTTCCTCTTCTCTCAGTTTTTCGACGCTCATGTTCCATTTGAGTCCCTCCCGCCACATGAAATAGGCTCCCAGGGCAGTCGGCACGACCCACAAGGCAACGTGTAAAACGAGGGTATAACCGGTTGCAATCGCCCGTTCAACCCCGTAAGCAGCCAGGATCTCGATCCCTGGCAGGTCGAAGGTGCCCACGTAGCCGGGCGCAGCGGGCAGCGTCGTCGCCAGGTTGACCACGCCGTTCATCAGCATCAGGGTGAAGAAGCTAACCTCGAAGCCAAAAGCGTGCATGACGAACCAATATTTGCCGGTTTCCAGCAGCCAGATGACCAGGGAGGTCACGAATACCATCAGCGCGTCGAGCGGCGAACGCAGTGATTCGAGGCCGCCCAGGAATTTATCGGAAATGCCCAAAACTTTTGAGCGAAAACGTTCGGGAACCAGCCGGCCGGCGAGCCAGTGAACCAGCTTCTCGGTTGGCCGGGGGAACATGGCGGCCAGCAGGAAAACGATCAGCGCGCCGAAAAATGCGATGCTTCCCCACACGGCCAGGTCTTGGACCCCAATTTCCCAGCGAAAGATAGGGATCGGGATATTCGCCAGACGTGACAACTCTCCCAGGTTTACGAAAATGAATGCCAGCATCACCACCCCGTCGAAAATCCGCTCGATGATAATCGTCGCCAGCGAGGCCGAGACGGGCACGCCTTCACGCCGTTTGAGCACCACGGCCCGCAAAACTTCACCGGCCCGCGCCGGGTAAATATTGTTGCCCATGTAGCCGATAGCGACGATCGGGAACATGGTGCGGGTAGATATAGATTTCAGCGGGCGGAGGAGATAGTGCCAGCGCCAGGCGCGCGCCCACATCGCCAGGAGGTACATCCCCACCCCTGGGATGATCCACCAATAGTTGGCGGTTTTGAGCGCCTCCCAGAAATCGCCCCATTCCAATTTACGCACAACGAAGTAGAGGAAAACGGCGCTGATGGCCAGGCCGAGCAAGAATTTCCACCATTTTTGGAGCCAGTTTTTCATGAGCACCATTCTACCACGCCCATTCTCGCTCTCCAAAAAATGGCTCTTTGGGGCTTGCTGCGGCGTATCGCCAGCGGTAGGTCGGATTGGCAATCCGACCCACACTGCACCGCCGGATATGCTGGTTTGTCACGGCGATTCCCAATTAACCCCAAAATGGCTCTTTGGAGCTTGCCGTGATGTATCGCCAACCGTAGATCGGATTGGCAATCTGATCTACATTACGCTGCCCGATAGGCTGGCCTGATTCGGCGATTCTCATTGAACCCCCAAAATTGGGCAAGCGGGTTCCTTCTGCCCTCACCCCCGGCCCCTCTCCCAATTCTGGGAGAGGGGAGTCGAACAGGCGCAAGGCCATCTGCTACAGATTTGTCCGGGGTACACCGTGAGAATCATAGCACAACCCGGCAAACGGGAGTAAAATCGGGGGCTGGACAATTCAAATTTCAAACAATTACAAACAGGCAAGATTTTTATCAATATGACTATGAAACCCTTCCAAATCATCTTCAAATACGCACGCCGTTACACCCTCGTTTTGACCGTCACGACGGTCAGCATGTTGCTGCTGGTTGGGGTGCAGCTTGTGATCCCATGGGTCATCAAGCTGCTGGTGGCCGCGGTCACGGCCCGGCCGCTGGCCGAAGGCACGCTGGATCTCATCACCAAACTCGCCCTGGCCGCGCTGATCGTCTACATCGCCCGCGCCGGATTGCAATTCCTGCGCTCCTATATGGCGCATATCGCCGGGTGGGGTGTGGTGGCAGACGTGCGCAAATATATCTACGATCACATGCAGCGCCTGTCGCTGCGCTTCTACGAGGACAAGCAAACCGGGCAGTTGATGTCGCGCATGATCAACGACACCGACTTGTTCGAGCAGCTCATCTCGCACGCCATCCCGGACGTGGTGGTCAACGTCATCACTCTGATCGGGGTGAGTGCGGTACTGCTCGGCATGAACTGGCAGTTGACCCTGTTGAGCATGATCCCTATTCCACTGGTGGTGGGGTCGCTGCAAATCTACGCCAAATACGTCCGCCCGGCGTTCCGCGAGCGCCAGAAAGTGCTAGGCGACCTGAACGCCATGCTCAACGACAACATCTCCGGCATCCGCGAGATCAAAGCCTTCACCCGCGAGGAAGAGGAGATGCAGAAGGTTAGCACCGGGATAGACAATTACCGCAGCTCACTGTTGAGCGCGCTGCGGCTGATGGCGATCTTCCAGCCGTTCGTGGAATTTACCTCGTCCCTGGGGATGCTGATCGTGATCTACTTCGGGGGACAGCTGGCGTTTCAGGGCAAGCTGGATGTGGCTGACCTGGTGGCGTTTTTTCTCTACCTGGATTTGTTCTATCAGCCGGTACGGGTGTTGAGCGGAGCCTGGGAGCAGGTGCAGGGATCGCTGGCTGGCGCCGACCGGGTGGCCGATCTCCTGGCGGAAGCGCCGGAACCCCACAATAATCCAAAGGCGGAAACTCTGCCCGGACGCGCGCGGGGTGACATCACTTTTCACGATGTGACCTTCGAATACGCCGCCGAAACCCCGGTGCTGGAGGCCATCTCGCTGGAGATCCCCGCCCGGCAGATGATCGCTCTCGTTGGGCCGACGGGGGTCGGCAAATCCACGTTGGTCAGCCTGATCCCACGCTTTTACGATGTCTGCGCGGGCCGCATCACCCTCGACAAGCAGGACATCCGCTCCATCAAGCTGGAAAGCCTGCGCAAGCAGATCAGCATCGTTTTGCAGGATGTCTTCCTGTTCCACGGCACGGTGCGCGAGAACATCCTGTTCGGGCGTCCCAATGCGTCCACGGAGGAAGTGATCGCGGCGGCCAAAGTCGCCAACGCGCACAGTTTCATCGCCGAGCTTTCGGATGGTTACGACACGCTCATCGGCGAGCGGGGGGTCAAGCTCTCCGGCGGGCAGAAGCAGCGCCTTTCGATTGCCCGCGCCGTGCTCAAGGATGCCCCCATCCTGATCCTCGACGAGGCCACCTCCTCGGTGGATACTGAGACCGAACTGCTCATCCAGCAAGCGCTGGAGCGGCTGATGGTGGGCCGGACAACCATCGTCATCGCCCACCGGCTATCCACCATCCGCAATGCCGACAAAATCGTTGTGCTGGAGGGGAAGCAAATCAAGGAGGTTGGCACGCACGAGCAGTTGATTGCCCAGGATGGGCTGTACAAACGGCTCTACACTGTGCAAGGCCAGCTCGAAACGGCGCGGCCTGCGCCGATGAGTGTGGGGTAATTAATACCGAAAAATGGGTGTGCGAATGGGGC
>DYIZ01000094.1 GCA_020723385.1 Candidatus Aquidulcis sp.
ACCTGCTAAGGATGCCATCAACCCTGAGAAAGTACACAACCCTTGACATACCGCCCTTGATTGTACAAGGTTATACTGATTACATCGCCAAGTCTAGGCCAGACATCATATATATAGTCAGATGGAATTTGAGTAACAGATGGATAAACTTGTGTTTCTAAAGAAGGTTCCAATGTAGGTGTAGAAACGATTAGAGTATCGGTTCTATTCTTTGCATCACCAAGACCTGTTGGAGAACATCCACTTATCCATAAAAGGCCAAGAATTAATGATGCAGATATAACAAGTAAAGTGATAAAAAAACTCTTGTGTCGCATGATTTCTCCGAATTGTCCTCATCGGTAGTCCGGCCCTCGGCTTGTTCTCTCTGACCGATATAGCGGAATGTGGTCGGGGGGGCCTGATGTATACCGCGTCTCGCCCCAGGCTTTGTAACGCAGCTCGCCGGTCTTGGCGCCGGAGGTATTGAGTGTCGTAGGTGAAGTTGAACGAGACTTTACGTCAGGCAAATGGTAAAGAAGCCGAACCCAGTGCGGATGGCGGCTTTGTTGGGAAACTGGTCGAGTGGGTGAAGCAATGCTGCCATTGTTTGCGTGATTTATTACTTCAAAAACAGTTCTCGGGCTTGACCAAATCGAATGCTTGAACACACTCTAAAGCTGCCGAAGCTTCCCGAGACTTACACCGCGCCATCTATCAATGATGATGATCAGGCTTCACTCGCCGCCAGATCGTTCAGGGTTTCTTTCACCACCTGGTCGAGGTCGAGTAATTCACCACGTTGCAGCGCGGCATCCAACTCTACCAGGGGTAGAGCTTCCTGGAGCAACTGGAGAGCATATGGAGCAACCTGCGCCACCTCGGGGCTGGTGAGCGAGTGGGACATCGCTAAGCCAAGCAATTCAGCGGCGCGCTCTGCTTTGCCAGTTCTGGTCCAAACACTCGCTAACCCAGCCAGCGTTTCGAGCGCCATCGGTGTCGTGGAAAAAAAAGTTGCTTCTTTTAGGCCGATGCGATAATTGTTCAACGCCGCATCGAGTTGCCCTTTACGCAGGGCGACATGCCCCAATGTGTTGTAGGCAACAGCCATCCCGCCGTGGTCGCCAATCTCTCGATAGATCTGGATCGCTTCGATTTGGCGAGATTCAGCGGTATCGTAATCCTCTCGAACGAAGGCCATCCAAGCCAGGTTGGTGGTCACCGATACCCGGGTGGGACGCTCGCCGCTTTTCTCACAAAGATCGAGCGCCCGGCGCCAATGCCGTTCCGCCGCCTCGAAATTCCCTTGGCCGAGGCAGGCCAACCCCATATAATTTAAAACGCACGCTAAAGTAACAGAGAATTCTCGCACCGACGCTTCCCCCAAATCTCGAAAAATTACCAGGCTTCTCTCCAGGTATTGCATGGCTTCAGTATATTCCCGCCGATAGTAAGCCTGTATCCCCAAATTGATGAGAGCGCGGCCTATCGTATCCTGGTCGTTGATCGCATTGGCATACTCCAGGGCTGCTTCTGCCATACGGGTTGCCTCGAGACCTTGACCACGGGTTGACATCGCCCAGCTCATGTTCAAACATGCCCGCGCCATGGTTTTGCGGTCGCCGATCTGATGGGCGAGATCGAAACCTTGCTGCAAGTATTCCATCTCCTGGTCGCCGCCGTACGGAATGGCGCTTTCGCTGCCGATGCGGCACAACAACTCAGCCCGGCGCGGATCATCCGCCGGGAGCAGCGACAAGGCGCGCTTCAAATACGCCACAGCTTCGGCATAAGCGCCCACCCTGGCTGAACGATCCCCGGCTTTCCAGAGCCATTCCGCGGCCGCCAGATCATAACCCGCCTGCTCGTAGTGCCAGCCAATTTGACCGTTGACAGCATCGGATTGTTGAGCATACACAATGGACAGAGCCTCAGCCACCTGCCTATGTAATTGTTGCCGCCGGGCAATGCTCAAACGACTGTAGACTACCTGGCGCAGCTTGTCATGGCTGAAGTCATAAGCGCTTTTGCCTTGTTCTCGGATCACGCGCCGCCGCCACAGTTCATCCAGCACATCAATCAGGGTATCAAGGTCTTGCCCGGAGGCGCGGCGAAGCACTTCGAAAGTGAATTCCCGCCCGATGACTGCCGCCAGGTGCATCACGCGCTGAGCCGGCAGGGAGAGGCGGGTCAAGCGGGAAGCAACTGCCGCCTGAACCAGCGGCGGCAAGTCTGCTGTTCCGCCGCTGTCCATCGAGGCTACCGAGGGCAAACCTGCGCGGGCAAACTCGACAATAAAGAGCGGGTTACCTTCTGTCTCGCGATACAGATTGGCAGCCGCCTCCGCATCTAAAATCTGCCCAAAAGCCGCCTCCCCCAATTGAGTTGTTTCCTTCGGGGCGAGTGGTTGCAACCCGATCTCCGTCAGCAGGTTTTGCCGCTGCAGGTCTGCCAATAATGTTGGTAGCAGCCCATCCTCGGGCATGGCATCAGTTCGCAGCGTACCCACTACCAACAAACGGGCGTGGGCGCTATAGCGCAACAAATAATTCATCCAGGCCAGTGTATCGCCGTCGCACCATTGCAGATCTTCGATGAGCAGCAACAAAGGCTGAGATACAGCCAGGTCTGCGCCTAGCACAGCCCGCGCCAGGGCTTCGTGAAAACGCTGTCGTTGCCAATTCTGAGTTAGCGGCCCAGGAGTTGCTGTGTTTGATGCTCCATCGAGGAGCTCCGGCAACAAACGGGCAACCTCGCTGCGCCAGACTGGCTCTAAATGCGATAGAGGCCGCCCCCGCAACCAGATTATCACTGGGCCATAGGCCGATGCGACTTCAGCCGCGTAGCAGTGAGCGCTGGAGACCGGCAGATCCTGCCGATCCACCCATACCAGCAACTCCTCGGCCAGCCGGGTTTTGCCGATACCCGCCTCACCGCTGATCAGGGCCAGCCGCGGATTTCCCTGGGCGGCTCTCCGCCAGGTTTCTTGCAGGCGCGCCCATTCGGCGCTTCGCCCGACCAGGGGGAAAGTACCCGCCAGAGGCGCCACTTGGGGAGAATTTTCCTTGAGACCCAATAAGTGTTCATAGACCTGATGCGTGGCCGGGCTGGGAGCGACATCCAGCTCGCGCTGCAACAGTGCAGCGCATTGTTGATAAGCATATAGCGCAGCCGCTCGATCCCCTTTCAAATCATATAAATGCATCACATGGCGATGGACTTCCTCACGCAGCGGGTCACATTGCAGCAATTGTTGGGCGAAGCTCAGCGCCACGTCGTAGTCGCCAGAGTCTTCTTTTTGACGAATGAGGCGCTCGAGCGTCTCCCGGTAGGTCTGGAAAAGACGCTCACGTTCCGCCTGAATCCATTCATCGTAACAACCAAGCAATAAATCGCCGGTATACAGCGTTACAGCCTTTTCATACGCCCCGGCAGCCAGGGCAGATTTGAAATCGTCCACATCGAACGTGAAGGGTGTATCCATGCGCCATTGCAACATGGCGCCATCGCAGTTCAGGAAAACATCTGGCTCCGGCAGCGCCTGCCGCAGAAAGAGGATGGTCTTACGCAAATTCGTACGCGCTTGAGCCTCAGGGGTATCGGGCCATAGCAATGACGCCACCCACTGGCGCGGCTGCGGGGTATCGCGGTGCAAAATCAGGTAAGCCAGCAGCGATTGTACGCGCGGCGAACTGAAACCGTGGAGGGGTTTGCCATCCGCGGATAAACAAAAACCACCGAGAAATCTGATTTCCAGTCTTGGAGACATTCTACCGGGCTTTGTGTTGGTTCACAGCACGCCTGGATTATACAACGGAACGCTTTTGGAACGCCCAATTGTGTATAGTCTTGAGTGTGAAGACCCCGAATTGTGAGCTTGAGGATGAATTATTCCCAGCTTCGCATCTGTTCCTCCTGCGCATCTGGCGCGAAGACCTGGGGAATGGGCAATCTGAATGGCGAGCAAGGGTGCGACACGTGCTCAGCGGCGAGACCGTTTTCATCCGAAGATGGCAGGATTTGGAGGCTTTTCTGAGCATCTTCGACAATCTCGCGGATCTATTTTCCGAGAGGGACAAGCCATAATATCTACGAAAGGGAGAAAGACAACATGCAACGCAAATCATTGATCTCTTTGACTTTATTGCTCGTTCTGACCCTCGGGTTGAGCAGGAACACCCTGGCTCAGCCAAACGCAGCCAACCAAAATGCGCTGGCCGGCATGCCCGATGCCATCAGTACCGCCTTTACTTACCAGGGCCAGCTCAAGGATTCTAACGGCCCGATCACTGGCAATTGCGACTTCCGCTTCGGCCTGTGGGACGCCCTCAATGACGGAACGCAGATCAGTTCCACGCTGGAGCAGATCAATGTGGCGGTCAGCGAGGGCCTGTTCACCGTGCAGCTTGACTTCGGGACAACCGCCTTCGTTGGCGGCGCTCGTTGGCTGGGGACCGCCGTGCGCTGCCCGGCGGGGAGCGGCAGCTTCACCACGCTCACGCCGCGCCAACCATTGACCGCCGCACCCTATGCCAATATCGCCCAAATCGCCAACGCGGCCTTTCTTGCCGAAGAAGCGGGTAACGCCGACACCCTGGACGGGCAGCACGCCTCGGCGTTCCAGCAGCACTACCAGAACCTGGTGGTGGTGGCCAAGAGCGGCGGGGATTTCACCACGATTACCGATGCCCTGGACAGCATCACCACCGCCCGCGCAGGCAACCCCTTCACTGTCTACGTGGCGCCCGGCGTCTACACCGAGACGGTCACCATGAAACCCTACGTGGATATCGAAGGCGCCGGCGAGTTGGTGACCAGGATCACGCATGCGGGCTGGGTTTCGAGTACGCTTGGCACCGTAATGGGAGCAGACAACGCCGAGCTGCGTTTCCTAACTGTAGAAAATTCGGGAGGGGCTGACTTTGCGATTGCAATCTACAACGACCACGTCTCGCCACGTATAACCCACGTGACGGCCATCGCTTTCTCCGGGACAGTCGACAGCATCGGTGTGGACAATGAGTACGCCAATCCGACGCTGACGGACGTGACCGCCAGTGGATCGGGCGCAGCGTTCAACATTGGCGTGTACAACTACTATTCTTCGGCGATCATGACGAATGTGACCGCATCCTCCTCGGGAGAAACGTCTCTCAATTATGGTGTGGGCAACTTAAATGGCTCGCCAACGATGAACTACGTGATCGCCAGTGCGTCAGGGGGCATGATCAATTACGGCGTATCGAACAGTCACGCTTCACCAACAATGGACAACGTGACTGCCAACGCATCTGGGGGAACACACAGCTACGGCGTGTACAACCAATCCTCCTCGCCGACGATGAATAACGTGACCGCCACCGTCTCGGGTGGAACGAACAACTACGGCGTGCAAAACCAATCCGCATCCTCTCCGATGATGACCAATGTAGTTATTACTGCATTCGGGGCAACTGGATCGAGCAATTATGGCGTGTTCAACGCCAGCGCATCCTCTCCCAAAATGACCGGCGTGACCGTCACTGCATCGGGAGGAGCCTACAACTATGGCGTATGGAATGACTCATCCTCAATCACGATCCAAAACAGCGTGATCAGCGCCAGCGGGGGAACCAATGACGGCATCCATAGTACCGCATCGAGCAGCACGTACACCATCAAAATAGACGGCTCCCAAATCACCGGAGGCAGCAGCACCATCTACCAGACCAGCCAATACACAACCCGTGTGGGCGCATCCCAATTGGCTGGAGGGGGGGCCTACGGCGGCGCCTATGTCTGCGTGGCTTCCTACAATGGAAATTACGTTGCGCTCAATGGAAGTTGCCAACCTTAGGAGGTAACCATGAAATCACGAATCATAATCATCTTGTTGTTCGTACTGACCCTTGGGCTGGGCGGGATCGCACGCGCCCAGGAACCGGCGCCGACCGGCGCTGCCCCGGCGGGCGGCGCCGCTCCCATCGGGAACGCCTTCACCTACCAGGGCCAGCTCAAGGATGCCGGCGGACCGGTGACCGGCGCCTGCGACTTCCAGTTCGGGCTGTGGGATGCGCTCGATGACGGGTCGCAAGTTGGCTCTACGGTGAACCAGACCGGCGTGGTGGTCAACGATGGACTGTTCACGGTGACGCTCGATTTCGGCGCGTTCGCTTCTTACGATGAAGCCCGCTGGCTGGAGATCGCCGTGCGCTGCCCGGCAGGGAGCAGCGCCTATACTACACTCACACCGCGCCAGGCGATTACACCCGTGCCGTATGCGATGCAGGTCGGCTACCACAATCATTGGGGCCAGTCCTGGTACGATGCGGGTACCGGGCTGACCCTCACCGGCGATATCGGCCTGGTGGGGAACGGGACGTCATGGGGGGTCGAGGGTATGAGTGAATCCACCTCTGGTGTGGGGGTGTATGGCCTGGCGATGGCGACCAGCGGTTATGCCTTCGGCATCAAGGGCCAGTCGCAATCGAGCTCTGGCATCGGGGTCTACGGTTTGAATAGCGCTGCCGACGGCGGTTACGGCACTTACGGGGAGGTATTTTCGACCTCCGGCGTTGGCGCGCTTGGCCGGGCGGATGCCACCAGCGGCTCCACGATCGGCGTCTACGGCCTGGCGGCATCGCCCGACGGTACAGCGGTCTACGGCATCAACAGCGCCACCACCGGCACAGCCTCTGCTGTCCAAGGGTTGTCGCAGTCGAGCGCTGGCATTGGGGTCTACGGGCTGAGTGGCGCCTCAACCGGCAATACCTGCGGCGTCAAGGGCCTGGCGCAATCTACGGATGGCATAGGCGTGTACGGAGTGAATGGTTCGCCTACCGGCGCAACCTACGGCGTGTACGGCCAATCCTATTCGACAGCCGGTTATGGCGTCTATGGCCTGGCGTCGGCAGTCAGCGGCACAACCTACGGCGTATATGGGCGGTCTGCCTCGACCGCTGGATTCGGCGTTTATGGCGAGACGACTGCGACAACTGGCGCCGCGGCAGGTGTACTCGGGACAACCTATGCACCAGGCGGTAATGGTGTGGCAGGATACAACTATGGGAATGGTGGTTCGGGGGCTGGGGTCTATGGTGGAACCACCGAAACGGGGTTTTTGTCCGCGGGGGTGAAGGGGAGCGCCTATGGAACTGATGGTACGAGTATAGGTGTGTTTGGCATAGCTACCAACGCTCATAATGAGATAGGAGTGATAGGTTGGACATTGTCAAGTGTTGGTTCCGGCAAAGGCATCGTTGGTCAAACTTCATCTCCCGCTGGTTATGGTGTGTATGGCGCGGCATCCTGTTTAACCTGCAACTATGGCCTGTATTCCGAAGGCAACTTTGCTGCCACCGGTACCAAGGCCTCCGTGGTCGAGACGGAAGATTACGGCTGGCTGAGCCTCTATGCCATGGAAAGCCCGCGCGTGCTCTTCGAAGATGTCAACACCGCCCAGCTCGTCAATGGCCAGGCGGTAGTGACGATTGACCCGGTCTTCGCTCAAACTGTGGATTTGACTCAGCCCTACCAGGTGTTCCTGACCCCGCGTGGCGACTGCGGCCTATACGTCTCGGCGGCAACCGCCGCCTCGTTCAGCGTGGCTGCCCTGGACGGAAAGACTTGCTCCATCGCTTTCGATTACCGCATCATCGCTGTGCGCAAGGGCTACACCGATACACGCCTGGAACCCGCTGAAGACCCGGCGCTGGCCAGCCAGAGAAATCAATCGGACTCTGGTACGACCGCTGACCAAAATGGAGGCTTGCCATGAAGAAAATCCACTTGAGTATTATCCTGATCGTGCTGATCGTCTCACTGTCAGGTATTGCGCTGGCAGCCGGCAGTTACGATCTCTCCTGGTGGACGGTGGACGGCGGGGGTGGAACGAGCACGGGAGGTGGCTTCACCCTCAGTGGCACCCTCGGCCAGCCGGATGCGGGTACAGCCGCCACCGGTGGGGAATACTCGCTGGCAGGAGGGTTCTGGCATGGCGGCGTAGCCTCACTGGCAGAGGCTAAGATTTACCTGCCGCTGATCATACGATGAATAGACACGATGAACGACAACATGAAAGGAGTAAACCATGAAAACGAGAATCTTTGCTTTGAAGCTCTGGCCTTTGTTGGGGAACCTGTGGGTGTTGGCTACCCTGGTGTTCAACCTGGCAGCCCAGCCAGCCAGCGCAGCCCCCGCGACGATCGTGGGTGGCATACTCACGAGCGATACCACCTGGACCCAGGGCGGCACCTACCAGATAGACACCTACATAGACGTGCCCGCCGGGGTCACCCTGACTATCGAAGCCGGAGTGACGGTGGAAAATTACAGCGGCAATGGGTCTGATCGTTACAATTTCGACGTGGAAGGCACGCTGATCGCCAACGGCACGGCCGAGCAACCCATTCACTTTAACCCGGGGCTGACGGGCTGGTCGGGCATCAACATTACGGGCGAGCTAGGCGCGATAAACACCGGCTCCAACCTGAATTACGTGATCGTGGAAGGCGGAGGCTATGGGGGCAGCGGGGTGGCTGCTGCTCTACGCGTGCAGTACGCCGATGTGGATGTCCACCATTGCCAGTTCAACAACAGCCCCGGCGATGGCATCTTGGGGGATGACGCCAGCGGGCAGGGGAACGCCAATATCTACGATTCCAGTTTCACTGGCAACCAGGGTTATGCCGTTAACTTTCAAGATGGCAGCGTCAACCCGACTCTGTCCAACCTCACAGCCAGCGGCAACGGCGCATCCCTCACCGTTGACGGCGACGTGGTGGTCATCAACGACAACACCCTGCATGGGGCTCACGTCTGGGAAAACATGGGGCTGCCTTATTTGATCAATGGAACCATTGTAGGCCACGACGGCGTGCTGGTCATCGAACCGGGTGTGCAGGTGTTGGCTTACGATGGCAACGACGCTCTGGATGTGCAAGGCAGTCTGATCGCCAACGGCGCCCTCGGCCAGCCCATCCACTTCGATCCCGTTGACCCCGCCCTCGGCTGGGCGGGGATCGCCATCCTGGGAGAAGATGCTACCCATCTCAGCACCGGAAGCCTGCTCAACTACGTCGTCATCACCAAGGGCGGCTTTTACGGCGGCTGCGACCTGTACGTTTCCTACGGCGAGGTCACTGTCACGAACAGCCAGCTCGATGGCGGCCAGCAGAGCGGCGTGTGCCTGGAACATGGCGCAGACCTGGTCATGACCGATACCCTGCTCACCAACAACCAGATATACGCCATGGATGTGCGCGATGCTGGCGCCAATTTTGCCCTCGATAACCTGACTGCGATCGGTAACCTGAGCAATACCATCGGCATTGACATAGGAACCATGATGGGGGATCACACCTGGTCCAAGTCGGGCATCAATATCTATGATCTGTATGGCTATGTGACCATCGCCCCCACCGGTACATTGACCGTCGAGCCTGGAGTAACCGTTCTCTTCGGGGTGGGCGACGACATCACCGTTAGAGGCGTCCTGACGGCCACCGGCGCCATCTCAGAGCCCATTCTCTTCACCGCTGAAACGGCTACACCCGGCCTGTGGAGTGGAATCAACTTTTGGGGCACGCCAGAACAACACGCCATCGGCCAGTTAGCTTATGCGACGATCGAATACGGCGGTTATGGCGGCAGCGCCCTGGTCAGCCTGGAAAACGCCGACGTAACCTTCGAGCATTGTACCTTGCGTTACGGCGCATCCGACGCCATTCGCATCTACCCCGGCGCTTTATCGGACCAGCGGCCAGAAGCGCTGGTAAATTCCACCTTATTGACATTTTGGAGCCAATTCACCGATCTGAGCGGTTATGCAATTGACAACCGGGCTTCGGATGTGACAGCGCAGGCTGCCTACAACTGGTGGGGATCCCCCACCGGCCCAACCGCCGACGGCAATCCCGGCGGCACAGGCAGCGCGCTAAATGGGGCCGTGCTCTACCAGCCCTACCTTACTGGGCCGAACAGCATGTCCATATTCCTGCCATTGGTGATCAGATAATCCAGCTTTGAGTATGATCTATTTTTCTTTTATTTCCCGTGACTTTACCCGTGTCAGGAAAATACCGAATATGGTCGCATAACGGAAGCTGGTTTCTCAATCTACGACACTTTCTCGGCGCCTGATGAGGTTCCATAAAAGGTCACAATCGCAGTGATCACCAGTGTTACTGCGAACACGGTACAAATTCAACGACCATTTTCTTAATATGGCTCTCCCGTTGGAAACGGGAGAGCCTTAATATTCATTGTTTCTCGCCTTGCTTTTTGGGGGTAATTCCCACCGTGATAACAACACTGCCCTTTTTGTGCCCTTCGTCAACATACCTGTGCGCCTCGGCAGTTTGTTCCAAGGGAAAACGTCTATCTATGACCGGTTTTATCTTCCCTGCCTCCACCAACTCTTTGATGAAAATTAACTCTTCTTTGCGTTCGACCGGCGACCCAAAGATTACTTTCTTGCCGCCAGTTATGGAGGTCCACAACATTTGAGCAGCCTCTTGCAGGCCGCCGGCGACAGCAAGATAGAGACCGTTTTGTTTCAGCGAGCCTTTGCAACGCGAAAACGAAGTCTTGCCTACAACCGTGTCCAAAATGATGTCGTAGGTTTCACCGCTTTTGGCGAAATCCTCCTGGGTGTAATCAATGATTTTATCGGCTCCCAGGGATTTCACCAGTTCGACATTCGTGGTACTGCTCACCCCGGTCACTTCGGCCCCATAGTATTTAGCAAGCTGGACAGCGTAGACACCAACCCCGCCGGAAGCGCCAATGACCAGGACCTTTTGCCCGTGCTGTAGCTTGGCCATGTCTCTCAGAAAATACAATGCGGTACCTGCCCCAAATGGGATAGCGGCAGCTTCATCGTAGGTCAGATTGGCCGGTTTTAGGGCAAGCGCTCCTTTTTCAGGCCGGCAAGCATACTCGGCATAAGCGCCGAAAATTGTTGAACCAATGCCAAAAACCTGGTCGCCTTTCTTGAACAATTTTACGTCTTTGCCTACGGTTTCAATTTCTCCGGCCAATTCAGTCCCCAGGATAGTTCTTTTGGGTTTTCGAAGGCCAAACATTAAGCGTGGCAGGGGGCCGAAGCCGGGCGGGACAAAGGTAAACCCTCGCACATTCACATCCCCGGTTGTGACTGTCGCCGAATGAACCCTTACCAGGACTTCATCATCCTTGGGAGCAGGTTTTTCCACCTCTTCGAGATGAAGAACATCCGGTGAACCATATTGGTGAAACACGATAGCTTTCATGTTTTTTTTCTCCAAATTCCTTTGACTGGCAGCATCAATCAGGATTAACCTTCAGGGCTGCGCCACTTCCATGCAAACCAGATGATGAACAATAGACAGATCACCTCAACGGCAGCTATGAAAATATAGTGTGGGTAGGATACGCCGCCGCCTACAACAAACGCACTCGTGATGAGGCTGACGATAATATTGACCCAGCGATTGACGCTGTATTTCAAGACGCGGGAAAGGATGATCATGGCGATGGAAATCTCCATCATGATCGCGCCGCCCAGCATCAATTGGGGAATCGGGATGCCGGTGCTCGCCGAGGTTTTCGCCAATTCATCTGTCGCGCCAGGGATGAACAGCGAAAGGATATCTGCTTTCAGCATATTGATCATGACCACGATCCATAGGGTTGAGAGCAGGACTTTCGTGTCGATCTTTTTCCTAGGGGTTGTGCTTATATTCATTTTTTCTCTTTTTGAACGATGTGGTTGAGTTTTACTAATTGACATCTGGCGCATCTGCCGGGCTACCCTTCAGAGTTGGGCCACTTCCAGGCGTACCAAACAACCAAAAAGGCAAATACAAGTTGTGCTGTGTACCAAACGATCTCGTAAATTCCTGCCTGGCCAGCGGATAGCGATACAATCGTGAGAGCCCAAAAAGCAAGATGAATGATCGCATAGAAGATGCCCACGATGCGGTTTGTCCAACGACTCATGGGAGACTTCAACGTCAGGGTCAAGACACTCATAAAAATCGAACCCACGAATATTAATGCCATTACCAACAGTAATACGGGTGTAACTACAATTGATCCGGTATTTGAAAGTGAAGACTTTAGTACAACCGGGTCATTTAAGCGGTACGTATCTCCATTCAAACTACTTAACATTCCAGCTCCCCATAGCATTGCAAGAATTATCTTCACATCTGGTAGATTTCTTGTGGTCTCTTGGTTTATCCCAAGGAGATTCCCTTTGGTCGTATTCATTTTTGTCTCCTTTTTTGAAAGTTATGGTTGAGTTTCATTGAGTTGGATCTGGCAGGTTGGGTTTAACAGGGCTGACCGATACCAATGCCATACCCAGATCGCGCACTTTTTTCAGCAAACCATGCAGCGCGGCCTGATCGGCCACCGGGCCGGTGAGGAGCGTATGGCCGTCCGCTTCCAGCGTGATGGCCAGGCCCTCGAACCAGCCCGCCCATTGGCTGCTCAAATGACCTTCGATTCTGATCTGGTAGATGATGGGTGACTCGGACATGTTTGTGTACCTGTTGACCTGGGTTTGCCGCTCATTGAATGTACCGGGAATATACCTTTTGCCTGGTATGGATGCATAGATACTTAAGTATTGCGTTGGGTATGTTCTTGTTAAAAGCGAACAGCCACAGATGCATAAACTCTGTGGCTGTGAAAGACGGGCTGCTTCCCCGGGAAGGGCAAGCCTGGGAAGATGCCGGTTACAACAAGCCCAACTCGCGGGCGCGGATGACCGCCTCGGTGCGATTCGTCACTTGCAGCTTGTCGAAAATTTTCTGGTTATAGCCTTTGACAGTGCTGAGGGCAAGGAAAAGCCGCCGGCTGATCTCGCCATTCGAGAGTCCCTGGGCGATCAGGCGCAGGGTTTCCAGTTCACGTTCGCTCAATGGCGCTACCATTGTTGATCTCTGATCGCTGACTTCTGATCGTGGCGTTGGCGCTATTTGCGCAAAGGCTGCCAGTAGTTTGTCCGTATAGGCGAGTCGGGCATGAGCGCCAATGAGCGTTTGTTTCTTGATAGAAGATCGAAGATCAACGATCAGCATTCGCATCGGTTCGCCTTCATCCACGAAAATGCGGATGTAGCCCTCCGGCTCGGCCAGAGCCAGGGCGCGTTCCAGCGAGGCCAGCGCCAGCGGGAGGTTGCCCTGCGCCCGGTGGGCAAGGGCCTGCACCAGCAGAATCTCGAGCGAGTTGCCCATTCGTTTTTGCCGCTCTGCCGCTTGCAAAAGCCGTTCCAACAGTCCGTTGACCTGCGGGTTGGCGATCTCCAGCCGGGCCAGGGTGAGGTGCTCGAACTCGTGCAAGTAGCTGACTTCATCTGCCAGTGAAAGCCCGCATTCTCCCGCCCAGGCCCGAACTTTTTCAATCCGCTCCTGTTTGAGATGGATGCGCGCTTTCAGGGCCTCGACCGGGCGCAGGTCAGGCACAGGGCTTTTGATATAGACCCGTTTCGCCTCGTCGAGCAAGGCGAGAGCGGTTTCCAGATCGCCTGCGGCCTCTCTCAATTGAGCCTCGGCCACATGCCAGCGGTACAGCCAATCCACCAGGGTGGTTTGCAGACCCAATTCGGCGGCTTGTTTCAAGTGATGAGCGGCGAGGGTGTCATCTCCTCGCTGACGGTGGATCATGGATAGGCCGAGATGATGGTGGGCAGTGATGTGTTCGGCCTCTGGGCCATGTTTGGCGGCCAACTGCAAGGCATCCTGATAAACCCGCTCGGCCTCGCTTAAGCGCCCCAAGTCCACCAGCAGGTCCGCTACAGCAAAAGCGCTGGCAACCACGAAGATGTGATTGCCCAGTTGGGTCATGCTCTCCATCCAATCATCAAGCGCCCGGATGGCTGGTTCTAGGTCGCCGCTGGCCCAGTGGGTGACTTCCAATGTGATGATAGCCTGGGCGCGGCGGAAAAAATCAGTCTCGGGAATCAATTGGAGCGCCTGTTCGGCGTATTTCACTGTTGCGGCGAGGTCGCCCTGCACCTGGGCGTTGTAGGCGCGGGTCAAAGCGATCGTCGCCGGCAGGGGCTTGAACTGCGCTTCGGTCGCCAAGACCGAACCATCCAGGCAGCGTTCAGCGTCTTGCAGGCGGGCCTCGCTGGCTTCCGGTTCGCCTGCATCTGCGAATGCCCTGCCAAGCAAGGTGCAAAGCACCGGGCGGAGGCGAATGACCTCTTCCGGCAGTTTCCTCACCCAACCCAGCCAGGCGGCAGTCTGGAAACTATCCTCCATCCCCTGCCAGGCCGTTTCAGCCAACCCTGCCGCCCGGACAAAATCCCCTGCTGCGAGGGCGTGGTGAAACGCGCTTCCCAGGTCGCCATTTTCTGCATGCCACTGGCTGGCGCGAATGTGGTATTCGGCGAATTCTTTGGGTTTTCCCAGGCGCTGGCGCAGCAACTCGCCAAAGAGATGATGGTAGCGATACCAACGTCGCTCATTATCCAGGGGAATGATGAACAGGTTGGCGCGTTCAAGAGTTTCCAGGATTTCCTGCCCAGAAAGCGTTGCCTCGCGCATGACAGCCTCGCAAAGCGGCCCGCACAGGTGGTCCAGGATGGATGTGCGCAACAGGAATGCCTGTAGATATTCAGGTTGCTTTTGCAGGACTTCTTCGAGCAGGTAATCCAGCACAAAATGGTGACTGCCGGTGAAAGATTGGATAAAACTGGCGGCGTCTGATCTCCCTTGCATGGAAAGGGCGGCTAATTGCAGACCGGCGATCCAGCCTTCGGTGCGGGCCTCCAGCGCGGAAATATTCTCGGGCGAGAGATTCAGCCCCATCATCCGGTTGAGGAATTCGGCGGCTTCGGCGGAGGTGAAACGCAGGTCGGCAGCGCGCAGTTCGGTCAGTTGGCTCCGGGCGCGCAACCGGGCCAGCGGTAGCTGGGGATCCTCACGGGTGGCAAGGACCAGGTGCATCTGCGGCGGCTGGTGTTCGACGAGGAAAGCCAGGGATTGAGCGACCGGTTGGGAATCGATTAAGTGATAGTCGTCAAGGATGAGGAGAAAGCTCTCAGGGATGACAGAGATTTCATTGAGCAGGCTGGTCAGAATGGCTTCGGCTTTCGGAGGCTGATGGGATTGGAGCGCAGTCAACAATCCCTCGCCAAATCCCGCATGGATGGTCTGTAATGCTGCGACTATGTAAGAGATGAAACGCGCCGGATCATCGTCTCCTTCGTCCAGGGACAACCATGCCACCGGTCTGTCGCAGTGGGCGATCCAATCGCTGACCAATGTGGTCTTGCCAAAGCCAGCGGAGGCGGAGATGAGCGTCAGTTTGCGCCCCGTTGCCAACCCCTCGTTCAGCCGCTCGATCAGCCGTGGGCGTGGGACAAGGCCAGGCCGCGGTGGGGGAATGTACAGTTTCGTGGCTAAAATCGGAGCGGACATAAAGCAATTATAACGCCGCAGCCTTCGCCATAAAACCAGATCGTTCCACGGGCGCCAACCTCCACGATTATAAATAAACATTGGTTCGTCAACGAAAATCTGAAGCAAGGGTAAAATGCCGAATATCAACCAGACACTCGCCGGGGTACAATTACCACTCCATTTGATGATCTGTTCGACCTGGATTAATGGCCTTGTTGGAACTTTGCAGTGTTCTGCGGGAATACGACGTACGAGGTGAAATAGCCCTTGTCAAATTTAGACATATATTGGATAATAAACATATTCTGTTTATTATCCAATATATATCATGAAGCACACAATCTTATCCATTTTTAAAGATCTGCCCTATTTCACCATTGCGGGCTTCCGGCAGGTTGCCGGAGACGAAGCTGCGAACGATGATCACGCCCGGGTTGCCCTCTACCGATGGGTTAAAGCAGGGCACTTGATAGCGCTGAAGAAGGGCGTTTACATGCATTCTGGCTTCTACGAGCGCCATCGCCAGGAAGCCGCTTTCTCATCGGTGGTCAGCGCTATCTTGTTTCCTCAGTCATACCTTTCGCTGGAATATATACTCCAGCAGCATGGTATTCTGACCGAGATCACATACCCGGTTACCGCCATCACAATCAAAAACACGCGTACAATCACCAACTCGCTAGGGACGTTCGTCTATCGTCATATCCAGCCCGATTATTACCAGGGTTTTCAGGTTGATGAAGCTTATGGTATTCCTTACGCTCAAGCCTCGCTGGCTAAAGCTCTGTTTGATTATCTCTACCTGCACCCCCTCCCTGGGAATCTAAGACCACAACGTTATAACCTGGTCGAGGATTTGCGCCTGAACCTGAATGAATTTATGCCCGCGGAGCGTGCAGAGTTTGCCAGTTATGTAGCCTCCAGCAAGATGGTCAAAATGCAGCTTATATTGAAAAACCTGGAGGTTCATGTATGGCGACCCTGATCCAGACTTTGCAAAACGTTCTGGCCAACAAAGATCCACTCCTGGCAGTGGAAACCAGGCGTATCGTCTTGAAAGAGGTGTTGCAAGCTTATGTGCTGGACTACCTCTACAATCACCCCATCTACCGCCGCTTGAATTTCTATGGCGGCACCTGCCTGCATGTGATCTACAGGTTGAACCGGTTGTCGGAAGATCTGGATTTCGATAACAGCGTCGGGTTAGATTTGAGCCGGCTTGGAATGGATCTCCCCACACACTTTCAGAAAGTATTCGGATACACAGCAATCTCGGCGAAAGAGCAGACAGGCGAGGGCGGAATATCACGGGTTACATTGAGATTCCCTATTCTGAATGCCTTGGGGTTATCGCCTCAACTGAACGAGGCGCTGCATCTCAAAGTCGAGGTCAGTCAATACAATCAGGTGGCAGTGATTCAGCACACACCGGTACTGGTTTACGGGCGAAGCCTGGTGGCTGCTCACTTCTCGTTGGACACCATGATGGCTGGCAAGATGATTGCTTGTTTAGAGCGTAACTTTGAGAGGGGGCATAGCGGGGTGCAGATCAAGGGACGCGATTTCTATGACTTGTTGTGGTTCATGCAGCAGCGTATCCAGCCATTGCAAGAAAAGTTGGCGCATGATGGCAGGCAGCCTTATACTATCCGCAGCGCGATGCAGGCTTTGCAAGAAAAGATCACCCGTATCAAGACCCAAGATCTGGCGGTGGATTTGCTGCCAATGTTCGAATCGCGGGCATTCATCGAAACCTGGCTGGATGCTTTTCACGAGACTTTTCAGAGACTTGTCCAGGGGTATCTGGAGTAAAAGAGGTAACAAGGCAATCTGTTTGTGGCCAACCCATGATGGATTGCACCAGTGGTCTGCCAACAGGCCAAAACGGGGTGTTTACACCGTCCATCCCATCGAATAAAATTGCATACGTGCCCAAACTCACTACTGATCAGGTTAAAGCACTGGCTCCCGACCCCGCCTCGCTCAAAGCAGGCCAGGGGGCTGGCCGATGCACGTCACTGGGCCAGCCTGGGCGGCAGCAACGCTGCAATATGGGGTGAATGCAAAGGCAGCGCAAAAGAGCCTTATAAAGTCCGCATAGACCTCTCGAACAACGGTTCGGCCTGCACCTGCCCCAGCCGTAAATTCCCGTGCAAACACGCTTTGGGATTGATGCTGCTGGCTGCCGCCTCCCCTGCCAAGCTCACGGAAGCCGCACCGCCTGACTGGGTGGCTGAATGGCTGGAGAAACGCGCGGCCCGCAGCCAGCCTGTCGCCAAGACAGCCGAGCCAAAAGCCGACGCAGAATCCCGCCAAAAGGATGCCGCCCGGCGCGCCGCCCAGCGCGGGAAGCTGGCCGAAACCGGCATCGCCGCCCTCGAGCGCTGGCTCAAGGATTTTGCCCGCCTGGGGTTGGCTTTTGCCCAAAGCGCACCGGCATCCTTTTGGGATGAGCAGGCCGCCCGGATGGTAGATTCCCAGCTTCCCGGCGCGGCGCGCCGCATTCGGGAGATGTCTGCGCTGCCTGGCTCCCGCCCCGATTGGGCCGAAGTTTTGCTTCTCCGGCTGGGGCAGCTTCACCTGCTGATCCAGGCCTACCGGAAGCTGGATCGCCTCCCAGATGCAACCCAACAAGATGTGCGCTACCTGCTCGGCTGGAACGTCAACCAGGACGAATTGATCGCCTCTACTCCCGGTAGCTGCGATGACTGGCTGGTGATGGCCTCCCGTACGGACGAGGACGAGAAAACCGGCCTGCGCACCCAGGTCAATTGGCTGTGGGGCAGGGCGAGCAAACGCCCGGCGCAAATTCTCAGCTTCGCCCACCGCACCCAGCCGCTGGATACCAGCCTGGTCGCCGGGCTGGTTTTACACGGCGAGCTGGTTTATTTTCCTGGCGCATACCCCCTGCGGGCGATATTCAAAGAAAAGCAGATCATCCAATCTGTTATTACTCCCGGTGGTTTTCCCACCTTGTCGGCTTTCCTCGACGAGTTTGCCGCCGCCCTGGGGAAAAATCCCTGGCTGGAGGCGTTCCCGGTGGTGTTGGAAAACGTCATTCCCAATCAAGCGTCACAGAATTGGCTCTTATGTGACTCACAAAACCGGTCGCTTCCGCAAGCCGCACAATTTAACTCCCCCTGGGAATTATTCGCCTTATCGGGCGGCTACCCATTGACCGTATTCGGCCTGTGGGACGGGTTTGCCCTGACCCCCCTGGCAGCCTGGGCAGATGCGCGGCGAGTGAGCCTATGATTTCGTTGAAATCTCTGACTCAATCCGCAATGCTCGGAACCGGGAACGGGTTCCAAACCCCACGGGATGCCGAAACCCGCGGGGTTCCCATCTCCCCATCTGACCCGGAAGCCGCGTTGTTAGCCTCCGCCGCAGTGATCGGGATTGGCAATTTAGGCGGCTGGACGCCAGCACACTTTGAGAGCAACCGATCTGTCTGTCCGAAGGAATCACAATCGCCGATGTCTGAACGGGCAGCGGCGTTGCTCAAGCGCATCCTGGCAGGCGAATTCACCGCGGTGTTGCCTGAGTTTTTGCGACTAGGAGCCGAGCGTGGGGTCATCGCCCCGCCGGAGACGCTCCCGGCATTGTTGGGACTTGGCAAAAAGGAGCTGCGCCCTCTGGGTCTCGCCGTTATCGGGGAACGCGGGCGCTGGCTGGCGGGGATCAACCCGGCCTGGGGGTATGCGTTGCCCCCGGTTGAAGAAGCAGCCTGGGAAACCGGTTTGCTCGAAGAGCGGATGGCGCTGCTGGAGAGGCTGAGACCCCAATCTCCGGGGAGAGCCAGGGAGTTGATCGAATCCACCTGGGAGCAGGATTCTCCCGAGGCGCGGGCCGCCTTTGTCGCCGCCCTCGCGGTCGGGTTGAGCATAGCCGACGAACCATTTCTGGAATCCTGCCTGGATGACAAACGCAAGGAAGTGCGCGAAGCCGCGTTTGGGCTGCTGACTCAATTGCCCGAATCCCGCCTGGTGGGGCGCTCCATCGCCCGGCTGGAGCCATTGCTGAAGCTGAAGACAAAATTGCTCGGCGGCGATACGCTGGAAGTGACATTACCCGATAAATTAGACGCGGCTGCGAAACGGGACGGCGCGGGCGGGATCATCTTGCGCAAAAGCCTGGGCGAGAAGGCCACCCTGCGAGTTTGGGATCTGTGCAACCTGAAAGCTGAACCCATCGAGCTTCGCGGACAGGATGGGAAGGTCACGGCTTTGGCTTTCAGTCCCGATGGGCGCTGGCCGGTCTCCGGGAGCGAAGATGCCGCGCTGCGATTATGGGATTTGCGCGATCCAGAAGCTGAGCCAGTGACATTGCGCGGCCACGAAAGTTCTATCTCTGCTTTAGCCTTCAGCACAGATGGACGTTGGCTCGCATCGGGAAGTGACGACACCACATTACGGCTGTGGGAAATAGGCAATCTCCAAGTGGGGCCAGTGGTGTTGCAGGGGCACGAGAAGGCTGTTCGCTTGCTGGCCTTTTGCCCTGACGGACGCTCTCTGACCACCGTCAGCGCAGACGCCAACGTGAAAACCTGGGAGATGGATCTTACTGTGCTCCTCGACCAGGCTTGCATATCCGCCGGGCGAAACCTGACTCAGGCCGAATGGGCGCAGTTCTTCCCCGGCGAGCCTTACCAGAAAACCTGCCCGCAATGGCCGGATGGGGAGTGAAAGTGTATTTCTGGAATCGAGAAGAGAAAATGGCTAACCGCATGGATTTTATGAAAGCAACCATTGTCTTACTTTTTCTTAGTGTCTTGCTCGTGTCCTGTACAACGCCGTCCCCAACTTTGACAGCGACTTCAATCCCTTTTCCCACCCCAACCCGCTCTTCTACGTCAACCATCACGCCCGCGACGCCACAGCCATCTTCCACCGCTCCCCGACAGACTTCTCCATCGCCCACATTCACCTTGTCGGAGCCTATCGAGTTGGGCCTCGGAACAGCCAATGACGCCATCTGGTCGCCGAATGGCAAACTGTTTGTGATTGCAGGCTCGGCAGGGGCGCACGTCTACGATGCCATCACATTTCAGGAACTCAGTCGAATCGAGATTGGAGACATAAGCGATCAGACGACTATGGATTTGGCAATCACACCTCAAAAGATTGCCTTCAGCCCAAACAGCCAAACGATTGCCATGGGTGGTTATGGCGGATTCCAGATCAACGATCTGAAAAGCGGACGTTTGCTGGCTTCAGGATATGCCGATATTGTTCCTGGTTTAGCGTTTACCCCCGACGGATCAGCCCTGGCGGTTCTTACCACTGGCTGTGGACGATCCTGCTCGAGCAGTATTCAACTGCTGGATCCACAGGATGGCAGCTTAATCCGATATATGGGTGACCAGTGGCTGATGGAAACGCTTTCCCTGGCGGTCAGTCCAGATGGTCAATGGCTGGCCGCCGGAGATGTCAACAACCAGGTGCATATCTGGAAAATTGCAACCGGCGAGCTGGTCTTTGTCCTGGAAGGTCATGCAGATTATGTGACCGATGTAGCTTTCAGCCCAGATGGCAGCCTCCTGATCTCGGCAGGCGCCGATGGCAGTCTCCGCTTTTGGGATCCTTTAACCGGACAGCTTCTGCATACCTACTGGGGGTTCACCGATGGCCTGTCGCAGGTGTTGTTTCACCCTGACGGGCGCAGGCTGCTGGTAAAAGTAGTTGACGCGCCTTACCAGGTTTGGGATATTCAGGCTGGAAGCCGGGTTGACGAGTTGGGTATCGAGCCTGGCGACTTGCTCAACTTCAGCCCCGATGGAAGCCGCCTGGCATCCAAAATTGGTCAAGCCATTCAGGTGTGGGATGCTGCAATATACCAGCCTCTACATTCATTCGAGGATTACAGAGCGCTCGCTGAGGCCATTGAATTCAGCCCGGATGGACGCAGCCTGGCTGCCGCCGGAAATAGTGGAATCCAGACTTTGGACACGGCAACCGGCCAGTGGGGAAAGGCGTTCCCGATGTGGTATGCCACCCACCTTGCCTACAGCCGTTCAGGCGATTTACTGGCTGCATCCAATGACAATCAAGAAGTGATCGTATGGAATGTTCGGACTGGCGAGCTTTTGATAACGCTCGATGTGGATTCAACCACCAGCCTGGCCTTCAGCCCAGACGAGACCCTGATTGCCATAGGAAGCAAGGATGTTGTCAACCTGTGGGATATTCAGAACGCCCGGCAGGCGACGACGCTGGCGAGCCAGGGCGGCGAGGTCATTGCCCTGGAGTTCTCAACCGATGGGCAGCAGCTCACTTCGGCGTCGAAGGATGAAAACTCCACTTTCCTCATACAGGTCTGGGAGGTCAGCAGTGGAAAGCTACTGAAATCCTTCGATGTCCTCCAAAAAAACGAGAGAGGTTGGGAAACCATTGACCTGCTCGATCACACTCTGGCGCGGATGTCTAATTACACGCCAAATACTATGGGAGTCACGATCGAGTTGTGGGACACTTCATCTGGCCAGCTCTTACGCAGCTTCGCGGGGCCGGAGTGGTATTCGGGCAGAATCGTGCTCAGCCCTGATGGGCGGCTGCTGGCCGTGCAAAGTTACGAGAACCTCGCCATCTTCGACGCATTGACCGGCCAGCAACTGGCAACCTGGTCAGAAAACAACCTATCGAATCTCGTCTTCAGTTCAAATGGCCTGGCGCTTGCAGTGCTCAAAGGGGACAGCACAATCAAGCTGTTCGACCTCACCTCGATGGCCCAGGCTGTAGCCCTTTTACTGACGCCGCCCCCCTCCGAGCCAAGTCAAACCCCCGCTCTGCCTCGGTCAACGCCATCTTCGACAGCAACAGCCACCCTGATCGTCCCGATCACGCCCGTCATTCCGCCCTCGCCGCAGCCGGGAGCAATCACCGCCGCCAATTTATCCGACGTGACCCAGCTTGCCCTGTTTGGTAAAGGCACGGTGGAACAAGCCACCTGGCTGCCCGATGGCGGCTCGTTCGCCATTGCCAGCTCCCAGGGAATCTACCTTTACGATGCACACTCGCTGGCTGAAATCGCTCACCTGGACACTGGCGAATGGATGGAGAACCTGGCTTTCAGCCGCGACGGCCAGCTCATGGTCACAAAAAGCAGCTCAGGGACGGTTCAAGTCTGGGATATGCAGGCCAGACAGCCATTGTACAGCTTCCAGGGTAACAGCGGCGGCTATGGCCTGCCCGCCATCAGTCCGGATGGGCAGTGGATCGCTTTTGCAACCGACCACGACCAATACCAGGTAATAAACCTGCCTGACAACAAAGTGCTGGCGAATTTGAGCGGATTTGGAACCAGCAACCCGCTGTTCAGCCCAGATGGCCGCCAGTTAGCCCTGGGTCTTTCGGATGGGTCTGTGCGTATTTGGGATGCCGCAAGCGGGCAGATCGTCAATGGACTGGGAGGCCCCCGGGGGCGAATAACCGGCATTGCCTTCAGCTCCGATGGCGATAGGCTGGCGGCTGCCGCTTCTACCGGGGATGTCTGGCTTTGGGATCTCGCCACTGGAAAAGCCCTTCTTGAAATAACTATTTTCCTCAGCGAGGAGCCTGTGTTCCCAGATCCATATCACCGGATCACCTGCGTTGCCTTCAGCCCGGATGGACAAACCCTGGCGGCAGGCGCAGCGGATGGGCAAATCCGGTTGATAGACGCCGCAACCGGCGAGATTCTGGCCTCGCTGGATGGTCATGGCGGAGCAGTGACCGGCGTTGCCTTCAAACCCAATGGGGGTGTGCTGCTTTCCACAGACACATATTCGACCCTCAAGATATGGGATGTCGCTACCCGTAAGCTGCTGCCCTCGATCGAGGCTCATGGCCGCAGAATGGGCGGACTCCTGTTCCAGGAAGATGGCCGCCTCTTGACTTGGCGAGACGATACCGTGTGGGAAGAGAACCCGGGGAGTAATCCCTGGCTCAGGGTTTCGCGCGTTTATACCGGCACAATCCTGGCCGCCAGCCACGATGGAGAATGGCTGGCGATATACAACAATCTCCAACCTCACGATCTTCACATGGAGCTTTGGGAAACGAACGGAGCAGAGCCGCTCTTCGAGTTGGAAGGTGAGCCAGAAACTTGGGGAATAGGAGCATGGGATGTTACCGGTTTCTTCGTTGCGGCTTTCAGCCCCGACAACCGGCTGTTGGCCGCAGCGGGAAGCGGCGGTCTGTGGATCTGGGATACGCAAACTGGCAATCCGATGAAGAAATTACTCGGCGGATTTGCCGGTATTCCTGTTATCTTAAAATTGGAGTTCAGCCCGGGCGGTCGCTTGTGCGCAGCTTATGATACCCGCCAGATCCTACAAGTTTGGAATACCGACACCGGCCAACTCGTGAGAGAGTTTCATAACATTTCCGCGGAACAGTTCACTTTCAGCCCCAGCGGCCTATGGCTGGTTGCTGCCATAGGCGACTCGTGGTCAGATACCCGAGAGCTTGTTGTCTGGGATATTGCCACAGCACAGATTGTCCAATCCCTGCCGATTGCAGGCGATGATTTTGGCACCAGCCTGGCTTTCAGCCCCGATGGAAGTCTGCTAGCCGTCGGCAGCGACGACGGAATGATCTACATCTGGGATACAGCCACGTTCCAATTGTTAGTTACTCTCAGCGGGCATAGAGGCAGCGTCGAGCGTCTGGCTTTCTCCAACGATGGACGCATCCTGGCTTCCGCGGGCAGCGACGGAACCGTCCGGCTGTGGGGAATGTCTCGATAGTATGATTGCCGATATCTCAACTTGTTGACTGGAGGGCTTTTATGCGCAAACTGATTCTGGGAATCGTCATTTTGAGTGGCATCATCCTCGCAGGATGCGATTCCCTGCCGACCGAATCCGCCAGGATAGCCACGGTTACCGGAAGACCCGAGGCGACCTCCAGGCCCATTTTCACACCGCCCCCCTCGCGTACACCCCCACTTACTCCAACGCCGACGCCTACCTTCACGCCGACCCCAACCGGCGGTGGATTGATCGCTTATGTCAGCGAGCGTAATGGGAATACCGATATCTATGTCGCCCGCGTCGGCGCGCCGCCCGCGACTCGCCTGACCGATAGCATCAACGACGATCAATGGCCTTCCTGGTCGCCAGATGGGAAAAAGATCGCTTACGTTAGCCGTGTTGGGCGCGACTCGGCTATTTACGTCATTGACCTGGAAGGCGGCAACCCCAACGCCCTGATCCAGAACCCGGAAAATGGTTTCCCGAGCTGGTCGCCTGATGGACAGACAATAGCTTTCTTCGCTTTCGAGAATCATTGGGCGCTCTACACAATGAGCCCCAATGGGGATAATCCAACCCGTTTGACAGGCAATACGATCTACTACGACCTGCCCGTCTGGTCTCCCGATGGCTCGAAGATTGTTTACACCGCGATGAAACCATACCAGGAAGCTGACATCTATGTGGCCAATGTAGATGGATCGGATCCGACGCAGCTCACCTTCGAGGGCCATGACGATTTCGACCCGGCCTGGTCGCCGGATGGTCAATGGATTGCCTTTACGTCCCTTCGAGATGGCATCGCCCAGGTATACCTGATGAGACCAGACGGCGCTGACCAACATGCTTTGACCAGTTCCCCTGGCGGGAATGGCACAGCCGCCTGGTCGCCAGATGGCAAACGCATCGTTTTCATATCCAGGCGCGACGAGGCGCATCTTGACACCTGCCAGGATCACTGCGACAGCGAAATCTACGTGATGGATGCTGATGGGAACAATCAGATTCGGCTGACGGACAACGCCGCGCAAGATTACGCGCCGGCCTGGTCGCCAGATGGGAGTTATATTGCTTTTGTATCGCTGCGGGACGAATCGCAATTCGAGACCTGCGCCGATCGCTGCAACAGCGAAATCTATGTGATGGATATCACCGGCAATAACCTGGTCAGGGTCACTTTCAACGAGCAACCCGATTCATGGCCGGTGTGGCAGCCTTCGCCGAACTCGACCGTTGCTGCAATCATATACCCGACGCCCGGACCGACAGCAACACCGATACCTGTTCCGGTCGCCCAGATCACCCTCCGCGAGATGCAGCTACCAACGGCTCCGATTTCCAATACCCTCAGTATGACCGGCCCATGGCTATTCTATAATAAAGTGAATTCGAATAAGAACATATTCTCTTTGGCTTTCATGAACATTGACGGAAGCGGAGATACCCTGATGCCTTCGATGGATGGAAGTAATTTTTGCGCGCCCCATGGAGGTTATTTGGCTAACCTTTATCAGATAGGGATACAAATTTACCACCTTCCAGACCTGCAGGTGGTTGCGACAATACCCGTGGCTCCTGAAGAGGATGTGAAACAATTCGTGCAGGATAATCCTGGCGCCTATTTCTCCAGCGATATGTTGTGGTCGCCGGATGGTCGTTACCTGGCATATACTGCTCGCACGGAAGGGCCAACGATGGATGTTTATGTTTTCGATACATTGACACTCGTCTCCCGCCGATTGACCGATGGCCCAACCTATGCCCACCTCATTGATTGGTCGCCGGATAGCCAGTGGATCATCCATACCGGCTGGGGAGGCAGCGATCAAGCAGATTTTTTATGGGCGGCCAATGTCGATGGTAGCGAGGTACGCGTATTGGAAACAACTTCCTGGGTAGGTGGAACAGCCGCAATCTTGACCTGGATCACTTCGCATTCGTTCGCTGCTGGTACTTGGAGTGGGAGTTATGCGGAAGATAGACATATTTCCTATATCCGCACCATTGACATTGACTCAAGTCAGGTCTCTATGCTTTTCGAAGATGCATACGAAGACGCGGCTGTTGATCCTGAAACGAATACGATTTTATTGATATCGGGCGTTTTCTATGGGGAAGAAACCGGGTTGTTCATCTACCACCCTGGAGATCCAGCGCCAACGCTGGTAGATGCTCGCACCTGGGAAGATGTCAGGTGGATACCGGAATTGCGGCTCTTCGCCGCTGAATGGAATTACAATGGCGAGGAGCGTATGGTGTTGGTCTCGCCCGACGGTGAAATCAGCATCCGGTTTCCTTATGAAGCCATGTATGCCCCCATCCCGTCGCCAGATGGACAATGGGTAGCGTTTCTTGGGAAAAATATCTTCGGCCAGCAAGGAATCCGCATCTACGATCAGAACGGAAATTGGATCAAGCATATCCTGCCTGATTTCGTCAGCGCGGATAGAGAACCAGATCGAATCCTCTACTGGAAACCGGATTCATCGGGGTTTTGGCTGATCCAGGAAATTCACTCGGACCCAGATTCTTCCTTTATCTGGAATGAATACCAAACTGTCATCGAATACTCCCTGGTCAACGATCAAGTCATTCAGTGGGTCAATGACCTGGATGAGCAG
>DYIZ01000095.1 GCA_020723385.1 Candidatus Aquidulcis sp.
TGTGGTTGCGGGTGGGGTGGTGGGGATTGTCATGGGGATTGGTCTCGGCTTGGTATTGTGATTTTCCTGTTGCCGCTTATATAGGCCTGGTATTGAATTAGTTTTGGTTAGGAGGGACTATACCCAATTTCTGACTTCTGCAACCGCTCGCTTAATTTCTAAGGAGGTAATTTTTGATGAAACTGTTGCGTGTTTTGTTTCCTGTTGTGCTGCTGTTGTTTTTAATGGCTTGTTTCGTTTCCGGCCCAAGCACCGAAAAGCTGGCGGCTACCATCGTCGCAGGCACTCAGTCGGCGGCCAGCCCTACTTTGCCTCCCACGGAGACTCCCAGTCCCACAGCCACGCCATCGCCCACCGCCACGTCCACTGCGACCCCACTGCCAACCGATACGCCCACTCCCACGCCGACAGATACACCCCTCCCAACGGCAACGGACACGCCTCTGCCAACCGATACGCCAACCCCGTCCGGGCCGGTTGTGTTCTCGGATGATTTCAGCGTCGAGAATACGAGCGCCTGGTCGGGCTGCGATGGCTGCCGGTGGGAAGATGGCGTTTTGTACATGGGGCCTTATGAGCCGGAGGATGTCAACTATCACTTCGCAATCTGCGAAGCATGCGGCGAGGTCGAATATTACCGCATGGCGGTGGATGCAACATTCGTGGACGGTTACGCCGACAGGTTTTTTGGCCTGGTTTTCGGCAAGACGAAGAACTCGTTCATCGAGCTGGGCATCGCCACGTTCCAGTTTTGCGTTGTCGGCCAGATCAATACCCGCACCGGGGAAGGATTGCTCTGGAACCCGGTTCCCGAGCAGATTTACAACGGCATGGTGAAGCCCGGCTTGCAAACCAATCATCTCGAAGTCATCGCCCAGCCGTCAGCCCTGGGGGGCCAGGTGGATTATTACATACGGCTCAACAACAAAACTTCGTTCATCGTGTACACCAAACCGGCAGTGGCCGGTAAGGTTGGGTTGCTGATCGGCTGGCATACGATTGGAATTGCGTTCGACAATTTCGAGTTCGAAGAAATCGAAGCGCCGTAGATTTCACTTGTAAGATACGAATGTTCGAAAGGCCTTGAGGAGGGCCGCCCATGAAATCCATCCATTTGCTTGCCTGTTTGCTTGTGTTGTTCGCATTGGCCGCGTGCAATTTCGGCGGCCCAAGTCCAGATGAGCTGGCAGCCACCATGGTCGCACAGACCCAGGCAGCGGCCAGCCCCACCCCGCTGCCGACAGCTACACCTACAGAAACGCCGCTGCCCACCAGCACATCTACCTCGACAGCAACGCCGCTACCCACCGATACGCCCACCGTCACCCCCACCGACACACCGATCCCTACTGCCACCAATACGCCGCAGCCAACCGATACGCCCACCCCGATTGGCCCAATCGTCTTCACCGATGATTTTTCCACCGAAAATAAGTCTGCCTGGTCGGGATGCAAAAGCCCATTTTGCAAATGGCAAGGCAATAAATTGCAGGTCGGCCCGTATGACGCCAGCGGCGGCGGCGACCCCCATATTGTCACCTGTGAGGCCTGCGGGCAAGCGATGTACTACAAGGCCAGTGTGGACGCCACTTTCGTGGATGGCTACAACGACCGCTGGTTTGGGCTGGCCTTCAATATGGACGACGACACCATGCACGAAGTGGGTATTATGACCTGGCTGCAATTCTGTGGGATCTGGGAGTGGGATTTCAATAAGAATAGCTGGTACCTCGAAAACCAGAGCTGGGATACGCTGTGGAATGGCATGGTCAAGGCCGGTTATCTGACCAACCGTGTCGGCGTCGAGGTACGTCCCACCAACCAGGCGAATATGGCTGATTTCTACATCAAGCTCAACGGGAAAACTTCGTTTGTGGTTTATACCCGCCCCGTCAAATTGGGTAAAGTTGGGCTGGTGGTCGAGATTCACGGCATGGAAGTCCACTTCGATAACTTCGAATACGAGGAAATCGAAGCGCCGTAGTTTCTCAGCTTCCTCCCCCTCGTGGTAAGGAAAATTTCCGAAAAATGAGTGAGTGATTGAGGCATAGCCCCAATCACTCACTCATTTTTCGGTATCTTTCCTCTCTTCCCACCAGGGAAGGAATCAACTGCTATCTTCTCCGGGAGCGACTCGCTCTTTCTGAGTGCGGATAGCCCCCTTGCGGTACGCGCGCAGCAGGGCGTTGACGCACGCCCGGTCGAAGAGATCCCCCCGCTCGTGCAGATAGTCAAAAGTCTCATCGGCAGACATGGCTTTCCGGTAAGGGCGGTCGGAGGTCATAGCGTCGAACACGTCTGCTACAGCGACGATGCGGCTGGTGGTGGAAATTTCGCCATCTTTCAACCCCCGGGGGTAACCAGTACCGTCCAGCCGCTCTTGATGTTCAGCCATCGCTGGCAGCTCGGTGTGCAGCGTGCGCACTTGCCCCATGATCTTGGCCCCAATCGTCGGATGTTGTTTCATCAGGTCATATTCGGCATCCGTCAGCTTACCCGGCTTGCACAGGATGGCATCGGGCACCCCGATCTTACCCACATCGTGCAGCAGGCCGCCAATGCGGATGTGATGGATCGCCTCGCCGGGCAGTCCCAATTCGCAGGCAATCGCTGCCGAGAATTCGCTCACCCGCTCGGAGTGGCCTTCTGTGTATGGGTCTTTGGCGTCAATGGCAGCGGTCAGGCTCTTGACCACATCCATGAACAACTCGTTAGCGTCGTTGTACAGACTGGCGATCTCCAGCACCGTGGCGGCCTGGTTGGTCAGGATGCACAGCAAATGGGCATCGTCGTCGTTGAACGTGCCCTCGATCTTGTTGATGGCTTCCACCCCGCCGATGATGCGCTCGCGGGTGGCGCCGCGCCCGCCCCCCAGGTCAACCGTGCGCGCCCGCAGGGGGACAGCCAGGATCGAGCGGGTGATGAATCCGCTGGAATGATCCACCCCGGAGTAGTGGCGGGCGTCTTGGGCCACGTCGGGAACCAGCACCGTCTTGCCCGATTGCACTGCATGCCCGATGATGCCCTTCCCCGCCGGGACGCGCAATCTCTCGACGGCGACGTTCTCATTGATGTTACTGGCCAGCAGAAGCACCAGGTCGCCCTGCGTCTCGTCGAGCAGGAACAGAGAGGCCGCCTCCGCCCCAAGGAACTCGCGCGCCGAGTTGATGATCAGCCGCAGCAGCTGGTCACGATCCAGCGTCGAGCCGATCTGCCCGATGATGGCGATCAGTGTTTCCAGGCGGCGGCTGCGCAGGCGGCTGGCTTCGAGCAGCAAAGCCTTTTCGACATCTGATGCCAGCCGGTTGCCCAGCAGTTGCGCCATCTCCAGCTCGATTTCACCGATGTCGAAAACCTGCACCACGCAGGCCGGCGAATCGGCCAAAAGGAGCGGGATAGCCAGGGTGTTGGTCACACCGCATTCGGCCAACTCCGCCAGGCCGGGGTATTGCGCTGCCCCGGCTGGGAGATCGTCCACCCGGATCATTTCCCGCTGGAGCAGGGCTGCTTCCGGCAGCGCCAGGCTCTCGGCGAGCGGGCGGTTGGATAGCAGCACACTGATCGCCTCGCTCCCGGTGACGAGCAGGCGCGAGGCGACGCCGGTTGCGCTGCCCTCCGGGAGATAGAGCAGCCCCGCACTCGCCCCGCAGGCATCCACCAGCAAACCAAGCGTCTCGTCCAACAAAGGATCGAGGTCGGTGATGGCGGCGATGCGGTTGGCGCGTTCGAGAAAATGGAGCAGGTCGGTGGTGTTCATAGCTAAGGAGCCTGTGGGGCCAGTGTCAGAATAACCTCATCCAAATGATTGGCCAATATCCCCAGATGCCCTTCGCCGGGGTAAAAAGTGGCCTGGCAGCCTGGGATGGACGCGGCGACTTTGCGGGCCACCGCGACCGGCACGTTGCGGTCTGCTTCGCCATGCAGCAGGCGCACGGGGAAACTGATTTCTTCCAGGCGGAAATCCCAGGGGCGGGCATACAGGCGCGTATCCCAGGCCATCCCGCGCACCCCCAGGCGCATACACTCCAGTGTACTGGCCATGAAGGCCTCCAGGCAGCCCGGCTTTTCGAAAAAGGCCCGCTCCGAAGGCGGCATGGTACGCATCATCTGCTGGCGGATTTTGGCTGGATCGCCCAGGTTCCTGGGTTTCGTAAGGTTCAGGAACAGGCCCATCAGCCGGGCCGAGCGACCGGCAAGCCCCCACATCAACCAGCCCATGACCGGTAACCCTGCGCGGGCCTCGGGCGAGTCCATGCGGCCAGCGCCGCTGACGATCACGGCTGCCGTCAACCGGTCGGGGATCAGGCGGGCGCAGGCCGACACATACCCGCCGCCGCCCGAGACGCCCCACACGCCGAATTTCCCCAACCCCAGCCTGTCGGCAAGAGCGACGATATCCGCCGGCCAGTGGCTGAAGCCGCGCCCAGGCTGAAAGTCTGAGCCGCCCATCCCCGGCCGGTCACAGGCGATCAGGCGCAGGCCGGCCTTTACCAGGTCATTGCCATCCAGCGTAGTCGGGTCCAGGCGCGAGCCGGGCAGGCCGTGGAAGTAGAAAACGGGTTTCCCGCCGGGCACGCCATATTCGACATACGCCAGGGTGCGGCCATCCGGTAAACGAAAGGATTGGGATAAAAGGTCGGTCATTGCTTGGTTCTTTCTGCTAATAGACCCTAACCCGGACAAACCGGAAAAGAATCAAGAATCCGCCAATCTTCGCTAATCTGCGCTAATCTTTTCGAAATATTCGCGGAGATTAGCGTAGATTAGCGGACTCAAAATCCTTGCACAAAAAGCACGGAATCGATTCGTAAGTTACTAAAGGTTTTCGTTGACAGACAGGACGGCTGGTAAGCCAGGGTGTTTTGCGACAAAAGGCGCTGGTTCGCGAGGGAAACCTTTAGGGTCTGGGGATGATGTTGTCATAGACATAGAAAATGTAATCTTGAGACGTTGTCTTGACTCCCAAATCGTGCAGCAATCTGAGAATCTGAGCGCGATGATCTGTGCCGTGATTAGCCACATGGAGAAGCACTTGCCACACGATGAGGGCTTTGTCTTCTTCTGGCTCTTCTATCGGCTTATCGAATAACAGTTTGTCCTGCAATGCGGCAAGATAATCGCGCATACTTTGCTCGACACTGTCCCAGTGTGCGCGAATGGTTTCACGATCGTCAAAGTTAGCGGGGGGAAACGGTTCTGAGGGTTCGACGCCTCGCAGCTCGCTGAACCATAATTCATCAACGCTCATCAGGTGAACGATTTGATCTCGAACAGATCCATGAGAATAGTTCACATTTTGCGTGAACTGTTCATAGGACAATGGAGCGATACAACGATCCCATATCTTGCGGTTTTCAGTAAAGTGGTAATTGTAGAAATGGCGAAAGGCAGTTGCATTCATGTTGTAAATTACTCCTGGGTAAGCGTCCAACGGAATGGCTCAACAGCGGGTGGCGGCGTGAGACTTGTGGGGCTGAGCAACTCAATTATCGCACAGCATCTCTTCAGGCGGCGCATGCCGCGCGTCCGCTGGAGCCGGTGTTGGGCCGTTTACTTGCTGTCGCCGGTGTCTAAAGAGGTATCGCTAAACCATGGAATATCGATGCTCTTGAATGGTCGGATGTTTTCGAATCTGACCTCTTGCGGCGGCGAGTTATCAACGCGAAGGTCGTATTTCTTGATTACAACATCCATCAAGCCATCGGATACGCGTACAAATCGCGCCGCTACCCTGAATAATTCGTCGCACAGAGCGTCATACGTCAAGTTTCGGCTGCTTGAATTCATTATTTTCACTAGCGCTTCCGAGACCAACAACTCCGAACAATGGAACAGATTGTTTGGTGCGACGTCCCGCTCGAGGTACGCAATCAGCTTACCTTGCACTAACGGAAGCAAGCCGGCGATATCAGCCGCGGAGAAGTGAAAGGCAATGGCATTGCGGATTTGGCGGCAAAGATTATTGGCCGGGCCGAAGTAGCTCTTCAGCACGTCCATCTCAGCGGCGGCTTCCCCATCTAGCAGCGGTGCATACTCCTTCGCAAGCGGAGTGGTCGATGAATCGGACGGTGAAAAGTAATCCTTTCTTAGAAACTCCCAGGCCTCGTTCAAATGTCCGGCGAGCACCCGAGTAAGGTACAAACTTAATGCGAATTGCCCATGTTCGTCCGCTTCACCCTCTGGCTTTAAATTCCCTGACCAGTAGAGCAACTTAGTGGCGGCATTAATTTCATTGCAAATGTGACCGAGTGATAAAAAGAAGGTGGCCTCAGATTCTGGAATGGCAAGAAGCTTTTTCTTATCAAGTTCAACTTTTATCAGCCTCATGAGGACTCCTCACTACAAGGTGCGGGGTGCGAGTGAATTGCTTGAAACGGCCTAACGGCTTGCGCTAGTGGTTGGTGGGCGGGCGCGGATAATGTTTGGGAGCAGGAAAAACCCGAAGCCAGAGGAAATGTTCGAAAATGGCGACTAATCTCACTTGTCCAATGCACGCTTTGTTGGACCCGCTTTTATTTGGAAAGTTTGTTTTTGCTTAATGCCCAATTTCCAATAAAAGTTAGCAACGCATGAGTTACACGAATCATATCTTCAACTGCTCCTTCATAAACTTCATCGCTCACCATTTTATCGTCAGGTCCAATATAAATATCGAGTACGCCTTCCTCACCACTTTCACTTGCACGGAGAGTGTTGAAAAAATGTTTTTCAGAAAGATGAACGTAACCTGATGTATTCTTGTATACATCTTTTAGCCACGAATATTCGCTTTCCAATACTTCTTGCAGATGAGCGTCGGTCATGCTCTTTCCGAAGCGGTCTTTCAATTTTCTAACCTCTTTTTCTTGGAGAACATCAACAACAAATTGACTTTGATTTTCTACTAAAAATGCGGCATGAAAGCGAAGAAGATTATCTATTTGAAGGCGAATTAAAGGTGCTGCACACAGAAAGTTTTTATTGCGTATCAATTCCGTGAAGCCAAAGACTAAAGATATGGAGCGTTTAAGCACCATAAAGGCATATATATCTATTGGCGCAACCTGCCCAGAAAGCATTTCTGTGATGTTGAAATGTGAGGTCTTGCTTTCCTCTAAAAACGTCAATCTTTCACCAATAGTATTATTCATGAAGGTTTCCACTTGTTTTCCACTTGTTTGAAAGAAAGCGCACCAACGGCAGGCGTTACCGGCAAGGCGGGAGTTGACGGATAAAGCCACCAGACGCCGAATCCGCCGTTAGGACAGACTTCCCATAAGTGTGGGCGAATGCCCGTATTTGTCCGGTGCGCTCTGGTCGGTGTTAGCCGCGTTTTGTGACAACGTAGCCATGATGCTCAAGCACAGCTTGGCAGAGGGTGAGGAATGCGGGCATATCAAGGTCGTTTTTTGCGTCGTTAGTTTGCCACCCGCAAATTTTGAAATCGGCAACTCCCATTCCATCATTCACGTGGTCAACTGTCGGAAGCAAAGCGAAATCGTGCTTGTAGCGACGTCCGTGTTCTTGTGACTCATCATTATCGTATTTGCTAATGATTGACCAGTTGAGTTTTTCGCCCGTGTAAGAATCGAGACCGCCGCTCTCTAAGACTGCTGAATGAATGGCAGCTCGATACGCTTCACCGATGGCTGTTTCGTTACCGCGCCGATGGTCACGCCTTACTTGTGCTTGAGCCTTACGGCGGAGCCACCGCTCATAGACTTCTTGCGTCACTTGGCCTAACAAGAAAGATGGAAGTTGGTATCTTTTTGGCATGATGGCCTTTTTTGCGGTTGCGAGCGGCTAACACATATTCGTCTAGCAGGCCCCCTGAGCGGCATTCTGGGTTACGAATGCCGCTCAGGGGGCCTGCCGCATCTATTTCCGCAGCAGCGCGGCCAACTCAGCTTGTGTATAGGGCTTCAGCGCCACATCTTTGACGCCGGCCCGCAGGTAGGCGGCAGCAGGCTCGACCTTCAGCGCAGCCGCGACCACCACCGTCTTCGCCGCGACGCCAGCCGCGCCCAGCATCGCCACCACATCCGCGGCGGGCAGGCTCTCCAGGGCTTCGTCCACCACAATCAGGTCAGGAGTCCCTTTCAATTCCAGGCTGCGCGTCACCTGTTTCCCGGCGGCAGCCAGGATATCGGCGGTGCATTGCGCCCAGGGGTCGTTATCGTCTATCAATTGGACGGATTTGGCCCCGCCGCTCAGATCGCCGGGCTGGTCGTTGCTGGCCGGGAGCAGGATGTGGAAAGTCGTCCCGTGCCCAGGCTGGCTGGTGACAGAGATGCGCCCCTGTAGCTGGCTGATGACGTGCAGCGCGGCAGGCAGCCCCAGGCCGGGATGCCCCGCCCCCTTGGTGCTAATGAACGCCGCCCAGGCTTTTTCCAGAATCTCGGGAGGCATCCCCTCGCCGTTGTCAATGACCTCGACCGATACGAACTCCGGGTCGGCCGCGGGTTGGATGATGACGGTGACGTTGCGGGCTTTGGCTTCGAGCGCGTTGCGGAACAGGTTGCCGAAGGCGCGCGCCAGTTGGGTGGTGTCGGCCAGAGCCAGCGGGGTGCCGGCAATCTCCTTGACGAACAGCTTCCCGGCGGGCACACCCGCATGAAAGGCCGCCGCCTGCACCACATCGGCCAGCATGGCGGGACGCGGCTTGGTTTCACGGGCCGGGCCGAGCAGGTTTTCTTTGACTTCCAGGATCAGCCGGGTGCTCTCCTCGATCAGCCACAGGTCTTCGAGCAGCGATTGCGGGTTGATCACATCCGCGTTCAGGTCCGCCTTCATGCGCTCGATGGTGGTGGTGATGGGCAGGGCTTTGTTGCCGATCCAGTGGATAGCCTGCGTGGTGGAGGCGGTAAGCGCCTCGTAAGTTTTGGCGCGCAGCAGCTCGGCGTTGGCTTTCTCCAACTGCTTGAGGGCTTTGGCGTTATTGATGGCCACCGCCAGGTAGTCGGCCATGCTTTGCAGGGTGAGGATGTCTTCATCGGTGAAGGCGCGCTCTTCGACGCTCTGCACGGTGACGGCTCCCAGGACTTTGTCGCCCACCACGAGCGGCAGCGCCATCTCGGAGCGGGTGTGCGGCAGGTAGGGATTCTTGAAATGGACGGGTTCCTCGCCCACGTCGAGGGCGATGCGCGCCTTGCGCTCGCGCGTGCAGGCCCCGATCATCGAGTGCCCGCCGATCTCCAGCTTGTGGCCGTTGGCGATCATTTGCTTGCCGGCCTCGCCGCGCCCGGCGCGCAGCATCACCCATTGGCCGGTCTCGTCAATCAGGAAAACCCCCGCGTAATAGAAATTATAGGCGTCGCAGATAATATCAACCGTCTTGGGCAGCAGCGCATCGAGATCGAGGATTTGCGTCACCTGCTTGCCGACTTCATTGGCGGCCTGCAGCAGGCGCGTGCGCCGTTCGAGGGGATGGGTGTCTGTGGTCATCTTAAGGCTCCTTGAAAATGGCATTGATTTGATCTAACAACGACTGTTCGCGGCCCTTGACGCAGTAGCCGCGCGCCCCACGCCCGACGGCGTCTTTGACTTTGCTCACCTCGTCGTAGGCGGTCAGGATGATGACGGGCAAATCCGGGCGCAGGCCGATCAACCGGCTGAGCAGCTCCAGCCCGGCCCCCGAAGCCTCCCCGCCGTCGAAGCCGGGCATGTTCAGGTCGAGCAGCGCCATATCGAAGGGCGCGCCGCCCGCCTCGGCTGCCTCGAAGCGCTTCAGGCCGTCGGCGCAGTTGCCGGCCGCCTCCACGGTGTAGCCAGCCCGCATCAGCGTCTTTTGCATACTGCGCTGGATAAGGGGTTCGTCATCTACGAGCAGAATTTTGGGCATAAGGACCTCCAAAGCAGGGGATAGGGGGAAAAGACAGGGGAAAGGGGATAAGGCCGACGATTGCTCATTTGCTCACCGGCAGCAGCACCGAAAACGTTGTGCCCGCGCCCGCCTGGCTTTCGACCGAGATTTTGCCCTCGGCCTGGTTGATGATCGCCACGCAGGCCGAGAGGCCCAGCCCGGTGCCGCCGCGGTCGCCCTTGGTGGTGAAAAACGATACCCAGATTTTATCCAGTAATTCGGGCGGGATGCCGGGGCCGTTATCGGCGACCTGGGTCAGGAGGTATTGCGGGTCATCGGCCAGGTGGCAGGTGACGGTGATGCGAGGCTGAGGCCGGCCGGCGAGCGCCTCCCAGGCATTCTTGACCAGATTATTGAACACCTGCCCGATCTGGCGGGAGTCGCCTCGAATTGAAGGGAGATCGGCGGCGAAGTGGGTGTGAACCACCCCCGGGGGCAGCCCCATCTCGAAGAGAGTCTGTTCCAACAAGGCGGGCAGCTCGATCTCGGCGAGATGTTGCAGCCTCACCGGCCCTATGAGATCCTCTTTGATGGCGAGGATGGTCGCCGCGGATTGTTCGATGATGGCGAGGTCTTCGAGGATGGATTCAAGATCAGGGGGCACGTAGAGACGCCCCGCCGGGGCGTCTGTACCTCCCGCCGATCCGTAGAGACGTTCCGGCGGAACGTCTCTACGCGCCGCATCGAAAATGGCCTGCGCCGCAGGCCACAGGGGATGCTGCGGGCGGCCCTCCGGGGGTTGATCCATCAGGGTTTGCAGCATCCCAATCAATGCGAGGAGGTCTTCTCTCACCCGCCGGGTGCAGCTTGGGATGGGGGCGGCTTTGTTGCCCACCCAGTGGATCGTCTCGCCGGTGGTTTGGGCAATCGCCTGGAAGGTTTTGGTGCGCAATAGCTCGTGGTTGGCCTGGTGCAGGTCGCGCAGCAGTTGGGCGTTGTTGATGGCGACGGCAACCTGGCTGGCGAGGGTTTGCAGCGCGGCGAGATCGTCGTCGCTGAAGGCGTCGAGCTGATCCGACTGCACCGACAGCGCGCCGAGCACGGCGTCTTTACCGATCAACGGCAAGGCGGCGCGCGAGCGGATGCCGGGCAGATAGGGATTGTGGCTGGCCTGCGCCGCGTCCACGTCCCGGATGAGGGTCGCCGACCGCTGGCGGATGGCGCTGCCGACTGTGGAATCGCCGCCAACGGGCCGCCGGTAGCCCTCGGCGACCATGCGCGCCCCGGCCTCGCCGCTCCCGGCGCGCAGTACGGCGCTCTCTCCAGCTGCGTCGAGCAGGAAAATCCCGGCGAAGGGGATGCCGTACTCTTCGCAGATCACATCCACGGTGACGCGCAGCAGCTCGTCGAGGTCGAGAATGGAGGTGATAACCTGGCTGACGCGGGCAGCGGCTTCAAGCAGGCGCTGGCGGCGCCGGAGAACGACGACGAGGTGTTTGTTTTGCTCGTTGAGGTAGGCGTTGCGCTCGGCGGTTTTGGTCAGCTCGCGGACTTTTTCTTCGAGGCGCTCTACCAGCTCGGCCTCGAAGGCTTTTTGGTGAACGGCCTGGTCGGCCAGGATTTCGCGTTTCCCCCCCAGGAATTCCCGGATCTGATCGGGGAAGATGTCCACATCGAGCGGCTTGGTGAGGTAGCCGACGCAGCCAGAGGCCAGAGCGCGCTCGCGCGCTTTGGGAGAGGTGTCAGCGCTGAAGGCGATGAGCAGGGAGTTGGGAAGCTGGGTCTTGAGCCGGGCTGCCACTTCGCGCCCGCTGAGCTGCGGCAGGTTGATGTCGAGCAGGATCAGGTCGGGGCGGGTCTGGATGGCCAGCTCGATGCCGCTGAGTGCGTCTTCGGCTTCGAGAACGACGAAGTCACGCGCCAGCACGCGCCGCACGAGGGCGCGGGCGGCGGGGGTGTCTTCGATGTAGAGGATTTTTGGCAGGGATTTTGGATCCATGGAGGCGGCCCGGCGATCCGGTTGGAAGCAACACTTGAATTATACACAAGTAATGGATGCGGCGGGGATGGGTTTGAGGGGAGTTTTGGCCTCTCCGAAAAGACCTCACAGGTTTTGAAAACCTGTGAGGTCTGTGCCCAACCGAAGACCCCAGGGATTTTTGAAACTCCTGGGGTCTCTTTGGATGCAAGCGTCAATTCTATGGTACAGCTAAAAACTCAAAGGTTGCGAAAGTGACTGGGCTGACGGGTCGCGGGGATATCACTACTTCGAGCTTGCAGGAGCCGCTGCTCAACAATGCGGTAACTTCGGCGGGCAGCATGATGCGATACCAGCCATCCATCACGTATTCGGCCATACCCCTCGAGATAAAATCATTCTCAGGATCTTGGAGCAGGAACTCGACCGTTTTGATCTCTGCTTGCGGGTAGGGCGCGCCCTCAAAGGTCACGAAAACATCGAAAGTCGCTTCCTGGCCAATGGGAAGCTGCGCTGCGCCGTTGATGGTGACCTCAGCTATTTTTTGTATTTGAGGTGTACCGAAGCCATCCCACCAGTCCGCAGGATCGGGAAAAGCCTCGTTCCTCTTGAGCGTGAGATTTTTTTCGTTCAGATAAACCCGGTCGAGATAATAAGGCCCGGTGCCGATCCAGAGTTGATCATGCTGCTCATACCAGTATTCCAGGTTGGCGTAACGATCCAAAGCTTGCTCAGGAGTGACGTACTGACGCAACGTGACAGGATATGGAAGGTAGATTCTATTGGCAGCTTGCTTCAGATAGCGCGCCAGAATATCCAGGCTGGGGCCGCCGATGAAGCTCATCCATTCGATTTGCATGGCATCGGCTTTATCCGCAGAATAAGCCAGCTCGCCAGCAACCTCCGCCAGTTTGGCGACCGCCATCGTGTGCCAGGGCGCTTCGCCGTAACCGTAATTCGGCCACAAAGGGTACACGTTCAGTTCTGCATCGAGATAGAATTCATCCGTGTAATATTCGATCACCAGCGGGTCGGTGGAGGCGATCTTGAAGCCCATAAAGACGGACATGAACGATTCGAGGCCGGAAATTCGCGACTCGTCGTAGATGACGCTCTCGGGTTTGGCGGTATCGAAGCGCATGATCATCGCCATGACAAAATCCGCCGCGGAAAGCGGGCTGCCATCGTGCCATTGGACGGTTTCGTACAGGTCTTCTGGGTAGTAGACGACGCTCTTGACTTTGGCCGTCATCGGTTGGGTGAATTTCTCGTTGGCGGCGACGAACTTGCCCGCTGCGGCATCCCAATCAACCCAGGCGTCGCCCGGTACGATGATCTCAGGCTCGAATTTCAGGTTAACCCAATCGAGCGTCTTGCCAACGGGTAAGCCCTCCTGAACCGTGACTTCAGCCCTTTCGATGCGCAGCGGCCAGGCCAGCCCGGTGTGCGGGTCAGCCATCACACCGCCGCTGAGAGTGGCGCGCTGGGCGGTAACATCGAAGGTGTTGCCGCTGCCGGCCACCGGGTTCCACGGGGCCGCGAACAAATCGGGCTGCGCCCACTTCAGCAGGCCGCCGTTGCGGTTTATGAACCGCAGGGTGTACGGCCAAGACTGAGCGCCGTCAATCCCGGCGGCCAGGTCGGATGTCACGAATACGTTTGTGGCGTAGGGAGCGAAATTCTTGCTCTCGATCAGCCAGACGCGCGTCGAATCTTCCAGCGCCAACTCCAGGGCGCGGGCGAAGGCGGCGCGGCGCTCGTCGAGTGTGGTGAACTGATTGAATAATAGATCGAGACGCAGCAATCCAAATTCGTCAGTAGGATAAGCCGGCCATACTGAAAAGCCATAGGGGTTTACTGGGGCATAGAAAAATTCAAGGTTATCGCCCTCATCCCGATCAATAATCGGCGCGTTCCATGCGCCGGTGTAGATGTGCCACAACCCGTCATCCGGAAAGCTGCCTAACCATATTTCAGATGATTCTGATGCAGTTTGATATCGGCGCTCCACTGTGAAGCCGATACTCTCGAGCTGGTCGGATATGTAATCACCAATGGGGACACGCACGCCGTCGCCGTCAGACCGGATCAGGAAAATCAGTGTGACCGGCTCGCCCTCGTATTGCCACTTGCCGTCGGCGCCCAACGCAGCGCCCATCATCCCCATCTCGGTCGAGATAACTTCGCGGGCCTTTTCGGGATTGTAGGCGTACATGGCCTCGAGGTCGTGGGCTACATCGGCCAGGGCAACGTAATCCGGGAATCCCGTCGTGATGGGCAGGTATTTTTCCACGGCGCTGCCGCCGAAAACCTGATGGTTGATATAGCTGCGGTCAATCAGCCAGTTCATGGCCTGGCGCACTTTGGGCGACGAGAATGGGTTTAGCTTGCCGGTTCCGGTAAATTCAGACCCGGCGGTGTTGAAGGTCAGTTCGTAGGATTGACCGTTCTCAGAAGCGTAATTCAGGCCGGCCGCCTGGATGGACGGCAAATACGCTGGCGGGAGGCCGTAAGCGTAGATGTCAAAATAATAACCCTCGTCGAGCTGTGATACCGCCTCTTCTTTGGGAACTACGCTAAAGACGATCTCATTCAGCCAGCCGCCGTGGGGAGGGGTGGGGATGGGTGTGATGACAGGGGGCAGGGGAGTAGGGGCAAGGGTATGGGCCGGTGTGTTGGGATGGGCCGGTGTGTTGGGATGGGCCGGTGTGTTGGGATAGACCGGTGTGTTGGGATAGACCGGTGTGTCTATCCCCTTGCAACCGGCGAAGCAGAACAGAAGCGCGAATATTATCAGCCTGGGTTTCATGGCGAATTCCTTTACGCAGACCCCGGTCTCTTCCCTGTTCTACGGCGCCGCCAAAAACTCGAAGGCGGCGAAGGTGGGGATGGTGACGGGCAGCGGCGACACCACGACTTCGAGCTTGCTGGAACCGGCGCTGAGCAGCGCGGTGACGTCAGCGGGCAAAGTGATGGTATACCAGCCGTCTGCAACTGCCTCGACCAGACCCGTTTGGACGACCTCCCCTTGGGCGTTATAGAGCAGGTATTTGACTTGCTTGATCTCCGCCTGCGGGTATGGCGCACCCTCGAAGGTCACGAACACATCGAAAGTCGCCTCCTGCCCGATGAGAATCTGTGCTGCGCCGTTGATGGCGACCTCGGCGATCTTGGGTTCTCCGAAACCACTCCACCTGTCTGATGCGTCGGGGTAATAGCCGTTGTTCTTGAGGGCGAGGGTTTTCTCGTTCAAGTAAGCCCGGTCGAGGTAATAAGGCCCCGTGCCGACCCAGAAATGGCCGTGATCCTGGTACCATGCCTTGAGGTTGGCATAACGGACTGCTGCTTCCTCGGGGGTGATATATTGCCCCAGGGTTTCCGGGTACGGGATATAGGTCTCGGCGTCGGCCTGGAGCAGGTATTTGTTCAGGATTTGCAAACTGGGGCCGCCGATGAAGCTCATCCACTCGGTCCGCGTGTAATCGGCTTTGTCAGCAGAGTAAGCCAGCTCGCCAGCCGCATCGGCCAGATTGCCGATGGCGATCGTGTGCCAGGGGGCTTCACCGTAGCCATATTGTGGCCACCAGGTGGTCACGTTCCATTCGGCATCCAGTTGATAGGCGTCGGTGTAATATTCGATCACCAGCGGATCGGTGGAGACGATCCGGGTACCTTTAAAAATGGACAGGAAATTCTCAAGGTTAGCGACGCGCGACTCATCGTAGATGGGGCTTTCGGGCTTGCTGATATCGTAGGTCATGATCATACCCATAATGAAGTCCGCCACAGACAGATTGCTGCCATCGTGCCATTTGACGGTTTTGAGCATATCTGCCGGATAGTAGACGACACTCTTGACTTTGGCGGTCACAGGCTCGCCGTACTTCTCTTCGGTTGTGATGAACCGATGGGCGGCGGCATCCCAATCGGCCCAGGCATCCTTGGGGACAACGATCTCAGGCTCAAAGGACAGGTTAACCCAGTCGAGGGTCGCTCCCACCGGCAGACCTTCCTGGACAATCACATCAGCTTTTTCGATGCGCAGCGGGTGGAACAGGCCGGTGAACGGGTCGGCCATCACGCCGCCGCTCTGGGTGGCGCGCTGGGAAGACGCATCGAAGGCCCAATTGCTGCCCGACACCGGGTTCCACGGGTCAACGAAGAGATCCGGCTGGCCCCAGCGGAGGGTACCGCCCTCACGATCCGTGAAGCGCAGGGTGTACGGCCAGAGTTGAGCGCCGTCTACGCCGGCGGCCAGATCGTAGGCGACGGAAACATTTGTGTCGTAAGGGGCGAAATTCTTCCCATCAATCAGCCAAACTCGCACGGAGTCTTCCAGGGAAAGCTCCAGGGCGCGGGCGAAGGCAACGCGGCGCTCGTCGAGGGTGATAAACCGGTTGTAAGACAAGTCGTCGTTCAGTTTGTTGAACTCTTCACTGGGCGTGTAAGCCTGCCAGAGTGGAGAGAAACCGTAGGCGCTATTGGAGGAATAGTAGAACTGGAAGTTGTCGCCCTGGTCGCGGTCAATGACTGTGGCGCTCCAGGCGCCGGTATAAATGTGCCATTTGCCGTCTGCCGGGTTGCCGCCGACCCACAGGGGAGAAGACTCAGACGAGGTTCTGTATTTGCGATCCACTGTGAAGCCGATTCTCTCGAGCTGGCTGGCGGCGTAGTCGCCGATGGGAACACGAGTGCCGTCGCTGTCGGTGCGGATGAGGAAGATCAGCGTGACCGGTTCGCCGTCGAACTGCCACTTGCCAGCATCGTCTTTGGTTGCGCCCATGTTGACCATCTCGATAGAGATGACTTCGTTGGCTTTGTCGGGATCGTATGCGTACTTGGCTTCAAGCCTGCGGGCCACATCGGCCAGATCGGCATAGTCCGGGAATTGGGTGGTTATGGGGAGAAATTTTTCCAAACCGTCGCCAGCGAAAATTTCCTGGTTGATGTAGCTGCGATCCACCAGCCAGTTCATGGCCTCGCGCACTTTGGCTGACGAGAAGGGGTTCAGCTTGCCGGTAGCGGGGAAGGTGGGGCCGACCGGGTTGAAGGTCAATTCGTAAAACAGCCCGTATTGTTTGGAGTAATTCAGGCCCGCGGCCTGGATTTGGGGCAGGTCGGCCGACGAGAGGCCTGAAGCGTAGATGTCGAGATCGCCCCGTTGAATCTGCGCCACCGCGGCGTCCGCAGCGACCACCGAAACGATGATCTCGTCCAGCCAGCCGCCCCGGTTGGGTGAGCGGGTGGGCGCTGGCAGATTATAGGATTTTGTCGAAGTGGGGTCTGCTTGTGGGGTGGGAGTTTTCTGCTCGATATTGATTGTGGCTGACTGGCAGGCGATGACGGCGAGGGCGATCGCCAACAGCGAGAGTCTGATTTTCATGGCTGGCTCCTTCTCAACCTGGCGAGGCTCCCGCCGCCGGGCGTTCGCTCGGCGGCTTCATTCCGGCCCCTTTAGCCTGATTACTGTTTTGCTGACAGGGAGGTTCAATTGATAGAAAGACCTCACAGGTTTTCAAAACCTGTGAGGTCTGCGCGTGGCTGAGAGGGCAGGTGACTGTCACTTGCCTTCGATCACCCGCTCCACCGCCGCTTTCGTCTCCGCCAGCAAGCGTCTGGCCCGAACTAGAACAACCTGGGTTGTACGGCGTGTGGCGTGTGAATTTCTATCCCAACCAACCCGCTAAATTTTTCGAAATCGTGCAAGTCATAAGTGTGCAGCTCTGCCGCGCCAACCCACTGCGCAGAGGCGAGGTGGATGGCATCGTTGGTCCTCAATCTCCAGCCTCTTGCCATGCCTTCACGCATTAGCCTACGCGCCATGAGCGCGATCTCATCATTCAAGTCTACCAAATCCACAACCGCAGAGTTGCTCCAAAGGGCGTCAATGCGCCTCTCTTCATCCAGGCTCAAGACGCGGTTCAATTTCTCATGCGCTGCCCAGCGCTACTTCGACTTTCGATAAGACGGAGGTTACGATCCGGTCGTTTTTGCTCGACTCGATCTCTTCCAGGATAGCGTCGAGTACGGGCATGCGATCTGGCAGGTTGTTGATGTACGACAGGAATACGTTGGCGTCCCAATAAATAAAATGCGTCTCAGCCATCGCGCAGTCTCCTGATCACGGCTTCCGGTTTCTCATCCCCCTGACTCCAGGGCAGAACGCCCCTGGCGCGCCGGTAGCTGCCGGGTTCAGGCTCTTCTTGGATGTGAATGGATTTGACTTCGCGAATGACCACAGGTCGCCCCGTTTCGGCCTGCCGCCCGATGCGACCCGAGACGACCGCCGGCCTGCCCCAGGCGTTGCGCATGCGCTCCTCGTCGCCTTCTTTCAGGTAGCAGTTGACAGGCTTATCGAAAAGCGAATCCCAGATGATAAAACTGAGCCGCTTGCGCATGCTCAGGGTCTGGATAACGCCCTTCACCGTGCCGAGGCTGTATTTCATTGGCAAGGATTTCAATCCCCCGGCGGTCTTGCCGCTGATGACGAAGTCACGCGCGGGGGTCTCGAAGCGTACGGAGGTGATCTTGCCGTTCAGGAGGTTGACGATGCTGCGGGCGTGCCTGCGAACGGCCTCGGAAAAGGGAATGTCGCCGCCGCTGGACAGCGCCTCACCCACCTGTTCGTAAGCATCCACCACGCTCTCGACAATCCTGACATCTTCATAAACGCCGTGGAAGGTGGCGATGGCGCTGCCGGCGTAAAGCTCTTCCACCATCCAGTCAATCGGCGCGTCGTTGCCCACCTCTTTGGACAGGCCGTTCAGGAGGGCGTTGAACTCAATCAAGGCGCTGGCAAAATATTTGAGCGTCACTTCGCCTTCGAGGGCAAACGTCAGGGTATCTTTGGCCAAATCCTGTCTCCTGGAAACGAATCCTATTCTGTATCCCAATTATACAGCCATTCTGGTGTCATGCCCCTTCGATCCCCTTCCCCTGTCCATCCGCCTCGAACGCAAGACCTCAGGTTTTCAAAACCTGTGGGGGCTGCTGGAATTGGGATAAGGTTAGCATAGATCACCCCCGGTACACCACCGTTGGCCTCAGCTCCAGCTCGTCAATCAGCGCGTCCTGCTCCTCGCCGGTCAGCGGGCGGCCTTTGGCGGCGTAGGCCGTCAGCGCCCCCTCCATCATGTTGACGCCGAACGAGCGCCCCTCCCAGCGCGGGGTGGTGGTCAGCACGGTCGTTACCCCGCGCCCGCGCAGCATCTCGATGTCCCGCTCGGTGGTGGTGTTGGTGATGATGGTCTTCCCGGTCAGATCGGCGGGGGCATATTTGCGGATATAGTGCAAATCCCCGGCGATCAGGTCGGCTTCCTGCCAGAACCGGTCGAACTTGGGCTTGTGGACTTCCTCTTTGGCCCCCGGCGGGAACAGCGTCGAGATCGGCAGGTAGCCCACCAACGGCAGCAGGCGGCGGGCGATCTTCTTGAAATTCGCCAGCCCGTAGACCGGGATGGGCAGACCGAAGAAGAACATCAGATCGCCGATGACGACTTCGTCGGCAACCGATTCCAGGGACTGGATCAGCCCCATGCGGTCGGTTCCGAAGGGGATGAACGCCCGCTCGAAGTGGGGGATTCCGCCCAGGAGGGGTTCTGCCAACTGAAAGACGCGCCGCTCGAGGGTGTACTTCAGGATGCGACCATCCACCAGCGGGGTCAGGTGCACGCCCTGAACGAGCTTGAGCGCGGCATGGATCGGGTAATCGCGCCCGTCGAGGCGCACGTACAGGTCAACACCGCCCACGCTGAGGGCGTCCACTTTTCCATCCAATTCGGTGAACAACTGCCTGGCTTTTTTGGCATCCCCGCCGGTTCCCACACGCTCGACGCTGATCTCCGTTCCCTTGAGATTGACAATTACCGTTTTGTCGCGGGACGGACTCCCGAGGCTGACACTGACAGCTCGTTTCATGGCGGGTCTCCTCAGATAACATCAGACCTCACAGGTTTTTGGAAACCTGTGAGGTCCATTGATGCTGCCGAAAAAATCTATTGCGCAGCCACGAACTCGAAAGTGGCAAAGGTGGGGATGCTGACCGGCAGCACGATCACCGCCGCTTCGAGTTTGCAGGCGCCAGCGCTGAGCAGCGCGGTGGTATCCGCAGAAAGCGGGATACGATAATGCCCATCCTCCACCGCTTCCGCCTCGCCGATCTGGACGATTTCGCCCTGGGCATTGTAGAGCAAATATTTGACCTGTTTGATATCTGCCAGCGGATAGGGCGCGCCCTCGAAGCTCACGTACACGTCGAAGGCGGCTTCGCTGCCGAGGGCGACCTGACCTGGGCCGTCAATCTCGACTTCGGCGATCCTGGGCCTGCCGAATCCCGCCCATCGGTCTGCGGCGTCGGGGAAATCGTCGAAGTGGAGCAGGGTCAGGGTCTTCTCGTTCAGGTAAGCGCGGTCCAAATAATATGGCCCGCTGCCAACCCAGAAGTGACCATGATCGTTGTACCAATTGGTCAGGTTGTCGTACCGGGTGATGGTTTCGCCAGAACCGACGAATTGGCTCAGCGTCTCGATATAGGGGATGTAATTGATGTCGGCAGCCTGATTCAGATAGCCTGACAGAATATCCAGGCTGGGACCACCGATGAAGCTCATCCACTCGATTTGCCGGTTGTCGGCTTTATCGGCGGAATAAGCCAGCTCGCCGTTCATTTCTGCCAGGTTAGCGACGGCTATCACGTGCCAGGGCGCTTCGCCGTAGCCGTAATTCGGCCACAGCGTGTACACGTTCAGCTCGGCATCCAGTTGATAGGCGTCGGTGTAATATTCGATGATCAGCGGATCGGTGGAGGTGATGCGAAAACCTTTGAAGCTCTCCATGAAGGATTCGAGGTTGGAGACACGCGCCTCGTCGTAGATGGCGCTCTCGGGTTTGGCGGGGTCGAAGGTCATGATCATGCCCATGACGAAGTCCGCCGCAGACAGGCTGCTGCCATCGTGCCATTTGACAATATCATACAGGTTCGACGGATAGTAGACGACGCTCTTCACCTTGGCAGTCTCTGTGCGCCCAAATCGCTCTTGGGCGGTGATGAAACGACCGGATGAAGCATCCCAGTCGGCCCAGGCATCGTTGGGAACCACAATCTGCGTCTCGAATTTCAGATCAACCCAGTCGAGCGTCTTGCCCACCGGCAGGCCGGACTCGACAATCACCTCAGCCATTTCGATGCGCAGCGGGTGGAACAGGCCGGTGAACGGGTCCGCCATCAGGCCGCCGCTGGCAGTGGCGCGCTGGGGAGTCACGTCGTAACTCCAGTTGCTGCCAGCCACCGGGTTCCACGGGTCAATGAGCAGGTCTGGCTCGCCCCAGCGCATCAGGCCGCCTTCGGAATCCACGTACCGCAAGGTGTACGGCCACAATTGCGCGCCGTTAACGCCAGCCGCCAGGTCGTAGGTCACTTCGACGTATGGATTGTAGGGAGTGAAGCTCTTGCCGTCAATCAGCCAGATGCGCGCCGAGTCTTCCAGGGCCAGCTCCAGGGCGCGGGCGAAAGCGCCGCGGCGCTCCTCCAGGTTAGCGAAGCGGTTGTAGGCCAGATCATCGCACAGCTTGTCGAACTCCTGGGAGGGTGTGTAATGCTGCCAAAGCTGTGAAAATCCGTAGGCGCTGGAGGGGGAGTAGAAGAATTGGAAGTTATCGCCCTGGTCGCGGTCAATGATCGTGGTGCTCCACGCGCCCGTGTAAATGTGCCACAGGCCGTCTTCCGGGTTGCCGCCAACCCACAGGGGAGACGCCTCGGACGATTTCTTATATTGGCGATCCACAGTAAAGCCGATGCTTTCGAGCTGGTTGGCGACGTAATCGCCCAACGGGCGGCGAGTGCCGTCACTGTCGGTGCGGATGAGGAAAATCAGGGTAACTGGCTCGTTTCTGTATCGCCATTTATTATCTGAGCCAAGCGTCGCACCCATAGCATACATCTCGTCAAAGATGACGTTTTTTGCTTTACCGAGGTCGTAGCCATACCGGGCTTCCAGCTCGCGCACCACGTCGGCCAGGTCGGCGTAATCAGGGAACTGGGTGGTGATAGGAAAGAGTTTGACGAGCGCGCCGCCGGCGTAGATTTCCTGGTTGAGGTAGTCGCGGTCAATCAGCCAGTTCATAGCCTCGCGCACTTTGGCCGACGAAAACGGGTTCAGCTTGCCGGTCGCCGGGAAGGTTGGGCCGACCGGGTTGAAGGTCAGTTCATAGTACAAACCATTTTGGTTGGAGTGGCTCAACCCGGCAGCCTGGATATCGGGCAGGTTCCCCGATGAGAGGCCTGCTCCATAGATATCAATTTCGCCAGCCCGTAGCTGGGTAACCGCCGACTCTGAGCTGACAACCGACATGACGATCTCATCCAACCAGCCGCCATAACGTGATGGGACGGGTGTGTCCGTGGGCCGGGGGGTATCGGTTGCAAGGGGGAAAGCGGTATCCGTAGGCAAAGGTGGGGGTGTGTCAGCCGGGAGGACTGTTTCCGACACAGGGGTATTGGTGGCATTGACGGCTACCGCGACCACGTAGGTTGCAGTGGGGCGCGCTACAACGGTAGCCTTGCCCAGGTTCGCCAACATCAAGCCTCCCCACAGCATCAAGCCCACCACGCCGACGAGCAGCAGCGCGCCGATCCCACCCAGCGCCACGGCCCAGGCGGGCACACCGCGTTTCCTGGGGTGAACGGCCGGCACAGGCGCCGAGAGCGGCGGCGCAGCGACGAGCGGGACGTTGGTGGTGTATTGGGTAGCCAACGGCGTCGGCGCGACCACTGGCGGGCCGGATACGGGCGGCTGCCGGCCTGTGTCGCCGGCCAGCCCATTTTTCATCTCATCGGCTGATTGGTAACGTTGCGTGGGGCGCATTTCCATGGCCCGCAAGATCACCCGCTCGACTGCGGGTGAAATCGCCGGGTTGATGGTGCGAGGAGAAGGCAGCGGCACATCCAGATTGCGCTGGATGCTCTCGACCGGCTCGCTTCCGGTGAGCAGGGTGTACAGCGTGGCCCCCAGGGAGTATACGTCGCTGCGAGGGTCGGTCGTGCCGGTGCCGTACTGCTCCTGCGGCGAGTAACCGGGGGTCACCGCCCGCGCCCCGAGGGTGGTCTTCAATTTCGGGTCGTACACCTTGGCGATGCCGAAATCCACCAGCATGGCGCGCCCATCGGGTGTAACGCGGATATTGGCAGGTTTGATATCGCGATGGATGATAGGCGGATTTTGCGAGTGAAGGTAATTCAGCGCGTCGCACACCTGGCCGATCCAGGATAATACCTGGTTTTCGGGCAGCGGCCCGCCGGCCCTGTCGGCCATGGATTGCAGATCTTCTCCCTCGACAAAATCCATCACCAAATACTGGCCTTGCCCAGGGAGAATAAAGTGATCGGTGACCACCGGAAGGCTGGAATGGCGCAGGTTGGCGAGCATCGAAGCTTCACGCCCGAACTGGCGTTCCGCCTCGGGAGACGTGTCGAGGTTTTCTTTGAGGGCGCAAGGGCGGTTGAGGCTGGTGTCCCAGGCGCGGTAGACTGCGCCGAACCCCCCCTGCCCCAACAACTTGACAATGCGATAACGGTTGTTGAGTATCTGTCCCTGAGCGAGTGGCATAAGCCCTCCTGTTAAACTGGCGCTTACCGGTTCGAGAAACCGCCTTTACAGATTATACACCTTCATAACGAGGGTTAAACCGAAAAATTGGTATGCGCACGGGATTACGCCCCGTGCTGCGTACACCAATTTTCCGGGTATTTCTTCCCGATGGCCGCCAAAATAATCTGCCCAAATCGGTCAAATTCCGGCAAAAACCGGGTAAAATATAATCCACGGAGGATAAGCCTATGAAACTACAAGTCGGAATGGAAGCCCCAGATTTTACCCTCCCCAGTCATTTGGGAAAGAACGTCACGTTGAAAGACCTGCGGGGCAAGAACGTCGTCCTGGCATTCTTCCCGCAGGCCTGGACCCCGATATGAACAGGCCAGATCCCGGCGTACGAGGCTGATAAAGCCAAGTTCACGGGATTGAATACCCAGGTTCTGGGTATCAGCATTGACCACATTCCTTGCCTCAAAGCGTGGGCCGAAAGCCTGGGAGGCATCAACTATCCGCTGTTGAGCGACTTCTGGCCGCATGGCGATGTGGCTATGGAGTACGGTGTGCTCCGTTCAGAAGGGTACACGGAACGCGCCCTCTTTGTTATTGATAAGAGAGGCGTGATTTCCTACATAGACATTCATGACATTGACCACCAGCCCAGCAATGAAGATCTGCTCGCCGTCATCCGGCGGATTGACCCCGAGGCGGCGGCCCGCGAACCGAAAGAGCCGCCCAAACCCGCGGCAGTACCCCTGCCCCGGGGGGGCATCGTAATGTACTGCACGCCGTGGTGCCCCGATTGCAAGAAGGCGCGCAACTGGATGGTGGCGCGCAAGCTCAAATTTACCGAGATTGACATTTACGCCACGCCAGGCGCGTCTGACCAGGTGCGCAAATGGAACAAAGGCGCCCTGGTTACGCCTACCTTCGACATTGACGGCACAATCGTCGCAGAGTTCAGCGAAGAGCGCATCTCAAAGCTGCTGAAACTCAATTGATCCACCTGCCGCCTGTCGAAAAACGAGCGAACGGTTAATTATCGTTCGCTCGTTTTCGTTTCACGTTCGTAGCCGGCGCTTCAGCGCCGCCGCGCCCGGCGGCGGGCGATCATCACGCCCACGACCCCGGCGAATAACACGAAAACCACGCCGTAAATACCCGCGGCCGCCAGACCGATCACGGCCAGCGGCAGGCCGGGGGCGCGCTGCGCTTCCACGGTCAGGAAATCTGACCGCTCGACGGCGAACCCATCCGGCGTCTGACCGGCCAGGCTGATTTGCAGCCCGTACAGTCCAGCCAGGCGGGGGGTGAAGGTCGCCTGGTAGTCGCTGCCCACCGGGGTCAGGGCCAACGTTTCCGTCGTCCCATCCGGGAGGAGAAGCGCCAACTGGCTTTGATCCGCCGTCAATGGCTGCCCGCCCAGTTCCAGCCGAGCCGTGACCTTCACGGGCTGGTTCACCGTGGGCAGCAGAACATCCGCCGAAGCCAGCAGTGTCGCCCCGCCCTCGAAAGAAGCCGTAATGGCGTAATCAGCCCCTGTGGCAGGCGTCTTGTCGGTGGTCAGCAGCGTCACCACCCACGCACCTGGCTTGGGGTTGTTGAACCCGTACCCCAGGTAAACCAGCGTCTCAGGGTCGTCCACCACTGTCACGCCGTTCTTGACCGGATCGAGGGTGATGACGTTGCCGCTGGCCCCATGCACAATGATATCCAGCGAGCGGCTGGTGTCGAACAGGGCAAAGCTGGCGACGGAGACGTTCGACTCGATATTGATGGTCACATCCTGGCTGCTGCCGGGATCGAGGTGACCGGTGATCATGCGGGTAAACTGCATCGGCTGGGGTACAGCAGCCCCGGCGGGTGAATCCACGCCCTCCGGAAAGCCGCCGGGCGGAGTTTGCAGTTTCGGCAGGACATAGTCGTGGAATGCCTGCTCTGAGATGGTCATATCAGTGTGCAGGATATCCATCAGGGACATATCCAGCGGGATGGCCTCGACGGATTCTTTCGAGACGGCGATGTCCGAGGGGGCCGGTGTACACGGGGATGCGATGGCTTCCAGAATGGCGGTGCCAGCCAGGTCGTAGAAAGGAATGCCGCGCCGGTGGGTGATCTGGGGGTTGAAGATATTGACCATGTAACTGGGCTGGATTTCGAGGGCGGCAGGCAAGTAGTAACCGAGGGCAGCCGGCAGGTTGGCGCACGCCGAGCCGGCCATCGGCGAGCCGAGCATGATGAGCTGGGCAACATCATTATCCGGCATGAGGCGGTCAATGTAATAACGCGAAATCATCCCGCCCATGCTGTGACCGAGCAAATCCACTTTTTGTGCGCCGGTCATCTTTTTGACGTTGGCGATATACTGCCCGAGGATGGCGGCGTTCTCGGCCATGGTGTTGGTGCGGCCTTCGGGATTTTCGATGCGCCCGGTGTTGAGCGTCCCCGCCACCTGCCCGTCGCCCACCGCGAAGCCGCGAATGCCCACCGAGGCCAGGTAGCCGCTGGGGCCAAGGTAGCTCTCCCAGGTACTGGCGTTCGAGATGAAGCCGTGGATCATCACCACCGGGCGCGGCGAAACTGTGACCGTCAACTCCCCAACGGGCGCTGCGCCGCCAATTTGGGCCTGGATGGCCCGGCTGGGCTGCGGATTGCCGGAGGCATCCCAATACCAGCCCAGTGCTGCGATCTTTGGCGTGTCACAGCGCACGCTGCCGCTGGGGATCGAGCACTCGGCGATGGATTGATCTGACCCGCTGAGATCAAATGTAACCGAGGTGGCCTGGCTGGCCTGTTGGGGGAGCGTCACGCGCAGGCTAACCGCGTCGCCGTCGGTCAATTGGGTAATGGCTTTGCCATCCCGGTCGAGCAGGGTAATCTCGGCGGTCGAGGCTTGTCCCAAAGCCGGTAACGCACCGGGCAAGGCCAACGTGATGAAGACCGTTATCGAAATGAGTAGATATGCGAACCTTTTCATGGTTGTCCACCTGTTGAAATCGGATAAATAACATCCATATTGTACCCCTACAGGTGGTGATGTCAACTGGCAATCAGTTCTTCCGGCGGCTTTCGTTTGCGCCCCCCACAGGGCGATAAGGACGAGCACAGATTTTCAGCAACTGGAACGCAATCAGGCTCCCATTTCTGTTAAGTTTCGGGTATAATTCGCCGCGCACGCCGGAGTGGCGGAATTGGCAGACGCGCACGACTCAAAATCGTGTACCCGGAAGGGTATGAGGGTTCGATTCCCTCCTTCGGCACA
>DYIZ01000096.1:0-23466 GCA_020723385.1 Candidatus Aquidulcis sp.
CTTGCTTTTTTTCGCCGTTTTGAGCATCTACTAAGATATTTGCACAAAACTTACGCTAACCCATGCAATTTGTGCAGAAAAAGTACAAATTCCAAGAAAAGATTAAGACTGGTCCGCTTTATGCGGGTTAGGAGTATCTCATCATTTTCCTGTATAATTAGCCCATGATCGAATTGACCATCCCCGGCCGCGGCGTTTTTTCCATCGAGCACCTGGTGTGCGATGTCAACGGCACGCTGGCGGTTGACGGCGATCTGCCGGATGGCATGATTCGTGTACTGACCCAGTTACGTGACCGACTCACGCTGCACTTGCTCACTGCGGACACTCACGGGCGACAGGCGCGGATTGACCAGCAGCTTGGCCTGAAAGCTGTGCGTATCACATCCGGCAATGAAGCGATCCAGAAAGCTGATTATGTGCAGCAATTGGGCGCTGATACGGTCGTGGCGATTGGGCAGGGCGCTAACGATGCCGGGATGCTGACCGCTTCAGCCCTGGGAATCTGTGTGCTTTCACCAGAGGGGACTGCGGTCGAAACACTGTTATCCGCCGATCTCGTTGTTCCAGATATCTTCACGGCGCTGGAATTATTGGAAAAACCACTTCGATTGGTAGCCACCTTGCGAAAATGAACTTACCGGACAACGACTATATCCCTGACGACCCTGATAAGATGCCCCCGGCGCGCCGCAGGCGGGCAAACCGTCTACTCGTGCCGATGGAAGCCGACGAACGCGCTGAATTTCTCGACCGGCTGGCATTACGCACCACACCGACATTCGATTTCTTCCTGTTCTCGCTGATATCCGGGGTGGTTATCGGGATCGGGTTGATTACCGATGCCCCGGCGCTGCTGGTTTTGGGGGCGCTGCTGGCCCCGCTGATGGCTCCGGCGGTCGGCGTCGCCCTCGGCACGATAACTGGCTCGGTCAAGCTCTTCTCACGTAGCTTAATCGCATTACTGGTGAGCGCGGCGTTAGTTTTCGCGACCGGCGCATTGGCGGGGTTGGCCGCCCAAGTGGCGCAGACCTGGCTGCCGCTCGAGTTCAGCCAGATCTATCTTTATTCCCAAATTTCCTGGCCGAACTTCGTTGTTTTGGCAGTTGGAGCAGTGTGGGCTGCATCCGCAATGGTACACAGCGAGCGCAACCCGGCGATGCCCAGCGCGGCGCTGGCTTATGTGCTGCACATCCCGCTGGTGGTAGCCGGATTTGGGCTGACCAGTGGTTTTCCGCACCTGTGGCCCGATGGATTGGTGATCTACGCCGTATACCTGGCCTGGGCCGCTTTACTAGGCTCGGTCACATTGGCTGTGATGGGATTCCGCCCGCTGACGTTGTTTGGTTACACCGTAGGCGGCGCAGTCACGCTGCTGGGCATCATCCTGCTGATTGGGATCAGCGGAGCCGGGGCGATCTTCGGAGCGCAGGTGGCTGTTCCAACAGCCATCCCAACCCCAACGGCTACCATTACCCCCGTTCCTCCCATCCCTCCCACGATTACCCTGACCGCCACACCCCTTCCGCCAACCAATACGCCCACGCGCACAATAACCTCTACGCCAACGGTAACGTCTACTTATACCCCCATCCCCACCCCCACGCCGGTCTACGCCATCATCAGGTCCACCGAGCTTGGGGCGTGTGTGCGTGACGAACCGGACCAGCCGCCTTGTCATTCATATCTGAATGGGACTCTCGTTCAGGTTTTACCGGATACTATCGAGGAGAATGGGGCGATCTGGGCGCACGTGATCGTTGTCCAGGATGGACGCGAAGGCTGGATTTTGCAGTCTTTGTTGGTCGCTGCCACACCTGAGCCAGGGTGGTGAGCGTGGTAAAACGTAAAGCGTAATCCGTAAACGCGCGATTACGCCTTACGTTTTTCGTTTTTCGTCAGACTCGCCGCCCCGAACGACCCCGGCAGCAGCTCGCGTACACTCATTTCCTGCTGTACAACTCCCGACTCGTCTGCAATCAGCACCATCGTGTCGAGACCGAATTCGGCCAGCACCTGGCGGCATGAGCCGCAGGGCGTGCCGCCATTCTGCGTCGCGACGACGATCGCCGTAAATTCCCGCTCACCCTCCGAAACTGCTTTGAAAACCGCTACCCGCTCGGCGCAGATGCCATCCGGGTAGGCGGCGTTTTCCACGTTGACGCCATCATATATACGGTTAGAGCTGGTCAGCAACGCTGCGCCGACATGGTAATGAGAATACGGCGCGTAGGCCCATCGGCGGGCCTCCAGCGCGGCCTGGATCAATTTTTGCCGTTGTTCATCCGTCAGATTTGTCATTTTCTTTGCCTTCGGCCGAAACGGGCTGAACCCACTTGGCGCGGATCTTGCGAATGCGCCGCCCAATAACCTGCTCGACGGTCAGGATCAGATTCCCAACCTGGATGCTCTCGCCCCCGGCAGGGACGCGCCCCACCTGGCTGTAGACATAGCCCCCCAGGGTCTCGGCTTCATCCTGGGGCAGATCGCTCTTCATGATTTCGTTGAACTCCCCCAGGTCAACCCGCCCCTGGAAAATGTACTCGCCATCTGAAATCCGCAGGAATGGAGATTCTTCGGACTGGTCGTACTCATCCTGGATTTCACCGACAATCTCTTCCACGATATCTTCCAACGTGACCAGACCGGCAATCCCGCCGTATTCATCCACCACAATTGCCATGTGAATGCGATTGAGCTGCATTTCCGCCAGCAGCTCGTCCAGTTTCTTGGCTTCCGGGATGAAGTATGGCGGGCGGATCAGATCGCGCAGGGTGCGGCTCTGATCGCCGTCACGCCAGACCTGTAGTAAATCCCGCGCGTACAACACACCCAGGATGGTGTCCACAGTTTCTTCGTATACCGGGATGCGCGAATGCCCGGCTTTCATCACTGCCTCGACCGCCTCCGTCAGGGAAGTAGAGACCTCCAGTGTATTCATATCAATACGGGGCACCATGATTTCACGCGCCAGCGAATCGCCCAACTGGAAGATCGAATAGATCATCTGACGCTCGTCTTGCTCCAACAGACCCTCTTCCTGCCCGGCATCTACCAGGGTTTTTAGATCGTCCTCGGTGACAGCACTGTCCGACTCGGGATCGCGGTCGGGGCCGGGAACCATCGCCAGCGGCAGCGCCATCAGCGGGGCCAGGAAAATCGTCAGAAAACGGACGTATCCCGAAAGGCGCAGCGCCCAGATTTCGGGATTTTTCGAGATCGAAGAGCGCACCAGCCATTCCAGCCAGAACATCCCGAATGCCACCAGCGCCAGGATGCCCAGCACTTCTAAAAAGATCCAACCCGACCACAAGGGCAGATTGACGAGACCCAGCGTCAGCCCGGCGATGAGGAAACGCCACAGGTTTTGCGCCAAAATCAGGGCTGCCCGCAGTTGGCGCGGAGAATGGGTCAGCGCCACGACGCGGTTGACCTGCCGCTCGCGGGCATCACGGTAGGCAAGCAGCCGCGCCAGGCTCAGATTGAGCAGGCCGCCGCGCGCTGCGACGGTGAGTAAATCGAGTAAAACCAGCGCCGTCAAAGCGACAGCGTCAGCCCATTGGATCTCAGTCATGTTTCTCCCGTGCGCGCAGTGGGCGCGCCGGCACCCCGACCACGATGGTGTCGGGCGGCACATCGTGGGTGACGACCGCCCCCGAGCCGGTTACGGCGCCCTTCCCGATGGTGACCGGCGCGACCAGCAGCGTATCGCTGCCGATAAATGCGCCGGCCCCGATCTCGGTGCGGCTCTTCTTGCCGTCCATCCCGAAATTGCAGGTGATCGTCCCCGCGCCGATGTTGACATCCGCTTCGATTCCAGCGTCGCCGATGTAGGAGAAATGGCCCATCTTCGTGCCGGGGCCAAGACGAGAATTCTTGACCTCGCCGAAATTGCCCATGTGAACCCCCTGGCACAGGTAAGCCCCTTTACGCAGATGCCCAAAGGGGCCGATCTCGACGTGATCTTCCATCACTGCGCTTTCCAGCATAGATGCCAGCACTTTGCAGTGGCTGCCGATGCTCGTATCCACGATGACGGTGTTAGGGCCGATGATGCAGTTTTCCCCGATGATCGTTTTTCCTCGGAGGTGGGTATTCGGCTCGATGACGGTATCCCGGCCAACGGCCACGCCCGGTTCGATGTAAGTCGTGGCGGGGGCGGTCAGCGTCACGCCAGCCAGCATCCATTGGCGGTTGATGCGCTCCCGCAGCAGGGCAGCCGCCTCGGCCAGATGCACGCGGGTGTTGATCCCGATCATTTCAGCCGCGTCCTCGGCGGCCAAAGCTTGCACATCGAGACCATCGGCGACGGCAATCCCAATCACGTCGGTCAAATAATATTCGCCTTTGGGAGAGAGCGGCACGCGGCGCAGCGCGTCCCACAGGAAATCTGCCGAGAAGCAATACACGCCCACGTTCAGCTCGTGGATTTTCAACTGCTCGGGAGTTGCCTGGGCTTCCTCGACGATGCCGGAGACGCGGCCATCCGCGTCCCGCAGGATGCGGCCAAACCCGCGCGGGTCTTCTGCGATCACGGTGAGCATCGTGACTGGGCCGCGCTGGGCCTGTTGGGCTTGCACCAACCGGGTGAGAGTCTCAGCCCGGAGGAGCGGCATGTCGGCATAGGTGACGAGCACGTAATCGGTGCGGCCTTTCAACAAAGTCTCGGCCTGCTGAACAGCGTGGGCGGTGCCAAGCTGCGGCTCTTGAACAACATAATGGGCCGCCTCGCCCAGGGCCTGGCGCACGGCATCGCCGCCATGCCCGATGACCATGACCGGTTGGGATGCAGTGGCCGAGCGGGCGGCGTCGAGAGCGTAGTGTGCCAGCGGGCGGCCGAGAATGGGGTGCAGCACTTTGGGGAGGGTGGACAGCATCCGGGTGCCCTGCCCGGCAGCCAGGATGACGGCGGTAGTGGTACTCATAAGGCTATTCTCCAGTGCAAAAAGGGTCTTCAGGATTTGCCATGGTAGGCCCTTCGACTACGCTCAGGGTGTACCCTGAACAATGCTGAAGGGTGCTCGTTTTCACAGGAATACCCGAAGGTCCTAAAAAAATAACGAGCTTCGCGCAGAGTGTTCCTGCAGCGCGAGGCCCGTTTGATGAGGGAAATGAACCAGAAAAGTGGAACTTCGTCCAGCACAGGTTTACCAACAGGCTGGGGCGTCCGGAATCGAACCAGAATAAGCAGATCCAAAGTCTGCCGTGCTGCCATTGCACAACGCCCCAATACAGCCCGCTCCTTGTGGCGAGCGGGCTGTATTGTAACATAAGCCGCTTTCGGTTGGCAAGCGAAAATCTTGCAAAAAGATCATTATTCTGTACTTGCTACATGCCGATCTCAGACAGAACCGTGCGGGCCAGCAGTAGTGCAGCCAGAGTCTTGCCGTCCCGGATGCCGCCTGTTTTATCATACGGTAAACTGTTTCCAGTGGGATCGTTTCGACGCTAAGAAATTCATCATCATCGCCGGGCAGAGGGTCAGGGTGTAGGCCTCTGGCGAGAAATACATGCATGACTCAGTGGAGTACGTAAGTCAAACGTTACCTCACCAACAGGGATAAGGCATTTTATCGTCACTTGTGTGCTTTTTACGACCACATTAAGCCGTAATACTTCCAGGCTTCTCCGCATGTTCTCGAAAGTCGGATTGTGCATCCCTACAATAGCATCTTCCCTGAATTGCAGCGCCTCAGTTATATCCTCATCAGTCAATATTTGATTACTCAATACTTTCTCTATCTTACTCCGCTCCTCGCTCAGGTCAGTATATCGTTTTTCGAGTTCAGCTATATTCTTCTTAATCGTTCGGCTCATCACCCCATCTTTCGGAACCTGAGCTAATGCTGCAGTCAACCCCTCTGATTCCACCTCGCATTCTGCAATCAATTTATCCACAGTTTCCAGTCGCTCTTGTTTAGGTTTTACTGCCTGCCGTTCAGCATCCTGGGCATCATACAGTGCCTTCTCAAACCGTTCCCGATCTGTTAATAACTCTAGCATGTATTTCCAAACATAGGCTTCAAGGTGATCTCCCCTGACATGCTGTCAACGACAATTAGAAATGGGTTCTCCCGCAATTTGTGTGATCAGGGCGGGAACCAACCCAAAACCCGCTTTCTCAACAGGTCGAAATTCGCTCTGCCATACATTTGACGCTTGAGCATTTTCAGCCGGTTGACCTGCCCTTCCGTCTGGCCATTGCTCCACTCCAAGCTCAGCGCGGCTTTGACGGCTTCGAAATCCTGCTGCAAGCCATTGGCGAAGCTTTTCAGAGCAGAGATCTTGCTCCCTGTGGCTTGGTCAATCCAGGCGTTCAATTGATCTGGCTGGCGCTCACGCACAATCTTGAAAAACTCTTGTCCCAAGGTATAAGCCAAGTCCACTTGTGCATCTCCCTGGGTCATTCGTGCCAGTGCCGCCTGTTCTTCCGTATCCAATTCATCTATTATGTTCCTCAATAGCAACCAAACGGCTCGGCTAGGGGCCATTGGCAGAACCCGCTTGGGCACAGGTTTGTTGGGGAGTGGCTGTCTGGCAGGCAACTGCTTGCGTTGTTGAGCAGCCCATCGAGCTACCAGGCCCCGCGAACCAGAAAAGCCTTCTTGTCGAATCTCGCGCCACAATTGGGTCGCATTGTGCTGACTTGCTTGCCACTGTTGCTCAAGGTAAGTACGATATGGGTACATTTTGCTGGAGCGTGTACGTCCTTCAGGATAAAAAGGGCATGTGTCTGTCCTGGCATACTTTCGTACTGTTTTGACCCCGATTTTCAACTGCCGGGCGATTTTATTCTGGCTAAGCCCTTCTGACTGCATAGCCTTGACGGCTTCAAAACGCAAACGTTTCTTCTCTTGGCGCATTTGCTGCCCTTGGGCGGCCTTTGTCTGCTGATTTTCCCTGACCGGAATAGGTTGTTCATTCCGTTATCAATGAGCAACGATTGGGATCCAACGTCTGAGCCAACCGCTTCTTCCGTGCTTTTCTCGACAGCAGCTTTCAAACTGGCAGGTTTGCTTTCGAGAAAGCGTTCCAACGCCTCTCGGAGGTTCTTGAGCAAGTGCCAGCGGTCTGCTACCTGGATCGCTTGTGGAGCGCCATCTCCTGCCCCTTTGATCATCTCACTTCCCCGATCTCGGCTGATAATTTCAATCCCAGGATGTGCCAGTAACCAGGCTGCCAGGGTGGCTGCCGTGCGATCCTTCAGCAATTCCACCGGACGACGCCTTTCTAAGTCAACCAGAATTGCTCCGTAGGTTTGCCCTTTCCGTTTCGCCCAATCATCCACTCCCAAGACGCGCGGCGTTGGGTAGTCTTCTTCTGGAGTGGCTCGAATCAGCCGAAGCAGGGTGTCCGGGCTGGCCGGGGTCGCAACGGAAGTCATCAATTGACCCCCAGGTTCGCCTCCAGCAATGTAGGCCACCTGGCGTTGTTGGTCGGCCAATCGGGTGGTACGACGCGCATAAGGAGCAATGACCTCGGGAATTTGTTCGGCAAAGGTGATCTTGGCGCATCCTAGATCTTTGCACTTGAACCGGCGAACGTGCCAATGTATTCGGACAACGAAACCAGCCCGGGACAAATCGAGTGGCTTTCGTAAGTAAACGCCATGGATATGCCTGGAAGAGTGATGGCAGACCGGACATTGTGCTTCGGGTGTGGTTGCATGAACTGTGAGAATGAGTGCATCCGCACCAAGCTCAAGCGTATCCAACTCCAGTTGCTCGTCTCCCGGGAGTAATTTCTTCAGCAACATAAGACAACTTCCTCATTGGATTCTCGGAAATGAAAGAAGTTGCCATTTTATCGCTTCCCTGCTCCCCTATCACATAAATTGCGGGAGAACCTAATTCTAATTGTCGTTAACCGCCAGTATCCTTGACGCAAAGCGAGTGTTGGGTTCCGTCCGCTCGCGTTGGGGCATCGAAAACGGCCTGCATTGGACACTTGACCTGGCTTTCGATGAAGATCGGTGTCGGGTACGAAAAGACAATGGCCCGGAAAACTTCGCCATTCTACGCCATATCGCACTAAACTTGCTCAAACAAGAGCAGACCTGCAAACGCAGTATCAAGGGCAAACGTCTCATGGCTGGTTGGCGAGAAGACTATCTGCTCAAGGTGCTGGCCGGCCTGCCTCAACTCCCTATTTAGATGCGTTTGCCCTGGGCCAATTCCCGATTGGCATTGCGTTGGTCTGCTGTTTCGTTGTACAATATTTACAAATTTGCGTGCAAAAAACAAGCGCCCAAGGTTAAATTCGATGAGCCAATGACCAATCATCCATTGACCGCTCATATTCCTCGCTGGGTCGCAAGCCAATTGGCGGTTGATGCGCTGCCACTTGGCGAAGCTCATACCTGTCACGCGGCCGTGCTGTATGCCGACCTAGTCGGTTTTACCCCATTGACCGAATCGCTGGCGCGAAGCGGCGCCGAAGGCATCGAAAGCCTAAGCCAGGTTCTCAATACAATATTTGGCGCGCTGGTAGAGACGGTGTATGCTTACGGCGGCGATATCGCGAAATTCTCCGGCGACGCCCTGCTAGCCTGGTGGCCCCTGGCAGAAACAGAATCGGGTCTCCAGGCGGTCACCGCCGCCCAGGTCATGCAAACTGTGATGCACCGCTTTGACCGGGTAGCCACGCCCGCCGGGCCAATGTCCTTGACGCTGAGGATTGGCGTGGGTCGCGGCCCTCTCACCGCCATGGTGGTGGGCAATGCGGCGCAGCAGTATTTTTTATGCAGCGGCCCGGCGGTCGAAGCCGCGACTGCCGCCGAGAAATGTGCACCCCATGGGCAGGTAATCTTACACTCCTCTATACGCCAGGGATTGGATGCGGCGATACAGTGCGATGCCTCCGGGCAATTGCTCGAACTGCGCACCCCGGCGCCAGCCATTTCCCTCGACCCTTTTCCCACCGTATCTTTAACTCGCCTCGCCCCATTTGTTCATCCCACGCTGGTTGAGCGACTGCAAACCGGGCAAGAGAAGTTTTTGGCCGACTTCCGGTACGATGTGTCGCCCATGTTTGTGGCGTTTTCTGCCGCAGACCTCGCTGTACTCCAGACATTTGTTGTGCAAGCCACGGCAATCATTCAGCAACACGGCGGCTACCTTCTGGAAGTAGAAGTGGGGGATAAAGGCAATCTGTTGGTGATTACGTTTGGAGCGCCCCTCTCCAGCGGTGACAATCCCCGGCGCGCCGCGGCCTGCGCACTGGACCTGGCCGCCCTGCCCGGCGTGTTAGGGATAGGAGCGACACTCGGCGCGGTAGTTACCGGGGTCGTGGGCAATGCGCGCCGCTGCCAATACACGATTTGGGGCGATGAGATGAACCTGGCGGCGCGCTTGATGCAAGTGGCCATCACAACCCTGGTCACAGCCGAACGCGCCCCCATCTTGATAAGCACGCGCGTGAGTTACGCGCTGCGCAGCGAAGATCGCTTTGTCTGTGGCCCCCGCCAGGTGCTGGCGTTAAAGGGCAAGTCGGCGCCAGTGCCCGTTGTCTCTTTGCTAGGACTCGTTCAGTATGGGGGCGATTGGCTACGCCCCTGGTTTAGCGCCAACCCGGTTATTGGACGGCGCACTGAGCTGGTGCAGCTCGAAGCGCACATCGCGGCGGCTGCCGCCGGCGCAGGGTGCATTCTTACCCTGGTTGGCGAAGCCGGGATGGGCAAAAGCTGCCTGGCGGGCGAACTGCTGCGGCGCTGGTTGGCGCACGGCGGCGAAGCGTATGTGGGGGCGGCCTCGGTTTCAGCACAACACAGCCCCTACTCGGCCTGGAGCGAACTGCTGCGTGCTTTCTTTGATCTGCATGGCGATGAGCATGATCTGGTCTGCATCAAGGAAGCGCTGGCTTTTGAGCCTGAGCTTGAACAACGCTTGCCGCTGCTTTCGGATGTGTTGGGTTTGGGCTTGCCCGATAATGATCTTACCCGCCACTTCGACGCCCGGCTGCGCCAACAGTCCATGCATGCTTTGCTGGTGGAACTGGTGCGCGTTCGCAGCAGGCAGCGCCCATTGCTCCTGCTGCTGGAAGATGTGCATTGGTTGGATCAACCTTCCTGGGAGATGGCGCTTTCGATTGCCCGCGCCATAACCAACCTGCCCGTGCTGCTTTGCCTGGTACACCGCCCTCTGGCCGAGCCGCTGCCGGCGCTCTATAGCGCGCTGGCCGGTCTGGAACATCATGCCTCTTTGATATTAAGCGAATTAGCCCCGCACGAGGCCGTGGACTTGGCCTGTGCTCGCCTGGGGGCGCCGGCTCTACCCGGCGAATTAGCAGAGCTGATCCAGAGCAAAGCGCAAGGGAATCCATTTTTTATCGAAGAAATCATCAACGCTTTGCGGGATAGTGAAGCGATCCGGGTTGAAGAGGATCAAATCGTTGTTCGGCGCGATCTAGCTCGGATCGAATGGCCGGATACTGTGCAGGGCGTGGTGCAGGCGCGCCTGGACCAATTGAATGAGTCTACTCGTCTGACGATCAAGGTGGCCTCCATTATCGGTCGCGTATTTGTGTACCCTGTCCTGATCGCTATTCATCCGGCTAGGCCATCCGCGGCTGATTTACGTGAACAACTGGAGTTGTCCAGTCGCCTGGATATTACGCTGCTGGAGCATCCAGAGCCAGAGTTGACCTATATCTTCAAGCACTCGATCACGCACGATGTAGCTTACCAAACTATGACCTTTGCTCAGCGCCGCGAACTGCATCAGGCAGCCGCCGAGTGGTATGAAGCGGAGATGGAGAAAACGGGCAGCATTGGAGATGGAACTGCTACCCTATCCCGTCTATCTCTTCTCGTTCATCACTGTCATTACGCCGGAGATGCCAGGCGCGAGCAGCATTACGCGCGGCTGGCCGGGGAGAGCGCGGCGGCGCAGTTTGCCAACGCAGATGCTGTTACTTATCTTAGCCGAGCCCTGGAACTCACGCCGGAAGACGATCTGGCAGAGCGCTATGCCATTTTGCTGGCCCGCGAGAAGGTATCTGATTTACAGGGCCAGCGCCAGTTGCAAGCAGACGACATCGCCGCCTTGAGCCAATTGGCCGATGCGCTGGGCGCTGACCGCCTGCGGGCAGAGGCTGCCTTGCGCCGGGCCAGGTGTGCTGAGATTGCCGGCGACTATCAATCTGCCGCGGCTGCTGTCCAGTCGGCTATCGCCCTGGCGCGGGCTGCCGGCGATACGCACTTTGAGGCGCTTGGCTACCAGCAATGGGGACAGGCGCTCTGGCGAACGGGAGATTACCAGGGTGCCCGCTCGCGCCTGGAACAAGCGTTGGAGGTGGCCCGCGGGGTGGCTTTACCGGCCGTGGAAGCAGAGAGCCTGCGCACGCTGGGTAATATGGCAGCTCAGCAAAGCGACTACGAAGCCGCCCGAGCGTATTACATGCAGTCGCTGCGTATTTGCCAGGCCGTTGGCGACCGGCGCGGCGAAGCCAACGTTCTCAATAACCTGGGCCTGGTGGCCCAATTTCAGAGCGACCTGGCCGAATCTCAAAAATACAACTCACAAGCGCTGGAGTTGTATCGCTCCATCGGCGACCGCCAGGGCGAGAGTCTATCGCTGATCAATCTCGCCTCTCGCCTGGTTGCACAAGGTGATGCTGAACAGGCCCGGGTGTGCCAGCTCCAGGCTTTGCGCCTCAGCCGCGACCTGGGCTTTCGTGAAAATGAGGCCCGGGCGCTCGACAACCTGGGCGGGCTATGCTCAGAACAAGGCGATCATGTGCAGGCCCAGCAGTACCTGGAGCAGGCTCTGACTATCCAGCGCGAGATTGGCAACCGCTCTAGTCAAGGCTTTACCCAAAACCGGCTTGGCAATACCTTGATCCACCTGGGTCAGTATGCCCTGGCTCAAGACTGCCTGGAATCAGCCCTACATATCAGCCGCGAAAAAAATATCCGGCGACTCGAACAGATCGCACTAAGACGTCTTGGCCGGATCGCCAGGCGTCAAGGTGATTATGCCAGAGCATCGGATTATGCAGAACAGTCTCTACGCTTCAGCCGAGAGCTGCATGAACAGCTCAACGAAAGCTTGCAACTGGCCGAACTGGGCCTGATTGCCCACCAACAAGGCCATGACCAGGCGGCCCAAACGTACAGCCAGGAAGCACTGGAGATTGCTTGCAAGTGTGGGGTTGCTGGGAAGAATGCTCAAGGATGGGCGTTGACCGTTCTCGGCCATGCGCTGTTCAGGCTGGATCGCCTGGCCGAAGCCGCCGACGCTTACCAGCGCGCCCTGGATATTTGGTGCAAGCCAGAGCACATAGGCCCTGCTTTGGAAGCTCGAGCCGGGCTGGCCCGTATCGCGTTCATGCATGGAGACCTCGACCAGGCTCGATTTGAGGTGCAAGATATCCTGGATTATCTGAGCCAGGCGGACAATACTCTATCCGGCGTTGATGAGCCTTTCTGGCTTTACCTGAGCTGCTACCAGGTTCTCAATGCGCTAGGAGACTTTCGCGCGAGAGAGATTCTGACCAGGGCTTACCACTTGCTTCAAGAGCACGCCAGCAACATCACCGACGATGTTCTGCGGCGCTCGTTCCTGGAAAACGTGGCCGTTCATCGCGAGTTGGCTGCTCTCTGGACAGCGCAGAACAACCCAAATGGGAATCAACAAATCGGATGAAGCGATTGGATTTAGGCGCAGCGCAGAACCGCAGATGGCTGGAAGTGGCTTCCATCATCTTCTCTGTTGTCGCCGGCCTGGGCATTTTGCTGGCCAGCCTGTTCTCCGGCGGCGGGAGCGCCGCGACCGGAATGGAAAGCCCGGAAGTGACCGCACAAGCCAGCGCCATGCCGAATCAGGGCTGGGCCCCGCTGATGATCTACTTCAGCGCCTATGGCAGCCACTCCACCGGCGCGCAGATCGCCCGTTACGAGTGGGATTTGGACGGCAACGGGCAGCTCGACTTCGACGCCACCGCCCAGGGGGGCTACGCCAACTACCTCTATTCCAAGCCGGGCGACTATACCATCACTTTGCAGGTGACCGACGCCCAGGGGCGTTTCGCCACCGACCGCATCCAGATCAGCGTGCGCCATCCGGCCGCCAGCAGCGTGGATTACTGGTCGGTTTTCGATGATACCCAGGTGCGGCGGATTGATATTTCGCTCCTGCAAGCCGACTGGGACCAGATATGGGCCAATCCCGAGTATAAATACCAGGCGCAGGCCGATGCCATCATCTTCGGCGAGCGCCTGGAAGATGTGGGTTTCCGCATGCGCGGCCAGTTCTCCCTGCGTGAGTCGGGCGACAAGAAGCCCTGGAAAATTGACACCGATGCCTATATTGACGGGCAAGAATATCACAACCTGCGCCAGCTCATGCTACTCAACAGCATCGGCGATCCCAGCCTGCTGCGCGAGAAGCTGGCCTATGAGATGATGCGTTTTGCCGGCCTGCCTGCCAGCCACGTGGCTTATGTGGAGCTGTGGATTGATGTCACCGACGACGGCAGCCCGGCCATGTTTTGGGGCGTCTATACCCTGGTGGAGCGAGTGGATAACAAGTATTTGGATAACCGCTTTGGGCGCGACAGCCAGGGCGGCAACCTTTATAAGGCCAGCCACGCCCAGCGCGGGCCAATGGACCTGATCTACTATGGCGAAAGCATCACGGACTACCCCAGCCAGAACGGCCAGTACGCCTATGGCAAGATGAATAACGAGGCCGAAGCTGATTACAGCGATATTGTGGCCTTGTGCCGGGTTGTGGACGGCACGCGGTACGCCGCCGAAGACGAGTTGGTGCAGGCACTGGAGGGGGCGATCAACGCAGATGCCTTCTTGCGTTACATGGCGGTGATCACGATCCTGGATAACTGGGATTCGTACCCCTACACCGGCAATAACTACTACTTGTTCAATAACCCGGCCAGCGGGCGGTTCGAGTGGATCCCGTGGGACCTGGCCTGGGGAGAAAACGCCCGGGCGGATTTATTCCCGTCTTCCGGTTCAGGATTGGTGCAGCGCGCCCCCCTGGTGGACCAGGTTTTCAGTGTCGCAAGTTATCGCAGCCAATATTTGGCGTATGTTGATTTATTGCTGCGCTACTGGTTCAACGAAGAAAACATATCCGACCAGGTGGAACAGTATCACCGCCTGATCGCGCCTTACGTAATCCAGGCAACGGGCGATAAGGCCTTCTATGGCAGCCAACCCATGTTCCAACCGGAGGCCTTTACGAATTCATGGCAAAACCTGGTGCGCTTTACCAGTGAACGCAGCCTGTTCCTGCAAGAAGGGCTGGCGAACGAGACGCAGCCATAAAGCCAGGCAGCAGTTCAGCAAGGAGGAGCACGATGAGCCGGAATACAATTTTATGGATCGCAACTCTGTTCATTGGGTTGGCCGCTGCGGTTTTGCTCGTGGCGCCGGCGGCAGCCCAGGGCGATCAGGGATTTAACGAAACGTTTGATGATGCTCAACTTCCGGGATGGGAACACGCTCCCGAGGTGATCGTGACCGAGGGGGCCTTGCGGATTGGGCCGGCTCAGTTTGCCGCCCGGCTGGGCGCCTGGCAAGATTTTACCCTGGCGTTCGAACTGCGTTATTCGGGCGAGGGCGAGACCCATGTCAACTACCGGGCTACCGACCAGGGGAGTTACCTGCTGCTGCTGAGGCCTGGCGAGGTAACGCTGCTCAAAACAGCTCAACAGAGCGAACCGCAGGAGATGGGCCGCGCTGCGACGGATGCGCTCAATACCAGCGACTGGGTCACGGTGCAGATCGCGATGTCAGGCGGTGATCAAACCATTTCAGTCAATGATGTGGCCTTGATCAACGCCACTGATCCCAACCCGCTTGGGCGGGGGGGGCTGGTATTCCATTCGGTCGGCCAGCGCACCACCGAATTAGATGATATGAGCCTGCAAGCCCAGCCTGCGGAGGCGGGACCTGGGCCGGCTGAACCGGCCGGGACATTGGCGATCCCAACCGCTGCCCCAACGGCTCAAGCGCCCACGGCTGGCTCCTGGCAAGATATCCTCCGCAGCCTGTCTGCCAGCCAGGGCAGCGCTTTCGAAGCGGATGTGTTCGTGGTCAACCTGCTCCTGGCCGTGTTCACCTCCTTCATTCTGAGCCGGGTGTATATCTATTGGGGCGGCTCACTTTCGAACCGGCGTAAGTTTGCGGCCAACTTCATGCTGGTGACGGTCACGACCACTTTTATCATCCTGGTGGTGCGTTCATCGGTGGCTTTGTCGCTGGGCCTGGTAGGCGCCCTGTCCATTATCCGCTTCAGAGCTGCAATCAAAGAACCTGAAGAGCTGGCTTACCTGTTCTTTGCCATCAGCCTGGGCATTGGCCTGGGCGATAACCAGCGCGTGGTTACCCTGGTTGCGCTGGCGGTGGTGGTTATCATCATCGGTCTGGCGCGCCTGCTGCGCCAGACCCAGGCCGATGTGAACTTGCACCTGACCATTACCAGCCGCGGCCCTGAGAAGGCCACCTTGCAGCAGGTAATGGATGTACTGGCCCACCATACCGACAAGCTGCGCCTGCTGCGCTACGACGAGACCTCTGACGCCCTCGAGATATCCTTTGTGGTTGAGTTCCGTCATATCTCGAACCTTAGCCAGGCGCGCTCGGCGCTGCAAGAGCTGTCGCCGGCGCTGCAAATCTCATTCCTTGATAACAAAGGTATTTGGTGATGGACGTTCCGGCCCAAACGCCGGTAGAGCTGGGCTATACCCCGCTGCGCACCTACCGCTACGAGCGCAAGTTTCTGGTGGATGAGATGCGGCCTTTCCAGGTGGAAGCGGTCATCAAATTGCACCCGCGTCTGTTCTACGCGCCTTATCCGTCGCGCGATGTGAATAACCTGTATTTCGATACACCCGACATGGCGAATTACTACGATAACGTTAACGGGGCAGACCGGCGGCGCAAAGTGCGCGTGCGCTGGTACGGAGCGCCATTTGGCGAGCTGAATCGCCCTATGTTAGAGATCAAGGTCAAAGAGGGCCTGGTGGGTACCAAGCACACCTATCCCCTCGCGCCGTTCTGCCTGGGCCAGGACTTCTGCAACGATTATTTTAAATCCATCGTACTGAAGTCAGACTTACCCGAGAACGTGCGCCGCGACTTGTGCAACCTGGAGGGGGTGCTGTTCAACCGATATCACCGGCAGTACTACGCCTCGCGGGATGGGCATTTTCGGGTCACGCTCGACGCGGAGATGGCGTTCTACAAGGCGAACGGCGCTTTTGGTAATGCTTTTATTCACCGGCAGGTGAATCACCACGACCTGATCGTGGAGCTGAAGTATGAGATTGACCAGGAGCTGCACGCCAACCGGGTGGCAAGTTTCTTCCCCTTCCGAGTGACGCGCAATTCGAAATATGTGAATGGGATCGAGCGGGTATATTTTTAACTTCTTTGCTCATTTTTGCTTCAGGCCGCAGCCTGGCGGCCAAGCAGCCAATAGGTGAGCATGCTGCCTTTGCCTTTGATCGGGATCTCGCCGCGCAGCTCGAACCTGTAACTCTCCCGTAGGCAGGTATAAACTGCTTGCGATACCTGAATCTTGCCAGGCAGGCCATGCGATTCCATGCGGCTGGCGGTGTTGACTGTGTCGCCCCACAGATCATAGATGAACTTCTTGGTCCCGATCACCCCCGCCACTGCCGGCCCGGTGTGAATACCCAAACGCACCTGGAATGGCTCGCCGTCAACACGCACGAACTGGGATGCGCAAGCCAGTATATCGAGCGCGATATTAGCCACCGCTTCGATGTGATCGCGCCGGGGCAGTGGCAGCCCACCCGCTACCATGTAAGCATCTCCACTGGTCTTGATCTTTTCGAGCCCGTGCTGATCTACCAGGGCATCAAAGGTAGAAAAAACATTGTTCAGCAGTTGAACCATTTCGGTGGGCGGCATGTGGGTAGCTAAGGGCGTAAAATCCACAATGTCCACAAATAGGATGCTGACATCCTCAAAGTGATCGGCGATGATCCCCGAGTGTTGTTTCAGGCGCGCCGTCACCGGGGCTGGCAGGATATTAAGCAAGAGCCGCTCCGACTTTTCGCGCTCAAATTGGATCTCGCGTAAAAAAGCCTGCTCCAGGTTACGCAGCCGTTTCTTTTCCAGGCAGGCCCCAATGCGCGCTCGTAGCAGGACAGGGTCGAAAGACTTAGGCAGGTAATCCTCGGCTCCCAGCTCAATCCCGCGCACCACACTTTCGCGTTCGTCTTGGGCCGAAATGACGATCACCGGCACGCCTCGCAGCACTGGGTCGCTTTTCATTTGCTCCAACACCTGATACCCATCCATCTCAGGCATCAAGATATCGAGCAACACCAGGTCAAAGGCTTCGACCCGCAGCATATCGAGCGCCTGGCGCCCGTTCTCGGCCTCAGCCACGCGGTGCCCCTGCGCTTTCAATCCCAGAACCAGTTTGAGGCGGTTGGTAGGGTGATCATCCACCACGAGAATGTAACCGTGCTCGCCAGGCATATCAGCCATCCCTCTGCAGCTTTTCCAGGGTCATACTGACCAACCCATATTCAGCTTCTGCCTGCACCGCCAGCTCGGCCGCGCCCTCCAGCGTTGGCGCACCCGCAGTGTCGCCTCTAGCCCGTCCATCTCTGGCATTTGCATGTCCATCACGATCACATCATACGGCTGCCGCTCCAGCGCTGCCAGCACCTCCAGCCCGTTGGCCGCCACATCTGCCCGGTAACCCAACCGCCCCAGCGTTAGCAGCGCCAGCTTCTGGTTGGTAATATGGTCTTCCGCCAGCAAGAGACGCAGCGGCAGGCGCTTGGCCATCGCCGGGTCAAACTCGGCTTGGGCTAGTACGGGTTTGCCGCCTGCAGGGGCGTCAACGGCCGCCAGGATGCTCATCAACACATCATAGAGCTGCGAAGCGCGGATCGGCTTCAGCAGGTAGGCCGCAAACAGTTGTCTGTCCAGCGCATCTCGCCCCAGCGAGCTGACCAATACCAACGGGAAGTCCTGCACCCCGCTGCCAGTGTCGAACCATCCATGTCTGGCATTTGGTAATCAATCAACCCGATATCGAAAGTCTTGCCCCCTTTCAATATCTCTAGCGCCTCCTGCGGAGACTTGGCCACCCGCGCCGCCATCCCCCAGGCCTTGGTTTGCAAAGCCATTATCCGCTGGTTGGTCTCGTTGTCATCCACAATCAACACCCGCTTGCCGTACAGATCCACCTGCGCTGGCTGCAAGAATGGCCGCAGCGGCGCATATGTAGGGCTTAACTGCACTGTGAAGTGGAAGGTGCTGCCCTGCCCCGGCACGCCGGTGCTTTCAACCCACATGCGTCCACCCATTAGCTCGCTCAACCGTTTACTGATTGCCAGCCCCAGTCCCGTCCCGCCATATTTATGCGTTGTCGAGCTGTCTGCCTGACTAAAAGACTGGAACAGCCGATCCAGCCGGTCGGGCGGGATGCCAATGCCCGTATCCCGCACTGAAAAATGCAGCTCGTGCCGACCAGGGGCAGCGCTGGCCTCTTGGGCCAGCGTCAGGGCCACTTCTCCGGATTTGGTAAACTTCAGGCTATTGCTCAACAGGTTGAGCAAGATCTGCCGCAGCCGGGTTTCGTCCCCCATCACCGCCGCCGGCACGCCGGGGATGATCAGGCAGGAGAGCTCCAACCCCTTTTTCAGCGCCGTATTTGAGAGCAGACTCACTGCGCTATCGACACACTCGCGCAGGTTAAAAGGCTGGTTTTCAAGCTCCACCCGGCCCGCTTCGATCTTGGAAAAATCCAAGATGTCATTGATGATCGAAAGCAGCGCATACTCGCGCTGCACCGGCATCAGTTCTGTATCCAACAGCAGGCTCGTCATTCCAATCACCGCGTTCATCGGCGTGCGGATCTAATGGCGCATCGTTGCCAGGAAAGCGCTCTTGGCGCGGCTGGCTTCCTCTGCCTCTGCCTTGGCTTTCTCGCTTTCGATGCTTGCCAACTGCGCCTGCCGATACAACCTTTTTTGCCCCGTATACAACGCTATCGCTGCCGCTAGCAGCACAGAAGCGCCAGATACAGCCGCTACGATCATCCCCATGGTCGGGTCCAGCGGGGGTGAACCAGCGTTCTTCCACGCGATGCCCCACCAATATATTGATTCCCAACGCCACGATGCAAAGGGGCGCTATCCACAGCACCTTTTGGCTCCCCAAGAACAAACCTGAGGTTAATAATATGAGCACATAAGCAATCATCATTGCCGGCAGCGCTTCTGGCACTAGAAAAGTCGCCGCAAATGCCAGGAACAACGCTGTGAGCAAGCCCAGCCAGTTCCAGGCCACCAAAGCCCCCAGGAATTTTGCTGGCTTAAGCGATTAAACGCGTTGCCCCTGAAGATAAACCCAGGGGCAAACAGTACCGGAGCGAGATGAAGCGGACTGTGAGCATAACCGTGCGATGTTTTTGCGAGATGGCGAACTGATTTTCGTGGCGCCAGAATCAGCAAGCTTCACGGCCAGTTGTAGAATGGCTCTTCACCAATCACCAGGTAATCTTGCTTGATATCCTGATAAAAGACAACGTGCATCTCCCATTCCTTCTCGCGCCAATCCATGTGGCCGAAAATATCCTTGCCCGTATCTGGATTGGCGCCCGCGAAATTCCCTTCCGGTCCGCCGTTAAAGGTCAGGTCGGTCCATTTCACTTCGGTGGTAGGGAATGTGCTTCGGGCATAGGCATCTGCCTTTTGAGCCTCGGTCATATCTGTTTCAAGGTCGGCGTTGATGCCGGTGATACGGATGGGGGTGTAAACCTTGTAGATGGTCGCCGTCCCATAGCCTTCTAAGCGGTTGCCCACGTCCCAAAAGCGCAGCACATAGCGCATCTCGGCGGTGACGCCGTAAGCATAGGGACCTCCAAAATCCACTACATTCCCGGCTTCATCAATCAGCACATACACTTCCGTTGCGGGCTGCACCTCGGCGGTGTACTGGGTGGGCTTTTCGGGCACGTAGAGGGGTTCTGGCTCCCCATACGTGCAGGCCAAGGCCGGGAGCAGCAGCAAGGCGAGTAATAGCGCTGCAGTATTCAAAGCCGGCAGCGGTTTTGCCTGAGTTTTTCCGGGTAAATATGTAAACATAGTCGCATCTCTTTCTGTCAATGTTCTACCAGATGCCTGGCAGGAGGCAGAAACGCACACGCGTTGCATATTCTGCATACCCCGCCAGCTCGTTTTGCAAGGTGCGATCTTCCAACGCAGTGCGCACCGCCGTAACGACCGTGATCAGGGCCGCTACGCCCACGGCCCACAGTGAGTCAAGGATCAACGGCGTCGCCAGGGTAAAGATCAGCATCCCCACGTAGCCGGGATGGCGTACATATTGGTATGGCCCCGAACTCGCCACGGTGTGCCCGCGCTCCTGTTGAATGCGCACGATCCCTGAGAAGAAGGGGTTGGCGAGCATCGCCCACAGGGTCAGCAGGGTTCCCAGGATTGCAACCAGCACGGCGACCAGTGCGCCCGCATTGATGCCAGCGGGCGGCGCAGTCAGCCGCGCTTCCAGCCCGGCAGCCAGCGCCAGGAACACGGGGCTGTACCCCATCAGCACGGCCAACCCGATATCCCAGGTTTTGACGCCCTCTTTGAGCTGGCTGCGTTCGATCAGCAGTTCCGGGCTGCGCGGGATGAGAACGAGGGCAGTGAGTACCTGGATGGCGGCTACCAGGCCAAGGAAAAGCCAGTCCCTGGCCCCGGCCGCGCCTCCGGCAGAGAGAAACAGCACCGCGGCCAGGATCAGCACGAAGACGGTTTGCTTGACTGCCCAGCGCACGATCCCGCGCCTTTGTGAGGAGGCGCGGGCAACTTGTTCGACAGATTCAGGATCATTCATGTGCAAGTCTCCTGAAGACGCCTCAAGCCAATACGGTTAAGTTGGCGGCGGCAGGTGCAAGGCGCTTGGTATCGAATGGACGATTTTAGGGCCAAAATCAAGCGCGTTGCACCTTACCTGAACAATCTTGCGCCTAAAGATCATCATCCTTGCGGCAGGTCGAACACCAACCGCAAAAAATCCAGGATGGTTTCTTCGATAGGGGGCTGCAAGTTATTCTCGATGCGGAACAGACGCATGGCGTGCCCGCCGCTGGGATGCACCAGGGTGTAGTAATGATCCCCAGTGGCAGCCCGGCAGGTTTGAGCGCCGGTCTCATCGTCTTCGGCAGCCACGCACCAGACCGGCTTGCCCAGTTCATCCAGCCCAGTGACCGCTTCTGAGTAAGACATCTCCAGCCAGTTGCCCGGCCCCAACGAGAGCGCTGCGAGGCATGCTTCGTTGCAGCCATCTACCACCCCGTCCGCGCCAATACTGGCGCCAATGCCAGCCACGCGGGTCGGGTCCACGCCTGGCAGGGCGGCGGCGGTGGTATAGGCGGCGCGGGCGTCCATTATCAGCGCGCTCTGCGGGTCATTGGATGGTGCGCTCTCCCCATAACCGCGAAAGTCGAAGGTGAAGACTGCAAAGGAGATCCCCTCTGGCAGCGGTGGGAAGGGGTAGGGAGCGTCAAAATACATTGCCGCTGGCGGGGTGGGGATCTCTGCGCCGCGATTTTGCAGCCACGAAACCATGCCCACATAGAGCCAATCGGTCTGGTCGCCGCCGGCCCAGTGCATCAGGACAACAACGGGAGCGGGGTTGACCGCCGCCGGGTAGTAATAGCCCACCAGCGCCGCGCCATCTTCGGCCTGAAATTCGATGCGCTGTGGCTCTGCAAGCAGGGCGGGCTGCGCCGGTTCGGAGGTGGGAGTGGGCGCTTGGGGTATTTCGGACACGTGGCGCACCGCTGTTTCGATCCGGCTGACCTCGAAGTAATCGTAGAAAGCCAGCAAGTCTTCTGTGACTCCCTCTGGGCCAGGCGAATTTCCCGCACCCAAAGCGATCATCTGCGGCTCCGGCAATCCTTCGATTGTACCCAGCGCCTTCCACTCGTCCGGCGCCAAGGCGTAAAACCCCTCGATTTGTCTTTCTTCGGCATGATACACCAGGCGCAAGAAAACCTCCTCCACCTGCGGCGCTCCTTGCGCCATCCCGGCCGCCGCATATTGGCCGGCCTTGAAGGCTTCCATGAAGAAGCCATGCCCACCGCTGTCTGGCAGGCAGAACTGGCAGAAGGCATTCAGGATTGCGGCATAGTTGAAATCATCGGCGATGATAAAGATACCCGCCTGTTGGAAATTCTCGTCTGGTGTCGTGGAGAGGCGCGTCGTGACCACAAAGTCACCTTGCGGCGCGGGACGGCGCAGCAGGTTGACCTGTTGGCTGCCTTGTTCCGAGAAAAATCCCGGATTGGCGGCCGTCAGCGCCAGCCAGCCTTCGGGGGTAAAACTCCAGCGCTCAGGATCTTCGTTCTGCCAGCTCCAGCCTTCTCCCAACGTTCCGTCGAACTCGTCCAAGAAAATCACCGGAGCGGGTGTCGGGGTCTGTGATGGTGTGGCAGTGGGTGGCGCGGTTTCAGTCGCGGTGGGTATCGCAGCCACTTCTTCAGTCTGCGGGGCAGGCGACGATGCCGTGGGGGGTACTGCCGGACCGCAAGCGGCCAGCAGCAAGACCAAGATCAGGCAAATGGAAAGAAAGTGTTTGTAGGTCATGGTCAAGCCTCCTTATTTTTTCAACCCATCGAAAAACAAAGCCAGGTTATCTGCAAACATCTCAGACAAACGGGATGGTTCGGGATCGAGCAAAGACAGTTCTTGCGTGCCTTCATATAGGGCAATCAGCATGGTTGCCGCAGCCAGCGGATTGACAGCGCGGAATTCACCGTCGGCAATGCCTTGCGCCAGCACTTCGGCAAACATATTTTGGTAACTGGACATGAAAGTTTGCAGAATCGACCTGACCGCAGTATTATGAAGTGACTGGCGATACACTTCAAGCGTGACCGGCATAAACTGCACCGCTTCGTCCAACCCTGCCATCAAGACCAGCTCCAGGCGTTGGCGAGCACTGCCGGGGGCCTGTAAGATGGAACGTGCCAGGTTCAGGTCTTTCTCTACAAAGGATTGCAGCAGACCCAATACGATCTCTTCCTTGCTCTGGTAATACCAATACACTCCCCCCACGCTCAACCCGGCCTCCCGGGCAATCTCTTGCATTCTGGAAGCCTCGATCCCCCGTCGGGCGAAGACACGCGTGGCGGCGGTCAGGATCTGCTGTTTACGTTCCATGCTGACATCTGGTTTGGGTGACATATACTTGTGCTACAATATAACTGAATGCAATTCGGTTATATTGTAGCACGGCGCGATTCAGAAAGCAACGCTTTGGTGTTCTGGCAAGGCAAACGGCATTGTTGGGTGCGGTGATGTCCACTTTTGACAATCGTTCTGCTTGAAGGAGTCTCAGATGGACACGATCATTTCTGGAAAGCGTTTATTTTGGGGAAGGTTCTTTTCCTCGGGAAGCACAGCTTTTTTTGCAATCACTGCTGTTGTGCTGCTGCTTTCTTTCTTTAG
>DYIZ01000096.1:23476-26311 GCA_020723385.1 Candidatus Aquidulcis sp.
TGCAAGCGCGCAATCTCAAGCGCCGGTTTTCCTGGCCGCTGAAGGGCAGCCAGATTCTGTTTCTTCTGCAACTATCCATGTTGGGCCGCACGAACAGGCGGATGGCAGCCGCAGTCTCTATGAGCAAAGCTGGCCAGACGTGGCCCTGGACGCAGCCGGCAACGCCTATGCCGTCTGGGAGGATTTCCGCAATGCCGGCGCCAGGGCGGTCTATTTTGCCTTCAAGCCCGCCGGTGGAGAGTGGGGCTCCAACGAACCGGTGAACGACGACCCTGCCGTTGCCAGCGACCCGCACGTGGCGTTGGACGCGGCCGGCGGGGCCTACGTGCTCTGGCGCGATAACCGTAACGGCAACCCGGATATTTTCTTTGCCTACCGCGCTCCAACCGGCGAATGGAGCGCTAATCAGCAGGTCAACGCCGATCCAGAAAGCCGCGAACAGGATTACCCCTCGCTGGCGGTGGACGCTGCTGGCAATGCCTATGCCGTCTGGCGGGAGGTGCTCCCTTCCACCCGCGCCAACCTGATGTTTGCCTACCGGCCGGCGGGGGGCAGTTGGGGTGCGGCGGTGCGGGTTAACGATGTAGACGAGTGCGCCGGCATCGGCGAGATCACCGTGGACCCAGCCGGCAACGCCACGGCCATCTGGGTGGACAACCGCAATTGGATTGACTACACCATCTATGGCGCCTCACGCCCGGCGGGAGGCAGTTGGGGCGCCAATGAACCGGTCAGCGCAGGTACGCTATCCGTGGGCGATGATCTGATGATTGTGATGGACGCAGACGGCACAGCCTATGCCGCCTGGGAAGACCACCGCAACGCTGACCCCGAATGGGGCTGGGACATTTACCTGGCCGAGCGCCCGCTGGCGGGTAATTGGGGCGCCAACCAGCGCGTTAACCAGGAACAGCTCAACTACTACCAGGAATATCCCAGCCTCGCGGTGGATGGCGATGGCAAGCTGTATGCAGCCTGGCTGGACGACCGCCTGGGCAACAGCTACGATGTGTACTATTCCGAGCGGCAGGCTGGCGGCGGCTGGAGCACGGCCCTGCCCCTGCACGACCACCCCGGCGCGCTGATGCAATCGCGGGCCGTGTTGAGCGCCAACTCGGCCGGCGACCTGGTTGTGGTTTGGGTGGACCCACGCGACCGCAATGGCGATATCGCCAGCAAAACGCGCCTGAGTGGGGGCGATTGGGGCCGCACCCTGAGGGTGAATGATGATACTTACCGGGTTGCCAAGGACTCGCCCGCCATGTCAGTGGATGCGGCGGGTAATGCCGCCCTGGTCTGGGCCGATGCGCGCGGCGGGACGATGTTCGAAATGAATATTTACAGCGCCTACCGCCCGATCACCAGCACGGTCTGGGGCCTGGACGAGCGCCTGAACTACGACACAGGCACGGCCATGCAGTCGTACCAGACTCACCTGACCGCCTCGGGCGCAGACGCGTCCGGCAACCTGTATGCCCTGTTCGCCACCGGCGGGGATATCTATTTCGCCTATCACCCGGCCTATAGCCCAAACCCGGTTGGCGTGTGGCAGGCCCCAGAAAAAGTGAGCGATGCCCCCGAACCAGGCAACTATCAACCCGCCCTGGCGGTGGATGCGGCCGGCAACGCCTATGCCGCCTGGCAAGATGGACGAGGCGCGTCCTGGGATATCTACTTCGCTTACCGCCCGGCCGGCGGCAGTTGGCAGGCCAACGAGAAGGTCAGCGACGAAACACACGCCGAGCACCAATATGAGCCGGATATTGCCACAGACGGCATGGGCAATGCCTACGCCATCTGGGAAGATGGCTATGACAACGCTGCCGATATCTACTTTGCCTACCGCCCAGCGGGCGGGTCATGGGGCACGCCCCAGAGGGTCAACGATGATCTGGAACGCGTCTGCAACCAGGAAGCCCCGGCGATTGCTGTGGACGCCGCCGGTAATGCCTATGCCGTCTGGGCCGATTACCGCAAAAGCGCCGACCAGTGCCAGTATTCCGGCATGAGCAATGTGTATTTTGCCTACCGCCCGGCGGGGGGCAGTTGGAACGCTAACCTGAGGGTGAATGATCTGGATACCGGTTATGGGCCGGAGATCGCCGTGGATCGCCAGGGCAACGCACTGGCGGCCTGGCGGGATTACCAGGAGGTCAACTATGGCATCAGCCTGGATTACCGCCCGGCGGGGGGCAGTTGGGGCGCCGACCAGCCGTTGACCGGCATTCCCGCACCGTATGTCTTCAGCGACCCGGTCGTGGCGCTGGGCGAGAGCGGCCGCGGCCACCTGGCCTGGTTGGAAGCGGTAGATACCCCAACCGGCGATATCCTGTATTACGCGCCTATCACGGTGACAGTGGCGCCTGAATACGGGCTGGCGGTGACGCTGGATGGCGCCGGCAGTGGGACGGTGACCAGTGTGCCAGAAGGGATTTCTTGTGGGTTAGATTGTTCGCACACCTATGAATCTGGCACAGTGGTCACCCTGACGGCGGTGGCCGACACGGGGTCAACCTTCGCGGGATGGGGCGGAGATTGTTTGGGGACTGGTAGCTGTGTGATCACAATGGATCAGGCTTACGCTGTTACGGCAAGCTTTGTCCGTTACCACGTTTTCCTTCCGCTTGTTGTAAGGACTCTCCCAGAGCCATAAAATTATCCAATCGGTGGGCATCACAAACAGGCGCTTGCCCTGGCTGCGCTTTGCCGCGGCTTAAATTGCCCCACCCGGCCAGGCATACGCCGCCGCGCAGACTACCCGGTAATTCTCGTCCAGCTCCGGGCTGCAAGCGCACCAGGGCCGCCAGGCGGCGGGCCATCTCGGTGACGTAGCGA